>NZ_JAGQBG010000060.1 GCF_024345515.1 Cyanobium sp. N5-Cardenillas
CACCCAGCAGCTGCTGGCTTCGATCCTGGAGGAGGTGCAGGCGATCCGCGCCCGGCTCGATGGGGCCGATGCCCCCCCCGCCGACCTCCACCTGCACCGCCAGCAGCACTCCCAGTCACGGCCGGCGGCCTGAGGCCCCAACGCTGTCGGAAACCACCCACAGAAGGGCCGAACGGGCCGATCGGTGGCAGAATCACCCAAACACCCTTTGTTTCCCGTCGAGTGCACCGGTCCGTCCGCTGCACGACTGCATGGATCACGTCCAACACGCCCGGCCCTTCCCCCGCTCCGGTTCCCATCACGGAACCAAACCGTCCATCGCCGCCTCTGGCTCCCTCCTCAGCACCGGATCATCGGGCAGCAGCGCCGGTGGTGTCTCCCTGGCCCCTGCCGCCGGCGACGACCAGCCCAGCGGAGAGCCCGACAGTCCGGGGCCCAGATCCCCTGGCTACGGCAACGGTACGGACGCAGCCTCCGACCTCTTCTTCGACCAGCCCTTCGGAGCCGTTGCCGGATTCCTGCTCGGCCTCGTGACCCTGCTGGTGCCCCTGGCCGGGGTGATCACCGACCGGCCCCTGCTCCCCGGCGATCAGGAGTCCATCGAACCGCGCTTCAGGCCCGTCGCTGTAGCAGAAAGCCCTGGAAGTCGAGGGCCTGGAAAAACGGTGCCGGATCGCTGAGGCCGGCGGCCTCCACCAGAGCCGTCAGCCGGGCGATGCCGATGGGGTGGAAGCCCTGAATCTGGGCGGTGGGATCCACCGCCCCTCCAACCACCCCGCTGGCCCGCTGGAAGCAGCGCCAGGCCTCGGCCACCTGGGGCGACAGGGGCGAGCGCTCCGGGCGCATCAGATCGACGAGCACCAGCTGTCCCTGGGGCCTGAGGCTGCGGGCGAGGGCGGTCAGAAAGGTCAGCTTGGTGCCGTCGTCGGGGAGGGACTGCAGCACCAGCACCGACAGGGCGCCATCGAAACGGGCCTCGGCACCCAGTTGCTCCACCGTCGCGTGGTGCCAGTCGATCTGGCCCCTGTTGTGCAGCCTCTGCCGGGCCACCGCCAGCATCTCCGCCGATGGATCGATGGCGGTGAGCCGCCAGTCCGGCCGCTGGCCATCGGCCTCCAGCAGTTCGGCCCCCGTGCCACAGCCCGCCACCAGCACCTCCGCCGCTTGCCTTGACGCCAGGGGAGAGGAGGCCAGCAGCGCCACCGACAGGCGAGCGAGACTGGCGTAACCGGGGATCAGCTGCTGCACCACCAGGTCGTAGGTGCCTTGCCGGGCCGGGGCGGGATCGGAAGAGAGCAAGGTCTGCGGGCAACCCGCCCATCGTAGGGAGCCCCTCCGGGCCGCCCCGATCCGATCCCAAGGCCACGATCCTTTCCCAAGGCAACGAAAGTGGGATCGTTGGGACGCGGTGTGACCTAAGTTGGGCGGCGCCCCCTACCCACGATCGACCGTGCCCACCATCCGTTTCGAAAAGGAAGGCCAGCAGGTTGGTTGTATTGAAGGGGCGAATCTGCGCAAGGCGGCCCTTGACGCCGGGGTGAATCCCTACACGGGCCTCAACAACCTCAACAACTGCGGCGGCCTCGGCCAGTGCGGCACCTGTGTGGTGGAAGTGGTGGAAGGGGCCCGCAACCTCTCCCCCCGCAGCGACGTCGAGGAGGTCTACCTGGCGGATCGTCCCTCCAGCTACCGCCTCAGCTGCCGCACCACCGTCAACGGGGACGTCACCATCCGCACCAAGCCGGACTCCGGTGTGGGCAAGGGCTCCAACAGCCTGGTCGGCGCCCTCAAGGCCCTCGTCGGCCGCAAGTGAGCCTGCATGGCTGATCAGGCGGTCCATCGCCTCTTTCATTACGCCGGCTGCAGCACCTGTCGCAAGGCGTTGGCTTGGATGCGGCATCGGCAGATCCCGTTCGAAGCCATCGACATCACCAACGCCCCCCCGTCCCTGGAGCTGCTCAGCGAGGCCCACCGCCAGCTGGGTGGCTTCGGCCGGCTGTTCAACACCAGTGGCCAGAGCTACCGGGCCCTGGGCGCCGCCACGGTGAAGGCGATGGACACGGCCACGGCCCTGGCGGCCCTTGCCGCCGATGGGCGCCTGATCAAGCGTCCCTTTCTGGTCACGGCCTCGGGGCGGATCGTCACCGGGTTCCGCCCCGAGGAATGGCAGGAGCTGCTCGGCTAGGCCGGATCGTTGCCTTCGCCCGGACCTTGGGAGCCCTTCACCATCAACTGGTCGAGCTCCTCGATCAGCCCTTCGATGCCGGCCCGGCTGATCTGGCTCAGGTAGGTCCCCTTGAACTCCTCGAGGAAGGTGCAGAGCAACTGCTGGGAGCGTTCCAGGGCCGGTCCGCTCTCCAGGGCTTCGGCCAGTTCCTCCCAGAAGCGGTCGATGAAGCGCTGCAACAGCTCCAGCTGCTGGTCATCGCGCCGGCTGAGGCGCTCCCCGGTGCTGCGGGTGAGGTCGAGCAGGCTGTCCACCATCCCCCCGGCCAGCTGGCGGGAGAGCCCCTTCTCCACCTGCAGCAGCGGCTGGAGCTGGCGCAGGCCCGGCGGCACGATGGCGTTCTGGAGGCTCTGCTGCAGGGCATGGCCCAGCACCCCCTGCAGCTCGGGCGCCAGGCGCGGCGCCACCCGCACCAGCAGCAGGGGGCCCCAGATCCGCAGCAGTTCCACCAGTTCCCGCTCATCGTTGCTGACCACGGTCTGATGGCTGCGCAGGGCCCGGATCCGCATCGGCCAGCGGCGTGAGCGGATCAGCTGCTGCAGGCCATCGATCAGCTGCAGCGCCAGCACCTCGAACAGCTCGACCGCCAGCAGGGCCACCACGCCGCGGCTGATGACGGCCCGGATCGGCTCGATGGTGATCAGCCCGCTGGTGTGCAGCCGCTCCAGCACCGGCACCACCCGCAGCAGGCGCCAGAAGGGCAGCAGCAGGGGCAGGTCGATCCAGCGCCGCAGCAGGGCCCGGTTCCAGCTCAGGCCCGGCAGGCGGCGGCGCAGGCGGTAGGCCCGCAGCAGGATATCCAGGGCGAAGACGCTCTGGAACAGAATCAGGTCGTAGCGCCAGAAATGGTCGGTGGGGCGCCCGTTCTCATCGATCGAGCGCCAGTAGGTGGTGGCCACCAGGGGCAGCACCTGCTGGCGCCAGAACAACCGCTCCTGGTCCCAGGGATGGGAGGCCAGCCAGGCGGGACTCAGCAGCACCGCCGCCGCCTGCTTGGCCGAGTCCTTGTCGGCGCGCTGGCGCAGGCGGTTCTTGATCTTCTCCAGGGTGCCGGAGGTGCCCGAGGCCAGCATCGGGTTGGAGTCGATCATCTCGACGGTGAGCCGCACCTGCTCCACCAGGAGCTTGTCCTGGGCGGGGCTGGGCCGCCCCGGGGGGCCCTGGCGCAGGGCCGCATCCAGGCGAGCGAACTGGTCCAGGTAGGCCTGGGTCTCGCGGTGGGGTTCGATCCCTTTGATCGGATCCACCCAGGGGGTGATGTCGGGGATGAAGGTGAGCGGCACCACCAGGGGCACCGACGGCAGCGGGTAGAGGTTGCGCTGCAGCCAGAAGGTGCGCAGGGGGATGTAGGTGACGTCGAACGCCACCCACACCAGATTCAGGGCGGCCCAGAGCGCCACGAAGCGATCCCAGCGGCGGCCCAGGCCACTGGAGGGCAGGGCCAGGGTCTGGTGCCAGCGTGGGCGTGCCATCGGGGACGCGGCGGGCGGATGCGTGCCTAATCTGCCTCCCGACCACCGAACCTGCCGCGCGTACCCCTTGAGCCCATCGGATCCCCAGGTCGACGACGGCGCTCGCGACGAGCCGCAGCCCCACTCAGAACCGCGACAGGAAAGCCCCTGGGCCTTCTGGCGCAGTGTCCTGATCACCCTGGCGGTGGCCCTGGGGATCCGCCAGTTCCTGCTGGAGGCCCGTTACATCCCCTCCGGCTCCATGCTGCCGGGCCTGCAGCTGCAGGACCGGCTGCTGGTGGAGAAGCTCACCTTCCGACAACGGCCCCCCAAGCGCGGCGAGGTGGTGGTGTTCCGCTCCCCGTACCACTTCGATCCGATCCTCACCGGACCGACCAAGCCCGGTGGATTGCGCTGCCTGCTGGTCAACCTGCCCCTGATCGGTTCCCTGCCGGGCCTTCAGCAACCGGCCTGTGACGCCTACATCAAACGGGTGATCGCGCTGCCCGGGGAGCGGGTGGTGGCCGATCCCCGCGGGCGCGTCACGATCAATGGCCGCCCCCTCGACGAGCCCTACGTCCGCAACTACTGCCCCGTCGATCGTCAGGGGGTCGGCCCCTGCCGCACCCTGGATGTGGTGGTGCCCCCCGGCCATCTCGTGGTGATGGGCGACAACCGGGCCAACAGCTGGGATGCCCGCTTCTGGCCCGGCGGTCCGCTGCTGCCCGAATCCGAGCTGATCGGCCGGGCCTTCTGGCGTTTCTTCCCGTTCAGTTCGGCGGGCCCGCTGCCAGAACCCAGCCAGCTGGATCGCTGAGCCCTGTGGCGATCACCCGTCCCTGCAGCTGACGGTCCCGGCAGGGCCGGTTGGCCGCCAGGGAGCCCGGCGATGCGTCCGCCCAGCGCCAGGCGTGGCCAGGGTCAAACAGCAGCCACTGGCGCGTGCCAGGGGCCAGCAAGGGCTGGGGCCGCCCCAGGAAGCGGGCGGGTCCCCAGCAGAGCGCCTGCCAGAGCTGCTCCGCCCGCCAACCCTGGCGTCCCACCAGCTCCTCCCAGAGCAGGGACAGCACCAGGCCATGGCCAGCCACCCCAGGGCGGCGTTGATCCAGGGGCAGCAGCTCCTCCTCGGCATCGAGGGCCACGTGGTGGACCGCAACGGCACTGATGACGCCATTGGCGAGGGCGTCGATCAGGGCCCGTCGGTCGGCCGGTGCCCCGAGGGCGGGCTCCAGCAGCCAGCCGTCCTCGGCCGGATCAAGGCCACCACTGTCTGCCACCAGATGCCACCAGCACACGGAAGCCATCGGCGGGCGGGCCTGGCGCCGCAGACGCGCCACCGCTTCAGCGGTGGAGACATTCATCAGCCGCAGCTGGAGGCCGGGCAGGTCGCCGGCCAGGTTGAGCAGGGTCTCCAGGGGGAGGGTCTCGCTGCCGGGGGGGTCGAGGGGCCAGCCCGCCCGCAGGGCCTCCACCCGCTCCCGCACAAAACCCCGCTGGGCCAGGGACCGGTCCCGGGGCGGCAGCAGCACCGGCCGGTCCCCCATCTCGGCGAGCCTCAGGCCCCGCTCCAGCAGGTCGATCGGCGGCAGGGTCGCCCCGGCCGCCAGGCCGCAGGCGCCGGCGGCCAACTGGTCGGCGTGGGGGGCCAGCTCCCGGTCGAGGCCATCGACACTGAAGCTGCCCCAGGGGAGCAACTCCAGAGGCTCGGGCCAGCTCCAGCCGAGCCGCTCGGGGCGGTCCCGCCAGGTGGGGGCCCAGGGAAGCAGGGCCACGGTGCCGTAGCCCCCGGCGGCGGCGGCGGCCCCAAGGCTGGCCAGGGTTTCCGCCCTCCCCTGCAGCGGCTCCTCCAGCACACTGTGGGGATCCACCAGTGCGGGGCCGAACCAGCACCCGTCGGCACTGACGCAAGCCTCCCCTGACACGGCGGACAAATCCGGATCGATCGCCACCAGCACGCCGTCCTCCAGCAGCACGTCGGCCCGCCGGGGCGGCCGGCTTGGGGCTTCCAGCAGATGCACCCCGCGGATCAGCAGCTGACGGACCATGGCAGGGGCCTCGGGGGGTGGGCCGGCTAGAGGGCGCCGGCGGCCGTGCGGTCGATGACGCCGCCCAGATGGGCGGTGAGGTTGAGGGCGGTCACCACCGGCGTTGCCGTCGCCCCCCGGGGGTAATCGATCACGGTGACACCGCCGTTGCCCTGCTTCACGGTCCAGATGTCGCCGGGGGAAAGACCGAGCAAGGCGCAGAGGATGGTCTTGTTGACCGCATCATGGGCGACCACCAGGGCCGTCTCCTGGGGCCCCAGCCCGGCAGCGATGTGGTTCCAGGCCGCCAGGGACCGGTCCCACACCTCAACGATGGTCTCGCCCTCGGGCATCTGCACCGTTTCGGGGCTGCGTTTCCAGGCGGCCAGGAGATCGGGCCAGCCGGCGGCGATCTCGCTCTCCAGCCGGCCCTCCCAGAGGCCATGGCCGATCTCCCGCAGCCCCCGGTTGGTGGTGAGGGGCACCCCGGGGTGGGAACCCAGGATCACCTCGGCGGTGCGCAGGGGGCGGGCCATGTCGCTGCTGTAGGCGCGCTGCAGCGGGATCGGCGCCAGGAAGGCCCGTGCCGCCTCCGCCTGGGCCAGGCCGTGGGCATTGAGGGGGATATCGATCTGGCCCTGGAAACGGCCCTCCCGGTTCCAGTCGGTCTCGCCATGGCGCACCAGCAGCAGCCGGCAGCCCGCTCCGGCCGGCGGCAGGGGGGCACCCAGGTGGGCGGTGCCGTTGAGGGATTCCAGCTGCACCGAAGCACGCCCCCCCTCGCCGCGGACCAGGTTGAGCACGGAAATGGACGCGTTGTCGAGCCTCAGGCGCAGGAAACCACTGGCCGGCAGCCCGAGCAGATGCAGCACCAGGCAGCGCAGGATGGCGTTATGGGCCACCACGAGCACGGTGTCGCCATCGCCGTGGCGCGTCAGCAGCCGATCGGCGAAGCGGCCCGCCTGCTCCAGCAGCTCGGGCACCGGCAGAAAACGGCTGCCGTCGGCGCGCTGCATCTCCATGGTCTCGGGGGCCTCGCGCCAGCGGCGCTCCTGCTCCGGATCCAGCACCCGCACCTCGCTGCGCAGCAAGCCGCTCCAGGGCGCCAGATCGATCTCCAGCAGATCGTCGTCGTAGTGGGGGCTCAGCGGCGAGCCATGGCTGGCGAGCAGGGCCGCCGCCGTGGCGCTGGCCCGCTGCAGGGGCGAGCTGTAGACGGCACTGAACGGCAGCTCGGCCAGGGCCTCGCCCGTGCGACAGGCCTGGCGCTGCCCCTCCTCGGTGAGGTTGGAGAGGTCGTCACGGCCCTGGATGCGGTGCTCCAGGTTGAAGCTGCTCAGCCCATGGCGGACCAGCACGATGCGAAGGGGCACGGTGCTTGTGGCGCAGGCCCGGCCATCGTATGGGAGCGGCCAGAGTCCAGGGGCAGGGGAGAATCAGCTGCCCTTGCCACCGAGGTGGTCCGGTTGAACGGAACCCCTTCCCGATCCGGACCCCCCGCCGCACCGCCGGGCTGGAAGAGCCTGCTGGCTCTGCTCAGCCTGGCCCTCTGCGCCCTGTTGTGGGTGGGGGGGCTGATCGACAGCCTGGAGCGGCCGTCGGTGGTGGATTCCCTCAGCCTGCGGCAGCTGGAACTGGGGGCGCTGGCAGCCGACGCTGTCCCACCGGGCCTGCGGCCGCTCCTGGCCGGGGAGGCCCCCCGCCAGGACCTCAAGCTGGAGCTGAGGCGGCAGCTGGAGGCCTCCGAGGAGCCACCGCTGGCCCTGCGCCGCCTCGAACTGGCCCTGCTGGAACGCTCCGAGGCGGATCCTGCGGCCCCGGTCGATGCGACGGAACTGGAGCCACTGGCCACCCAGGTGGACGCCGGGCGACGCCCCCTGGTCGACGCCCTGCTCGACGGACGCTCCGTGGATGCCCGGCGGCGGCAGGAGCTGCTGGCCCCCTGGTCAGCGCCCCTGATGGTGCAGCAGCTGGTCTGCGAACAGCTGCCGGGGGACCCGGGGACCTGTCCGGCGGAGGAGCGGTCCCTGGGGCTGCTCTTGAGGCTGCTGGCGGTGACCACGCTGCCGGCCCTGTTTCTTCTGGCGGGGGTCGTCCTGCTGCTGCGCCAGGGCTGGATGGCCTGGCGTCAGCGCCTACCGGCCGCGCCACCGCTTCTGGGTCCACCCCTGAGCCCCGTCGATGTGACCCTGCTGATCGCCGGCGGGTTCGTGGTGCTCGGGGAGGTCGTCGTTCCGGTCGTGGTGCAGCCGCCGCTCCAGATCGTCCTGGAGCGCCTGGCCACACCGAGGGCCCTCAGCCAGGGCATCGAGGTGCTGGTGCTCTACGCGGCCCTGATGGCGACGCCCCTGCTGCTGCTCGGCCTGATGCTGCCGCGCCGTACCCCCAGTCCTGCGGGGGGCTGGCTGCAATGGCAGTGGCGGCCTGCCCGGTCCGCCTTCAGCGGTGCCCTCGTCAGCCTGTTGATGGTGCTGCCGGTGGTGACGGCCTCCAGCTGGGTCATCGACAGGGTCTGGAGCGACCCAGGCGGGAGCAATCCGCTGCTGGACCTGGTGCTGACCAGCGCCGATCCCCTGGCCCTCTCCTGCTTCGCCCTCACCGCCCTGGTGGTGGCGCCCCTGTTCGAGGAGCTTCTTTTCCGGGGCGTGCTGCTGCCGGTGGCGGGCCAGAGGCTCGGTGGCGCCGGCGCGGTGATCCTCAGTGCCGCCGTGTTCGCGATCGCCCACCTGAGCCTGGCGGAGCTGGCGCCCCTGTTCGTGCTCGGCCTCGGACTGGGCTGGTTGCGGTGGCGCAGCGGCCGACTGGGCTCCGCCATTCTGATGCACGCCCTCTGGAATGGGCTGACCTTCATGAATCTCCTCTTTCTCGCCGACTGACACCGCTTGCTGGCGCCCCCCTGGGGTGGTTCACTTGCGCAGTGCCTTTCAGGTCCCTTGGCCGCCTCCCCCGCCCCACGCAGCCAGAATCCCCTGCCCAGACTGAGGCCCCTCCATCTGATCGAGGGGTCCCTTTCGGCGCGCAAGATTGAACGGCAGGCGCCCTGGCTGGCCGGTCTGCATCGGATCAGCAGCGGCGCCCTGGTGGGACTGGGGCTCTCCATGCTCGGCCTGAGTGCCCTCACCCTCCACTGGCAGAACCAGTGGGCCCACAGCTTCGCCCAGTTGCAGGCCTCCAAGACCCTCGAGCACCGCATGCAGGAGTCCTCCGCCCTGCTCGAGCAGCACCACCTCAGCCTGGTCCGGCGGCCCGGTCTGCTGGAGCCCACCAGCAGCGACAAGCTGATCCACCTGCCTGAGCCCCGCAGCAACCGTCCCCGCGCTTCCCTTCCCCTGCTCGCCGGCTTCCAGCTGCGCGCCATTCCGGCCGGCTATTGATGCCTTCCCCGTTCCGTTCGAGGTCCTCCGGCGACGTCGGCGGCCAGGCCGACGCCGACAAGGGCGGTGGGCGCCGCGGCAAGGGGACCGCGACGCGGCGGGTGGTGGAGATCCAGCCGATCCCCACCGGCCGGATGCTGGCCGTCTATCTGCTGCTCTGCGCGGCCCTGGTCGGACTGGCGGGACGCCTGGCCTGGCTCCAGGTGGTGCAGGCACCGGCTCTCCAGGCCAGGGCCAGGGCCATCCAGACCCAGGCGATCACCCCCATCGGCAAACGGCGCACCATCGTTGACCGCATGGGGCGGCTGGTGGCCCTCGACGAGGAGCGCTTCACCCTCTGGGCCCATCCGCGCTACTTCAACCTGCCCGGCGACGACCCCCAGAACATTCGCCCCCCCGCCGACGTCGTCCGGGAACTGTCCAAGGTTCTGGCGCGGCCCCCGGGCGACCTGCTGCAAACCATCGGCAGCCGCCGCAGCGGCGTCAAGCTCGCCACAGGCCTGGACCCGGAAACGGCCCACCGGGTGCGGGAACTGGGCATCAGCGGCATCGATCTGGAGGCCTACCCGCAGCGGGTTTACCCCCAGGGTCAGCTGTTCGCCAACGTGGTGGGCTTCCTCAACCTGGAGCGGGTCGCCCAGGCGGGCCTGGAGCAGAGCCGCGACCGGGATCTGCGCCGCCAGGAGGTGACGATGAGCATGCGCCGCGGCGCCGACGGCACCCCCCTGCCGGATGGCCTGCAGGCCGGGGCGCTGTATGGCGACGACCTGCGGCTGCAGCTCACCCTCGATGCCCGCCTGCAGCAGGTGGCCCAGCAGGCGCTGGGCAAGCAGGTGAAGCAGTGGAGGGCCAAGCAGGGCGCCGCCCTGGTCATGAATGCCCGCAACGGCGAGATCCTCGCCCTGGCCTCCACCCCCAGCTACGACCCCAACAAGTTCTGGAGCTACAACCCCGCCCTGTTCCGCGAATGGTCGGTGCAGGACCTCTACGAGCCAGGCTCCACCTTCAAACCGATCAATCTGGCCCTGGCCCTGCAGGAAAAGGCGATCCGCCCCGGCGACAAGGTGAACGATGTGGGCCAACTGAGCATCGGTGGCTGGCCGATCTTTAACCATGACCGCCGCGCCAACGGTCTGATCGATTTCCCCACGGTGCTCCAGGTCTCCAGCAACGTGGCCATGGTGAAGGCCATGTCCCAGGTGAAGCGGGATCGCTTCTGGCACTGGCTGCGGGCCTTCGGCATCGACGAGATGCCTGACACGGACCTGCCCGGGGCCGTGGCCGGCCAGCTGAAGAGCCGCAGCGAATTCACCTCGGCGCCGATCGAGCCGGCGGTCGCCGCCTTCGGCCAGGGCTTCTCCCTCACGCCCCTCAAACTGCTGCAGTTGCACGGGATGCTGGCCAACGGTGGCCGGCTGGTGAGCCCCCACATCACCCGAGGTCTGCGCTCGGGCGATGCCCTGGCCAGCGCCACCGCCCCGACGGGGGTTCAGCTGCTGGATCCTGCGGTGACCCGCACCGTCGTCAACTGGATGGAAACGGTGGTGGAGAACGGCAAGGGGATGAAGATTCCCGGTTACCGCATCGCCGGCAAGACGGGCACGGCCCAGAAGGCCCGCAACGGCGTCTACATCCCCGGGGCCAGGATCTGCAGCTTCGTGGCGATCCTGCCCGGGGATGATCCCGGTTACGTCGTGCTGGTGGTGATCGATGAGCCCCAGGGCGGCAATGCCTACGGCTCCACCGTGGCCCTGCCGGTGGCCCGCCAGATCGCCGAAGCCCTGCTCGTGATCGAGAAGGTGCCCCCCAGCCAGCCGGTCGTGCGGGGGGCCCGGACAGCCACCCCGTCCTGAGGGCCGGCCCTGTCCTCATTTCCACAACCCCGGTGCCTGGCCCCTGGGGGCCATGGCTAGCGTCAGGTCCTGACGACCTCCCTCCCGACGCCGTTCCACGATGGCCAACCTGCTCGAACAACTGGCCGCCATGACCGTGGTGGTGGCTGACACCGGCGACATTGAGGCGATTCGCCAGTTCACGCCGCGGGATGCCACCACCAACCCGTCGCTGATATTGGCGGCGGCCCAGATTCCGGCCTACCAGGACCTGATCGACCGCTCCCTGCGCGAATCCCGTGAGGTGATCGGCGCGGCGGCCCCCGCCGAGGACGTGGTGCGCGAGGCCATCGACGAGATCAGCGTCACCTTCGGCAAGGAGATCCTCAAGATCGTGCCGGGCCGGGTCTCCACGGAGGTGGATGCACGCCTGAGCTACGACACCGAGGCCACGATCACCAAGGCCCGCAAGCTCATCGGCCTCTATGCCCAGGCCGGCATCGGCACCGACCGCGTGCTGATCAAGATCGCCTCCACCTGGGAGGGCATCAAGGCGGCGGAAGTGCTGGAGCGCGAAGGCATCCATTGCAACCTCACCCTGCTGTTCGGCTTCTCCCAGGCCGTGGCCTGCGCCGAGGCGGGCATCACCCTGATCTCCCCCTTCGTGGGGCGCATCCTCGACTGGTACAAAAAATCCACCGGACGCGAAAGCTATCCCGGCCCGGAGGATCCCGGCGTGCTGTCGGTGACGCGGATCTTCAACTACTTCAAGACCTATGGCTACGGCACCGAGGTGATGGGCGCCAGCTTCCGCAACATCGACGAGATCGTCGAGCTGGCGGGCTGCGATCTGCTCACCATCTCCCCGGCCCTGATGGACCAGCTGCGGCAGAGTGAGCAGCACCTGGAACGGCGTCTTGATCCCTCCCGACCCGGCGCGGCCGAGGCCAGGATCCACGTCGACGAGACCACCTTCCGGACGATGATGGCGGCCGATCCCATGGCCAGCGAAAAGCTCGATGAGGGCATCCGCGGTTTCTCCAAGGCCATCGAGACCCTGGAAGGTCAGCTGGCCCACAGGCTGGCGGTGATCGAGGGCGGAGCCGCCTTCACCCATGCCGTGCATGAGATCTTCCTGCTCAACGACCTCGACGGTGACGGCTGCATCACCCGCGAGGAATGGCTCGGCAGCGATGCCGTCTTCGACGCCCTCGACACCGACAACGACGGTCGCCTGGCCCCGGAGGATGTGCGCGGCGGCCTGGGAGCTCCGCTGGCGATCAGCCGCTGAACGTCCGCTCCGGACCCCATTCCTTGATCAGATGTTCACCTTGATGGGCAAAGATGGGGACCCGTCCCGCTGACGAATGACCCACACCGTCCATGCCCTCGACACGATGCGCGCCCTCGCCGCCAAGGGTGAGGTGAGGGATGTCGAGGCCGGTTCCGTCATCTTCAGTGCCGGCGAAGCCGGCGACTGCATGTTCGGCCTGCTGGAGGGAACGGTGCGCCTCAGCTGGAATGGCGATGCGGGCCACGAGGATATCCAGGCCGGCGACGTCTTCGGAGCCGGGGCCCTGGTCACGTCCGAACACCGCCGCTACGGCCAGGCCACGGCCCTCACCCCCTGCCAGCTGCTGGTGATGAACCGTGAGAAGTTCCTGTTCGCCGTCCAGGAGGCGCCGATGTTCGCCATCGAGCTGCTGGGCTCGATCGACCAGCGCCTGCGGGACCTCAAAGGCGTGCCCCGCACCTGAGGCTGGGTAGACCGGTGAAGGGCTGGGGAGTTGCCTCAGCCCCGCTGGAACAGCAGCCGCCGGATCACCCGCTGGGCGATCTCCCCGTAGCCCATCTCACCGGAGAGGATCTGGGCGATGCGCTGGGGAGCGGTGGGTCGCTTGACGCCCAGCTGGTAGCCCACCCGGGGCACCCGGTAGAACACCTGGGCGATGCGTTTACCCCAGGCCATCGAATCCCCCCAGGCCTCGCGCATGCGCAGGCTGTACTGCTCCAGGGCGGGACCATCGCCATCAAGCCAACGGTCGAGGGCGACGGCCGCTTCGCAGCCGCTCAGCAGGGATGGCCGCAGGCCCTCGGCCAGGAAGGGATCAGAGAGGGAGGCGGCATCGCCGACCGCCACCAGGCCCGGCCCGTGCAGGGCATGGTGGCCGTTCCAGAGCCTCAGCTGGCCGTGCCTGCGATCGCCGGCGCCCGCCGGCAGCCCCAGACTGGGCAGCAGGGCGGAGAGCACCGCTTCGCTGTCGGCCTCCTGCTGGCCAACGAAGGTGCCCACCCCGATGCTGTAGCCCCCCCGCCGGGGAAACACCCAGCAGAAGCCGTGGTGCACCAGACCGAACTCGAAGCGGGCCATGTCGGCAGGATCGGGATCCGCCGCCACCTCCACCGAAACGGTGGCCGCGAAGCGGGGACGGGGCGGGCCCAGGCCGAGGGGAGCCGCGAAACGGGAGCCGGAGCCATCGGCGATCACCACGGCCCTGGCCCGCAAGGGCCCCTCGCCGGGCCCCCACACCTCCCAGAGGCCATCGTCGCCGCGCTCGATCCGCTCGGCCCGGCAGCCATGGCGCAGGTCGCAGCCCGCCTGGACGGCCTGCTCGGCCAGGAAGGCATCGAGCACGCTGCGGCGCACGATCCAGAAGGGGGCCGCGCCGGGCAGCTCCGCCGTCACTGGATCCTCCAGGCACCAGGTGAACCGCACCCGGCGGATCACCTGGTCAACGGCCGGGGCCAGATCGAAGGGGAACCAGCGTTGCACCGAGGCGGCCATGCCGCCACCGCAGGGTTTGGACCGTCCCGGGGCCTGGGCCTCGAGCAGGATCACGCGTCGGCCACGGGCCGCGAGGTGGAAGGCCGCTGCACCGCCCGCGGCCCCGGCACCCACGACGATCACATCGGCATGGGCGGTCTGGCTCACACCTTGAGGATCTCGGCTTCCTTCTCCGCCAGCTTCTTCTCCAGTTCGGCGATGTAGCGGTCGGTCAGCTTCTGGACCTTCTCCTGTTCGTCGTGGCTCTGGTCCTCGGAGAGCTCCCCGTCCTTCTCCTGCTTCTTGATCCGGTCGACGCCCTCACGGCGGAGGTTGCGCAGACCCACCTTGCCCTC
>NZ_JAGQBG010000061.1 GCF_024345515.1 Cyanobium sp. N5-Cardenillas
CAATGTTTCCGTCGATCCGGGACGCACCTTGAATGGTCCTGAGTGTTCCGGTATTGATATCCACTGCGCCCTTCTGCCAGCTGATGGCTCCTGCGGGCAGGGAGGCATCGGCTGTTTTCTCGTACCAGAGATTCACATCCAGTTTCCCGGCCAGGGAGGTGCTGGAAAAGGCCACGGGGTCCACCCCTGGCACGTTGATCAGGATGTTGCCGTCGGCCCTCAGATCCAGGCTGGCGTTCGCACCGGCCGTTTTCTCGACCGGGGCCAGCAGGGAAATGTTTCCGGCCTGGGTGCCCAGGGGATCGGTGGTATCAACGATCACCGTCTGCCCCCCGTTGAGGGCCGTATTGATGAGGGAGACATCAACGCGCGATGCCGAGCCCGGAGGGCCCCCTGGGGAGCCGCCGGGAGGTGCGCCACCGCCGCTGCCAGGGGCGACGATCTCGATGTCACGGGGATCGATCAGCCAGGTGCCGCCTCGCCCCCTGGGTGCCGACAGATCCGGCGAGGTGGACAGTGCCAGCCACCCCGCAGAGGTTTCCACAAATCCGCCATCGCCGCCCTGTGGGCCACCCCGGGCACTGATGGCACCAGCCACCTCGGCCCGTTCCCTGGCGAGGATCTGGATCCGGCCGCCAGGGCCGGTCCTGGTGGCGTCCGCCCGCACCGTGGACGCTGCGTCCACGGTGGTGCGCAACGCGGTCACGCCGCTGGGGCGATCGGCACCGACCTGTACGTCCCCACCCGCCGTGCGGCCCGTCGCCAGAAGGCTGGATCCCGCCAGGGACACCTGCTGTCCGGAGAGGCTGATGCGGCCGCCGGTGCCGGCAGGACTGGAGACATCGACCGTGCTGTTCTGCAGGGCCACCTGCTGGCCCTGCAGGGTCACCAGGCCCCCGGGGGCCTGAAGCCGGGCGCCCCCCAGGAGCACGTGGCCACCCTGGCCGTCCAGCAGCAGCCCGCCATCCACGGTGAGCAGGCCCCCCTCGATGGCCAGATCCCCCTGGGCGGAAAGGCCAAGCTGGCCGAGGGCGGACGGGTCGGTGCTGAGCCCGGCCAGGCCCAGGACGGGTGTCCCGGCCAGGGAGGCGGCGGCCGCGGCCGTGGTGCCGTGCACGTCAAAGCGACCCTCACCCACCCGCAGGCTGGTGGCGGTCGTCAGGTTGAGTTGCTGGACATTGGTGAAGGTGCCGGCTCCGCTGAGCCGGATTCCCCCCGGGGAGAGCCAGACGAGGTTGGCCGGACCGCTCAGGCTGATGGCCTTGTCGATGAAGCTGCCCAGGGGGTGGGTGACGCCCACCATCACGTTGCGGTGACCACCCACGTCAAGGCTGACGCCGGTGATGGCGCCCCGTGTGTCAAAAGCGGAAAAGCGATGAAAGAGGTTGGCGCCGGCGGAGGTGCCCCCCTGGATCGCACAGGTACCTGCGAAGCAACTGCCTCCGGGACGGCCATTGACCACGCTGCCCAGCCCCAGGCCGCCGCCGGTGGCGGTGATCTCGCCGGCGGCGACGGGAGAGACCGCCAGGCCCAGGAGAACGGCCATCCGCAGGGGAGTGGGCCAAAACGTGGGTTTCAAGACAGGCGCTGCGGCCGTGAGGACCTCCCGAGCCAACTTGCCGGGCTTTTGGTATCTATCGCTACTCAAGATCCCGTCCGCAATGAAGACAGGCGGGTAGGTTCTTCGGGCGTCGCTATGAGGGCTTCTCCGTTGGTCATCCTTCTCGCATCAGGGGCTACTCCACCTGGCTTCATCAACATCTAAGAACGCTACCAGCTTCTCTTCTGAGCGAGAACACGGCCCTCCCTGATGCTGCTCCTTCTCGCCCAGTTGACGGCGCCACCCCTGCAGGACGGTCCGGTCCGCCTGCCGGGCCCTCCCCGCCAACTGGAACGACCGGCCCCCACCGAAACGCCGCCGCCCGTCCCGGTCGACACCCGGCCCCTGGAAGCCCCAGCGCCCGAACCCGACGGCACCAGGCCGTTCCCCACCCCGGCCCAGCCACCGACCCTCCTGCCGTCCGGCTCGCTGCCGGAGATCCGCGGGCTGACGCTGTACGGCCCCGAGAAGGTGCGTGGTCTGCTGGCGGAATGCAGCAGGATCGCCGATCCCCAGGAGCGACTCAAGGCCTGCGCCGTCGCCCTCAGTACCCAGCTCGTCTTCGATGGCTATGTGAGCAGCCGCGTTTACGTGGAGAGCGACCCGGCGCCGGGGTACCTCGATGTGGCCGAGGGGCGTGTGGTCGGCATCCAGGTGTCCGGCAGCGATGCCAGGCTGAACCGGCGTGTCGAGAGGTTGCTGCGCCCCCTGCGGGGCCAGCTCCTGCGGCTGTCGACGGTGGAGCTGCAGTTGCAGCTGCTCAAGCGGCAGCCGGGCATCGAGAGCGTGCGGGGCACCCTGGCGCGGCTGGGCAGTGATCCCTCCGAAGGGGTGTTCCGGGTCGCCGTGGAGCCGGCCCGCGAACCCTGGCAGGGGGATCTGGCGCTGCGCAACGACGGCACCAGCGGCTCCGGCGAGTTCCGGGCCGTGGCGACGCTGCTCAAACCCAGCCTGCTGCGGCGAGGGGACACCCTGCTGATCTACGGCGAGCTTGATGCCACCGACACCCCCGAGCTCGGCGCAGCCATCGCCTCGGTGAGTTACACCTACCCCTTCAGCGACAGCTTCAGCCTGACCGCTGGTTTCGGGTTCAGCCGCCGCAACCTGGTGGAGCTGCCGTCGCCGGTGGATGGGTTCTCCACCAGCCAGTTCCAGGCCCTCGGCCAGTTCGAATGGGTGTTCCGCGAATCCCTCAGCCAGCGCTGGAGCCTCTTCGCCGGCTACAGCAACAGCCGCAGCAACACCTATGAGCAGGACACCGCCCTGCCGGCCGCCGTGCCCGAAAGTGTCCGCAGCCCAGCCGGCGGCTACCTGCGCTTCGGCGTCAACGCCAGCGGACTCAGCCGAAACGCCAGCTGGAATGGCAGTGCCTACCTGCTGCAGGGGGTCACGGCCGCGACGCCGGCGGTCCAGCGCCAGCAACTGGCGGAGGCGGGCATCGCCGTGGGTGGGGCCACCGCCATCGGTGGCTTCCTCTCCGGATCCTGGACCGTGGCACCCCGCTGGCAGATCAACCTGCGGACCGCCGCCCAGCTGGCCTTCGCGCCGCTCACCTCATCGATGCAGTTCACCCTCGGCTCCGATGTGGGGCTGCGCGGGCTGCCCGGCCAGCTGATCAGCGGTGACAGCGGCTGGCTGGCCAGCACCGAAGCGGTGTGGACCTTCTGGAACGGCAAGACCAGTGCCCTCCAGCTCGTGCCGTTCATCGGTGCCGGGGGCATCCGCACCAACTTCAACGGTGGATCCTTCGGCGACACGGTGGGGGCCGGTGGGTTGCTGGTGCGCTGGCTGGCCAGCAACAACTGGACGGTGGAACTGGGCTGGGCCCAGCCGTTCTCCACCGCCGACAACCTCGGGGTCTGGAATGACTGGTTGCTGGGGCAGGGCCTCTACACCAGGGTGACCTACCGCTTCTGAGCCCCGGTTTCCGAGGCTCAGCCCCCGCCCAGCTGCTCGGCCAGCAACCGGCGGGCCTCCACCAGCGCCCCATCGAGGGCGGCGCCGTCCCGTCCCCCCGCCTGGGCCAGCTGGGGGCGGCCGCCGCCACCGCCGCCACAGAGCCGGGCGATGACGCCGATGAAGGCCCCCGCCTTGGCGCCGGAGGCCACCACCGTCGCGCCGAAGGCCGCCACCAGCATCACCCTGCCCAGCTCCGCCGGGTCCGGCAGACCGCCGAGCACCACGGCCGCCCCGTCACCGAGCTGCTGCTGCAAGCGCTGGGCCGCCTCCTGGAGGCCCGCCCCATCGACCCCATCCAGGCGCTGCACCAGCAATCGATGGGGGCCGAACGCTTCGGCGCGCTCCGCCAGGGCGCTGGCCTTGGCCACCGCCAGGGCACCACGCGCCGCCACCAGCTCCTTGGCGGTGGCCCGCAGCTCATCGGCCTGGGCGGCGACCCGCTCGAGGATCTCGCCGGGCTGGGCCTTGAACCGCTCGGCCAGCTCCCGCACCACCCGGTCACGCTCCCTCAGATAAGGGAGCAGGGCAGGACCGGCCACCGCCTCGATGCGGCGGATCCCCGCCGCCACCCCCGTCTCGGCGATGATCCGGAACAGGCCGATCTCGGCGGTGTTGGCCACATGGGTGCCGCCGCAGAGCTCCATCGAGACACCGGGCACGTCCACCACCCGCACCACCTCGCCGTACTTCTCGCCGAACATCGCCACGGCACCGGCGGCCCGGGCCCGCTCCAGGGCCATCTCCGCCACCTCCAGGGGGTGGGCCTCGGCGATCCAGCCGTTGACCAGGTCCTCGACCTGCTCCAGTTCGGCCGGTGTGAGGGCCCGGGGGCAGTGGACATCGAAGCGCAGCCGGTCGAAGTCCACCAGGGAGCCCGCCTGGGTGATGCCGTCATCGACCACCTGCTTCAGGGCCGCCTGCAGCAGGTGGGTGGCGGTGTGGTGGGCCTGGGCGCGGCGGCGACAGCTGCGATCCACCCGGGCCTGCACCACATCACCCACCGCCAGGCGGCCCCGCTCGACGTGACCGCCGTGCACGAACACGCTGCGGTTTCGGCTCACCGACGCGATGGGCACGATCAGGCCGGCCTCGAGGCCGGCACCCGCGTCGCCGGCCAGCAGCACGCCCCGATCGCCCACCTGGCCACCGGATTCGCCATAGAACGGGGTGCTGTCGAGCACGATCTGCACCGCATCACCGGCGTTGGCGACGGTGGCCGGTTCGCCGTTCACCACCAGGGCCAGCACGCAGGCCGCCTGGTCGAGGGCCTCGTAGCCACGGAAGTCGGTGGGCTCGAGGGCAGCGGCCACCTGGTCGATCGCCCCCTGCAGGGTGAGGTCGATGCTCACGGCCGCCGCCTTGGCCCGCTGCCGCTGCCGCTCCATGGCTGCCTCGAAGCCGTCCAGATCCACCGTCAGGCCGTGTTCCTCGGCGATCTCCTCGGTGAGCTCCAAGGGGAAGCCATAGGTGTCGTAAAGCTCGAAAGCCACAGCACCGCTGATGCGATCCGGCCGGGCAGCGAGCACCTCGGCCAGCAGCTTCTCGCCCCGCTCCAGGGTTTCCAGGAAGCGGGCCTCCTCCCGGTCCAGTTCGGCCAGGATCACCTCCCGACGGACCAGCAACTGCGGGTGGGCCGCCGCCATCAGGGCGATCGCCGCCTCCCCCATCGCCACCAGGAAGGGGCGGTCGATGCCCAGCAAGCGGCCATGGCGCACCACCCGGCGCAGCAGGCGGCGCAGCACGTAGCCCCGTCCCAGGTTGGAGGCCGTGACCCCGTCGGCGATCAGCTGGGTGATGGCCCGGCTGTGGTCGCCGATCACCTTGAGGGAGGTCTGGCCACGGGCATCGAGGGCGGCGTAGTCCAGTCCCGCCAGCGCGGCGGCGGCTTCCACCAGGGGAACGATGAGGTCGGTCTCGTAGTTGTTCGGGACTTTCTGGAGGATCTGGGCCATGCGCTCCAGGCCCATGCCGGTGTCGATGCTGCGCCGGGCCAGGGGCGTGAGGGCCCCGGCCGCGTCGCGGTTGTACTGCATGAACACCAGGTTGTAGAACTCGATGAAGCGGCCGTCGTCCTCCAGGTCGATGGCGTCATCGCCCCGCTCGGGGTGGAAGTCGTAGTAGATCTCCGAGCAGGGTCCACAGGGGCCCGTGGGGCCTGAGGCCCAGAAGTTGTCGGCCTCGTCCATGCGGATGATCCGCTTCGGGTCCACCCCCACGCTGTCCCGCCAGATCGCCGCCGCCTCATCGTCCTCCCGGAACACGCTGACCACCAGATGGGACGGATCGAGGCCGAACACCTCGGTGGTGAGCTCCCAGGCCCAGGCGATCGCCTCCTCCTTGAAGTAATCGCCGAAGGAGAAGTTGCCCAGCATCTCGAAGAAGGTGTGGTGCCGAGCGGTGCGGCCCACGTTCTCGATGTCGTTGGTGCGAATGCACTTCTGACTGCTGGTGGCCCGGGGAGCCGGTGGCGACGCCTGGCCAAGGAACACCGGCTTGAACGGCAGCATGCCGGCGATGGTGAGCAGCACCGTGGGGTCGTCCGGCACCAGGGAGGCGCTGGCCATCCGCCGGTGGCCCCGCCGTTCGTAGAACGCGAGGAAGGCCTCCCGGATCTCGGCCCCGCTGCGAGGCCTGGGCAGGGTGGGGTCGGCAGCCATGACGGGAACGCAGGCAGAGGTCCTGGGACAGGCATGATCGCCCAGCGCGGGGGCCCGGGGTGGCTGGGCAGGCCTCAGTAGTGCTCCATCAGCGTCAGCTGGACGCTCGTCTGGCTGAGCTTGGCGCCGATGTCGCAGGTGAGGGCCTTGAGCAGGGCGATCACCACGTCGGGATGGCTGGCACTGAGAGCCTCGAAGTCGCTGCGGTGCAACACCCAGCACTCGCCGGGCTGGGTGGCGATGATGTCGGCCGTGCGTGGCGTCTGGGCCACGAAGCCGATCTCACCGAAACAGAGCCCGGGGCCGAAGGTGGCCAGCCGGGTGGAGTGGCAATGGCCATCACCGGTCTTGATGTCGAGGGCGATGTCGAAGGAGCCGGAACGCACGAGGAACAGTTCGTCGCCGGGGTCCCCGCGGCGGATCACGAAATCCCCCGCCACGAAGGCTCTTCTGACCATGCACTCCGCAAGCAGGCGCCGATGCTCCTCGCTCAGGGGCGCCAGAAAGCCCTGCTCCGGGAGGTCGGGGCCGCCGCCGCTGCCGCCAGCAACTGCCTGCGGCCGGTACCAGGACAGGAGCAGCTCCTCGGCGGCTTCGAGGGCAGAATCCAGATGTTCGTAGGCGTCGATCCGATCGGTGATGCTCCAGTCGGTCTTGGAGACCAGGGGCAGCCGGCCGGCACGGGACAGGAGGATCTCCACGCCATCGTCCTCGATCGAACAGAGCTGGCGATCCAGCAGGTCAGAGGATTCCATCGGGCACTCGGTCACGTGGGCCAGATCGAGGATGAGGATGCGCACGTCGTTGCTGAGCCGCACCAGTTCGGAGGCCAGCTGCTCGATCCCCCCGAAATCGAGCACCCCCTGCACGTGGATGATGCGCACCTCGTCCCGGTGGGGCGCCAGGACCTCCAGCTCCCTGTCGCTGCGCCAGCGGCGCGATTTTCGCTGCGACCCCTGATACGAGCGGCGGATGGTGGCATCCGCCTGGTAGTACTGATTGAACAGGCTCAGTCCCACCCCCACCGACAACTGGCGGCAGACCGCCACCCCCCGGACGCTGTTGCCGAAGTTGTCGAGGGGCGGGGAGTAGGTGGCAATGCCGAGTCGCCCGGGAATCACCGCCATGACCCCGCCGGCGACCCCGCTCTTGGCGGGGATGCCGACGTCATGCAGCCACTGGCCGGCGAAGTCGTACATGCCGCAGGTGCCCATCAGGGCCAGCACCCGGACAGTGATGTCATAAGAGAGGGGATGACCACCGGTAAAGGGATTGCGGCCCTGGCAGGCCAGGGTGGCGGCCATCACGGCCAGGTCGCGGCAGGTGACGGAGATGGCACATTGCTGAAAATACAGATCAAGGGCCGGCTCGGGATCGGATTCAATGATGTTGAAGTTGCGCAGCAGGTGGCCGATGGCGCGGTTGCGGTGGCCCGTCTCCTTCTCCGAGCGGTAGACGTCCTCATTGATCGTCAGGCGCCGACCGGCAAGCTCCTCGAAATACTCCAGCAGCAGCTCAACAGCTCCGCCGGGATCGGCATCACAGATCTGGGCGGAGGCGGCAATCGCCCCGGCATTGATCATCGGATTGCGTGGCTTTCCAGAGTCCGGATCCAGGCTGATGGCGTTGAAGGCTTCCCCTGAAGGCTCCACATCGATCTTGCTTGCCATGAAGTCGAACGACAGCGTCTTCAGCGCCAGGGCATAGATGAACGGCTTGGAGATCGACTGGATCGTGAATTCCTTTCTGGTATCGCCGATCTCATAGATCCGCCCCCCGGAGGTGGCGATGACGATGCCGAAATCGTCGGGGCAGGCCTTGGCCAGCTCGGGGATGTAGTCAGCCACCCGACCTTCCCTGACCCCGGAGAAGGAGGCGTGCAATTCGCCGAGCAGCTCCTGGATGACATTGGCATGGCGATCGGCATCCTGGTGCCGCAGCCGGTCGTCGTCCCGAAGATGGTCAGGCATTAGGTAGCAAGAGATACCAGAAACTGGGTGGCCGTTCTGGCCCCGTCACCCACCATGCCACTGAACGGTGTGGCTGGGGCCTGCAGCCCTCAGAACGCCTGAAACCCGGACTGCCGCAGTGCGTCGAGATCAACCGGATCGATCTGTTCGGTGGCCAGGAATCGCTGCGCGTAGGTGAGGTAAACCCCCGATCGCAGGAAGAGATCGAAAAGGTCCGCATCGATCCGGCCGCGATCCCGCAGGTTGGCCAGGATCGCCAGCGACTGGGACAGGGGCATCCCCTGCTTGTAGGGGCGATCAGCGGCGGTGAGCGCCTCAAAGATGTCGGCGATGGCCAGGATCCGGGCCGGAATCGACAGCTGCTCCGCCGTCAGCCCCCTTGGGTAGCCGCGGCCGTCGAGGGTCTCGTGGTGTCCACAGGCGATCTCGGCGACGCGCCCCATGGAAGGGGGGAAAGCCATGCTTTCCAGCATCACGACGGTGTGGATCATGTGCTCCCGGATCTTGTAAAGCTCCTCAGGGGTGAGGGTGCCCCGGGGCACCGAGAGGTTGTAGAGCTCGCCGCGGTTGTAAAGCAGCTCCGGCACCGTCAGGTTGAATCCCCACCGCGCCCCCGGCACCTCGGCCTGGGGCCGGGGGATTCGATGGTGGGGGGCATCACAGAGCAGGGTCTCGGGGGCCGGCAGGGGCTCCGGTGGCCCGCTGCGCCGGGCCTGCTCCTCCCAGCCCAGCCCCTGACGGTCGTCGAAATGGCGCCACCAGCGGCGCTCCGCCAGCCGCTGGAGCTGGGCGAGATCCCCAGGGTCGGTGCCTTCACCGCCCAGATTGCAGCGCGCCACACAGGCGAATTCCCGCTGCAGCTCCTGCTCCAGCTGCGCGTAGTCCCCCCGCAGGGTTTCCGGGTCACCGCCCGCCAGCAGGCCCTCCAGCATGGCGATGTGTCCATCCCGCAGCAGCACCTCAAAGCGGGTGCGGATCTCATGAATCCGGTTGGTCGGGGCGTCCAGCTTGGTGGCCTTCTCCACCACCGCTTCGGGGGTCGCGATCTTGCCGCAGTCGTGCAGCCAGGCCGCCGTGCGGAACTCCCGCCGCTCCGCCTCCCCCCGGAAGCGGAAGGCGGCCAGCGGCCCCGTCTCGGTGGCCTCCGCCGCCTGCGCCAGCAGCAGCGCCAGTTCCGGCACCCGGGAACAGTGGCGGCCGGTGTGGGAACTGCGGGCATCGATCGCCCCCGCCAGCAGGGCGATCATCGAGTCGATCTGCCGCTGCTGCCCCTCCAGGGCCTGGGCCCGCTCGACACAGACGGCCGCCAGGGCCGCCAGGGCCTCGATCAGCTGCTGGTCGCCAGCGTCGTAGGGACGCACCAGCGCCGCCGCCGTGGTGGGGGTGAGCAGGGAGGAGGACTCCCGCTTCCTGTTGATCAGCTGCATCACCCCCACCACGTCGCCGGCCATGGTGCGCAGTGGCACCACCAGCATCGACACCGCCCGGTAACCCGTGCGGCGGTCAAGGGCGGCATCGAAACGGTAGGGACGATCGGGGGGAATGGCGTAGACATCGGGCAGGTTCAGCACCTCGCCATGCAGGGCCGCCCAGCCCACCAGGCGCTCGGGGGTGATCGGGAAGCGCACATCCAGCAGGCCCGAATCGATGCCGGCCCCGCAGGCCGCCAGGGAGCTGTTCTGGAAGGCCGTGAACCAGAGGCGCTTCTCCCCCTTCTCCTCTTCCACCAGGTAGATGCTGCCGGCATCGCTGAGGGTCAGATCCCTGGCGCTGGAGAGGATCTGCCGGAGCAGGGCGGGCAGATTGACCGCACCACTGATGGCCGTCGCGATCTGGAGCATCTCCGGCAGCGCGCGCCGCGCCTGATGGGCGTCGGAGGCGTGCGGTGGCGAGTGGGCGGCGGTCAAGAGGGATGCCTGCCGGAGGGGGGGCCAGATGGCCGGTCAGGAGGCCGGGTCATGCCCGATGGCCGTGAACGGAACAACGCCCGATGACCGTGCCAGGGCTAGGGGAGAAATTTGCTGGAGAGCTGTGAAAAATGCTGTGCTGGTTGAACGGCTGGCGAGGCCAGTCTCACTGAATAATGTAAGCGTGCCGATGGCCAGGCATGATCGGGCCATCGCCAAGGCCTTGCCGTTGACCCAGGCGTCCGACGATTCCCGTGCCCGTCTGCGGCAGCAGTCCCTGTCGTGGGCGCTGCTGGGCGGACTGGCCGCCGCCCTGATCGGCCTGCCGGCTGGCCTGGACAGTGGGCTGCGATCGGCGGGCTGTGGCTTCTTCTACGGCCTGCTGGCCTTCCACCTTCAGCGGGTCGATCCTGACGACGAGCACCTGGCCGCTGGGCTGGTGGGGGCGGTGTGCGGGATCCGCAGCCTGGGGGGGGCGGTCGTGGTGACCCCCCTGGCCCTGCCCGTTCCGGAGATCCACTCCCTGCTCCACCAGCCCCTGGCGCAGAGCGCCATGGCGGCGATCATCGAACTGATGCGCGGCTGGTTGCCGCTCTGGCTTCCCCTGATCGGCAGCGCCCTGCTGCTGAGGGGCGCCCAACGCCTGCTGCCCGCCCTGCGGCCATGAGCCTCCTGCATGCCACCTGGCTGTTTCCGCCCGAAGGGGCCGGGGGCCGGCTGCTGCTCTGGGCCGACACCTGGA
Source organism: Cyanobium sp. N5-Cardenillas (assembly GCF_024345515.1). Lineage (GTDB taxonomy): Bacteria > Cyanobacteriota > Cyanobacteriia > PCC-6307 > Cyanobiaceae > Cyanobium. The sequence continues at coordinate 10,836 of NZ_JAGQBG010000061.1, forward strand.
GGGTCGCGGCGCCGGTGGCGCCGCTGCGCACCGTTCCGGACCATCCCCTGTCCCTCAGCGTCGACGATCTGGGCGCCTGGCTGGATGACCATGGCCTCTGGTCGGAGGCCTTCCGCCCGGCGGAGGCGCTGCTCACCCTGCCCAGCCGCAGCCAGGGGGCCCGCGGCCGCCGCAAGGCCGCCAGTGAGGGGCTGGCGGCCTGGAGCGGCCTGCCGCTGCAGGCCGGCGAGCCGATCCCGAAGGAGGTGCAGTGGTGGCCCTGGCGGGTGGAGGGCCTGGCCCTCGATCCCGCCGGTGCCGGCGATTGGCTCGCCGGTCTGCCCCTCTCGGGCCACGATCCCGGGCTGGCGGACGATCTGCGCTGGTGGACCCACCTGGAGCGCTGGGCCCTGAGCCTGATCGCCCGGGGCCGCTGGTTGCCCCAGGTGGAGGAGGACCGGGCCCGCTGGCTGCCCCTTCTCAACCAGGAGGGGGACCGGCGCCGCCTCGAGGAACTGGCGATCCGGCTGCCCCAGGTGGCCACCTGCGCCATGGCCGCCGGGGCCTCCGGAGAGCCGGGCCTGGCCTGCCGCCGCCCCGGAAGCGGCCGGCTGCGCGTCGCCAGCCTGCTGGAGGCCCTCCTGGATGGCCAGCTGCGCAGCAGCTTCCGGCCCGGGGCCGAGGGTCTGGATCCCCTGCTGGGCGCCTGGCAGAAAGCCCTCGGCCCGGGCCCCGGCCGCCTCGAGCTGGACGAAGAGGAACGGGAACGGCTGGCCGTGGCCACCCACCACTGGCGTGAAGCGGTGGCGGGGCGCGTGGCGCCGGCCAGGACCTGCCTGGAACTGTTCACCCCCGAGGAGGGCGAGGAGCTCTGGGAGTTGCGCTTCTCCCTGCAGGCCGAGGCCGATCCCAGCCTGCGCATGCCGGCCCGCACGGTCTGGAATGCGGGCGACGGCAGGCTGCAGCTGGGCGAAGTGGAGGTGGCCGAACCGGGCCAGCTGCTGCTGGAGGGCATGGGCCGGGCCCTGCAGGTGTTCGAACCGATCGGGCGGGGCCTGGATGCGGCGGCTCCAGAAACCATGCAGCTGACGCCGGCTGAGGCGTTCGTGCTGGTGCGCAACGCCGCCTCACAGCTGCGTGATGTGGGCGTGGGCGTGGTGCTGCACGCCAGCCTCAGTGGAGGCCTGGCCAGCCGCCTTGGCCTCTCGATCGAAGCCGAGCTGCCCGAGCGCTCCCGCGGCTTCTCCCTGGGGGAAAGCCTCGAATGGAAGTGGGAGCTGATGATCGGCGGGGTCACGCTGACGCTGAAGGATCTCGAGCGCCTGTCCGCCAAGCGCAGTCCGCTGGTGCAGCACAAGGGGGCCTGGATCGAGCTGCGCCCCAGCGATCTCAAGAACGCCGAGCGCTTCTGCGCCGCCGATCCCAACCTCAGCCTCGACGATGCCCTGCGGCTGACCGCCAGCGACGGCGACACCCTGATGCGGCTGCCGGTGCATCGCTTCACCGCCGGACCCAGGCTGCGCGCCGTCCTGGAGCAGTACCACCAGCAGAAGGCCCCGGATCCCCTGCCGGCACCGGAGGGCTTCGCCGGCCAGCTGCGGCCCTACCAGGAGCGGGGCCTGGGCTGGCTGGCCTTTCTGCACCGCTTCGACCAGGGGGCCTGCCTGGCCGACGACATGGGCCTGGGCAAGACGGTGCAGCTGCTGGCCTTCCTGCAGCATCTCAAGGTGGAGCAGGAGCTGAAGCGGCCCGTCCTGCTCGTGGCCCCCACCTCGGTGCTGACCAACTGGAAGCGGGAGGCGGCGGGCTTCACACCGGATCTGGAGGTGCGCGAGCACTACGGCCCGCGCCGGCCGTCCACCCCGGAGAAGCTGGCCAAGGCCCTGGACGGGGTGGACCTGGTGCTCACCAGCTACGGACTGCTGCAGCGCGACAGCGAACTGCTGGAGAGCATCGACTGGCAGGGCATGGTGATCGACGAGGCCCAGGCGATCAAGAACCCGTCCGCCAAGCAGAGCCAGGCGGCCCGCGACCTGGCCCGCCCCGGCAAGCAGGGCCGCTTCCGCATCGCCCTCACCGGCACGCCCGTGGAGAACCGGGTGAGCGAGCTGTGGGCCCTGATGGACTTCCTCAACCCCCGGGTGCTGGGGGAGGAGGGTTTCTTCCGCCAGCGCTACCGCCTGCCGATCGAGCGCTACGGCGACATGAGCTCCCTGCGGGACCTCAAGGCCCGGGTCGGGCCGTTCATCCTGCGGCGGCTGAAGACCGACCGCTCGATCATCTCCGACCTGCCGGAGAAGGTGGAACTGCGCGAGTGGGTGGGCCTGTCGGCGGAGCAGACAAAGCTCTACCGCCAGACCGTCGACGACAGCCTCGACGCCATCGCCCGCGCCCCCTTGGGACAGCGCCATGGCCAGGTGCTGGCCCTGCTCACCCGGCTCAAGCAGATCTGCAACCACCCGGCCCTGGCCCTGAAGGAGGGCCGGGTGGAGAACGGCTTCGCCAGCCGCAGCGCCAAGCTGCTGCGCCTGGAGGAGATCCTCGAGGAGGTGATCGAGGCGGGCGATCGGGCCCTGCTGTTCACCCAGTTCGCCGAATGGGGCCACCTGCTCAAGGCCTACCTGGAACAGCGCTGGCGCCAGGATGTGCCCTTCCTGCATGGCGGCAGCAGCAAGGTCGACCGCCAGGCGATGGTGGACCGCTTCCAGGAGGATCCCCGCGGTCCCCAGCTGTTCCTGCTGTCGCTCAAGGCCGGCGGCGTCGGCCTCAACCTGACCCGGGCCAGCCACGTGTTCCACATCGACCGCTGGTGGAACCCCGCCGTGGAGAACCAGGCCACCGACCGGGCCTACCGGATCGGCCAGACCAACCGGGTGCTGGTGCACAAGGTCATCACCAGCGGTTCGGTGGAGGAGAAGATCGACCGCATGATCGAGGAGAAATCC
>NZ_JAGQBG010000062.1 GCF_024345515.1 Cyanobium sp. N5-Cardenillas
GGCCCCCCAGATCTGGACGGACGGCAGCGACCAGGATCTCCTCGCCTACATCAGCCGGGTGCTGCAGGCCCAGGGCTGGCCGGCGCCGCAGCTGATCGCCGAGCCGACCCGGGCCGAGGGCCCCCAGGGCTGGCTGGGGGGACAGGGAGATCCGTTCTTCGCCGTGGTGGCCGAAAAGCCTGCGCCTTAGGCACCCCATGCCCGACGCCATCCCCACCCCAACCCAGGACGGGCCCCTGCCACCATGGCGCCCACTGCTCCGCGGTGCCCTGGAACGGCAGGGCCGCTCCCCCCAGGCCCGCTGGCTGCAGCTGGCCAGCCTGGCCGCGGATGGCACCCCGCGGGTGCGCACCCTGGTGTTCCGCTGCTGGTCAGGGGCCGTGGCCCTGGATCTGCTCACCGACCGCCGCAGCGCCAAAAGCGGCGAACTGAACGGGAAGGCACCGCTGGAGCTTTGCTGGGTGCTGCCCAAGCCCCGCTGCCAGTTCCGCCTCCGGGGCCATCGGCTCCCGCTCGCTGGCGAGGAGGAACGGCAGGCGCTGGATCGCCACTGGCAGGGCCTGACCCCCACGGGCCGGGCTCTCTGGGGCTGGCCGGCGCCGGGGGAGCCCCTGCAGGCGGACGCTCCGTTCCCCCGGGAACTGGGGGAGGACGCCCCGCGGCCGGAGCACTTCGAGCTGCTGCGGGTGCGGCTGCAACGGGTGGAGCTGCTGGAGCTGGCCGGTCACCCCCACCGGCGCCGTCGCTGGCTCGCCGACAAAGACTGGCAGGAGGAATGGATCAATCCGTGAGGGTTACTGCCGAGGGCAACGGCCACGTTTAACAGATCTTTACATTAGCCTGGGCCAAAGCGAGAGACCCATGCTGGAAGCCCTGTTCCCGATTGTTTATATGGTCAGTTTTGCGGTGATCGCCGGCGGCGCCTTCGCCCTGATGACCCAGAACCTGCGCAGCGCCTCGTCCATGCCCACGCGGCGTGCCTCCCACCCGGAAGCCCCCGCCCCGGGGGAGGAGGTTCTGTACGTGGACCTCAGCCGCGAACGGCTCGAGCAGCTCTACGAACAGGCCAGCTGAGGGAGCTCAACTGGGAAACACAGTGATGCTGGACGTTTCCCGGTAGTTGTCATCGGCCATGCTGTCGACCCGGAAGGAGGTCCAGGTGGCAAAGGGCTCCGGATCACTGGCGGTCACCGGCCATTCGATCCGTCGTCTCTGGTAGGTCAGCCCGACGCAGGTCAAGGCCTGATCGTCAGCCATCAGCGACCAGAGCAGCCGCAGGTCGCTGCGTTCGTAGGGGATGCTGCCCTCCTGTAGGCACGGATCGGCGGGGTACCCGGGGGAGAGCTCAAGCGACCGCTGGTTTTCCCAGCAGAGGTAATCGCCGTTTTCAGTGGGATAGAACCAGCAGGTTTCGTTGTCGGCCTCCCGCAGGGAGAACTGGTCGAGGCAGCGGATGGAGGTGACGGCCAGGCGATCCGCCGGGTGGCCAATGCGTCCCGGAAACTCCGCACCGTTGAGTTCGTAGGCGCCGAGCCAGAGGGAGCGGGGCTCCAGGTGGGGCACCAGGGCATCGCAGATCAGCCGGCGGACTGACCCGGTCTCCGCCGGGGAGTCGAGATCCTCCTGGCACGGATCGGTGCGAAGGGGAACGAACGGATCGGCCCCACTGACATTGGCCTGACCGGAAGCGACCAGCTCATCCAGGCTCCGCTCGGGTGGCGTCGCCGTGCGGAACATGCGCAGGGCAATGCCGCTGCCGACGCCAAGCCGCTGGGCCGCCAGGAGTTCGGCCCAGGCCGCGCCATCGCCGGGCAGGGCGCCTTCCGGGGCCAGAACAAAGACAAGAGCGTGCGCCATGGCGGATCGGGGTGAACGCTGCAGACATCAAAGCCCGGATGGCAGGGCCACCCGGGCTGAATCAGGCGAACCTTCCGGCGAATCAGCCGAGGCCGATCTGGGCAAGGATGCCCTGGCCGGTGAGGATTTCGGTGCCCAGGCCGATCACGAAACCGAGCATGGCGAGACGGCCGTTCCAGGTTTCAGCGAAAGCGACGAAGCCGAAGCGGGAGGTGGAGTCGGTCATGGAAGGAGTTTGTTTGCGAAACTTGAAGGGAGTGTAAACGATCGTGAAGCGTTGTGACTGTCGTCCGCGATGCCATTCACGGCCCAGGGACCGATCCATTCCTCCAACCCTCCAGGCGGCAGCCCAGCTGGATGTCGCCCTGATCGAGCAGGCGACCGAGCCGGAGGGCGGTGGCTTCCTCCAGGCGGGAAAAACGGTCCTGCCCATGGGTGAGCCAGGAGAGTTCGGTGGGGGTGATGATCCCGGTGGCCAGGGATTCCAGATAGAGCTCGCCGACCGTCATGGCTGATGTAACGGAACGTAAAGATTGTGGCGCGCCGTGGCGGCGACCGTGGTGAGGGTCCCAGAGGAACCATGGACGCGGCCAGGACCGTCGATCCTTTACATTTCTTAAGACGTTCTTCGGGGACGGGTTCGCTGACCCGTCCTTTTTTTTGCCCGTGAGCCTGGGCCCAGGGGCAGGATGAAGGCTCAGTCGTCGGGTACACCCATGGAGACGGAAACGTTGCTGCCCCTGGTCGGGGCGGCGGTGCTGACCCTGATGGTCGTGGTAGGCGTGGTGGTGGTGGTGCTTCGGCCCAGCGACCTGCCGAAGCGCTGAGGCGGATTCCTAGCCTGCCTTGATGGCGCTTCAGGTGGTCTGGTTCAAGCGCGATCTGCGCCTCGCCGACCACCGCCCCCTGGTGGAGGCGGCCCGGCGTGGACCGGTGCTGCCCCTTTACGTGGTCGAACCGGATCTGTGGCGGCAACCGGACAGCTCGGCCCGCCAGTGGAGCTTCTGCCGGGAGGCGCTGCAGGAGCTGCAGGAGGCGCTGGCCGGCCTGGGCCAGCCGCTGGTGGTGCGGGTCGGCGATGTGGTGGCGGTGCTGGAGGCCGCCCACCGTCGCCATGGCATCGCCGGGCTCTGGAGCCACCAGGAGACCGGCAACCTCTGGACCTTCGCCCGGGACCGCCGCGTGGCGGCCTGGGCCAGGGATCGGGGGATCCCCTGGCAGGAATGGGCCAGCTTCGGCGTGATCCGGGGCTTGAAGGATCGCCGCGGCTGGGCCCGGGCCTGGGAGCAACGCATGGCCGAACCCCTGCTGGAGGCACCCATCGCCCTGCCCCCCCTGGCGGGAATCGCCCCCCGTGAGCTGCCCAGCGCCGCCGAACTGGGCCTGGCGCCGGACCCCTGCCCGGGGCGGCAGGCTGGAGGCCGCCAGGCCGGCCTGGAGCTGCTGGCCGGCTTCCTGCGTCAGCGGGGGCGGGGCTACCACCACAGGCTCTCCAGTCCCCTGACCGCCTTCGAGGGCTGCTCACGACTCTCGCCCCACTTGGCCTGGGGCACCCTTTCGATGGGGGAGGTGACCCAGGCCGCGCGGGCCCGGCGGGCCGCCCTGGCGACCCTGCCCGCCGAGGCCGCCGCGGGCTGGCCCCGGGCCCTGGATGCCTTCCTGTCGCGCCTGCACTGGCACTGCCACTTCATCCAGAAGCTGGAACGCGAGCCCTCGATCGAAATCCAGGAGCTCCATCCCGCCACCCGGGGACTGCGCCACACCGACCCCGAACGGCTGGCGGCCTGGTGTGCGGGGTGCACCGGCGTGCCGTTCGTGGATGCCTGCATGCGCGCACTGCACCACAGCGGCTGGATCAACTTCCGCATGCGGGCGATGCTGCTGTCGTTCGCCAGCCATCACCTCTGGATCGACTGGCGCGACAGCGGCCTGCACCTGGCGCGCCAGTTCGTGGACTACGAGCCCGGCATCCACTGGAGCCAGTGCCAGATGCAGAGCGGCACCACGGGCATCAACACGATCCGGATCTACAACCCGATCAAGCAGGGCCTCGACCACGACCCGGAGGGGGTGTTTCTGGGGCGCTGGCTGCCGGAACTGGCCGGGGTGCCGGCGATCTGGCGGCACGAGCCGTGGCGGATGGATCCGGCCACCCAGGCGGCCAGCGGCTGCGGCATCGGCTGCGACTACCCCGCCCCGATCGTGGATGTGGCCGCCGCCGCCCGGGAGGCCCGGGAACGGCTCTGGGGCCTTCGGCGCCAGAGCGGCTTCGGCGCCGCCGCCGCCGCGATCCAGGAACGCCACGGCTCCCGGCGGCGGCGGGTTGCCGACGGCCAGCTCTGCCTGGACCTGGGCCTGCACGGGGAGGGAGCTTCACGTTCCGTTACCTGAGGCGACAGAATCTTCATAATTCTCCCGCCGCCATGACCACCACCCTCCTGCTTGAGATCTTCGCGGGCTTCTTCACCGCCTTCATCGCCCTGTGGATGCTGGCGCTCAACCGCCCGACGGCCGTCGCTGCCGTGCCCATCAGCGTCGGAGACAGCGCCCCTGCCCAGGACTCTTCCATCGCCGCGACCGTGCGCCAAGGCCTGATGTCCTATTTCCTGCGGGAAGGGCGCCTGGCCAACACCGGCCTGCTGATCCTGCGCCTGGCGATCGGCGCAATGATGATCCACCACGGCCAGGACAAACTGGCCGATCCGCAGGCGTTCGCCACCAATTACGTGGTACCCCTGCACCTGCCCTTCCCCCTGTTCTTCGCCCACGTGGCGGGTTACTCGGAGATCGTGGGCAGCTGGCTGCTGATCCTCGGCCTGCTGTCGCCCCTGGGGGCCCTGGCCCTCACCGGCACCATGGCCGTGGCCGCCTACCACCACATCCTCACCAGCGGCCTGAACATCTACGTGCTCGAGCTGGTGGTGCTGTATCTGGGCGGCAGCCTCGCCCTGCTCCTGGTCGGTCCGGGCCGCTACTCGTTTGATGCCGGCATCGTCGATGGGCTGTTGGCTGATTCCAACACCTCAGCGACGAACGCCCCGGCTGTCAGCGAGGCGTCGGTGTCTTACGGCATGGCGGCCGAAGCCAGCTGAGCCTTGCGGGCCTTCAGGTCAATTCGCCTGGTCGGTCTTCCCGGCATCTGGTCCCCCAGTGATCCGGGCTTGGCTCCTGGGGGCACCGCCCCAACGCAACTGGATGCCCCCGCCCAGATCCCAGGAGGTGCCACCGCCGTAGAAGCCCGCCCCGCCTCGCACATAGAAGGTGGTGTTGTCGCGGAGGGTGTAGGCCAGGCCGCCATGCAGCCCCAGACCACTGCCCTGGATCACGGAACCGGCGGGCAGGTTGGCGGCCAGGCCGAAACCGTCGGTCACCCGGTTGGAGGGTGCCTGGCCCAGGAAACCGGCCCCGAGCCAGCTCAGGCGCAGGGAGGGTGTGATCAGATTGGGGCCGTCCTGCAGGGTCGCTCGCCAGGTTAGTCCAATGTCGGCCGTGCCCACCGTGCTGCCGGAGGACGGAACATTCCAGAGGCGGTTGGTGGCCAGATCCGGCACGGTGACGCCCCCCAGGGAGAGGCTTGTCAGGGTCAGCAGGGCGCTGGGCTCGAGGATCTGGCTCTCCGACAGCGTGATCCTGCCGCCCAGACGGGTGGCCAGGTTGAAGGCGCTTCCTCCCACCGACGGGGTGCTGCTGCGGATCCCGAAGGCATTGCTGCTGTTGATGGCGACGGGCTGATCCGCCTGCAGTCCATCGCCACCGGCCGCCAGGCCGACGAACCAGCTGGGCTTGGCCAGCTGCAGCAGAAGCCCTCCACCCCCCAGCTGCGTACGGGCGGTAGCGCCGTTGAACTGGCTGCCACCGACGGCAGCAAAGGAGCCTCCATCCGCCGAGAAGCTGCCGAACCGTCCATAGGCGCCGATCACCAGATCGCCGAGGGCGTAATTCAGCAGCAGGCCGGTCTGGGCACCACGGAAGGAGGAGTTGCCTCCCGAGGCCCCCTGGATCAGGGGGCCGCCGAAGCCGTTGCCGAACAGGCGCAGCCGCCAGCCGTCGCGTTCACTGAAGTAGCCACCCGGCTTGAGGCTGAATCGAAACGTCGAATCCGATCCACCCTCCGGAACAGGCACGGCCAGGGACGAGGTGTTGCGCACCTTCTGGGGAAGGATCTCCAGCAGGTCCCGGCTGAAGCTCTGCCAGCCGATGCCGGCGCCAAGCGGTAGCAGCCGAGCATCGACGCGGTAGACATCGACCAGCAGGGGACGGGGCGGGGCGACGGCGGCAGGGGCGGGGTCCGGCGGGGTGACCGGCGGTGTGACTGGGGGTGTGACTGGGGGTGTGACCGGAGGCGTGACTGGTGGTGGCAGACAGAACTCAGCCTCGGTTCCGTCTGGGCACAGGACCGCCTGGGCCTCGCCGGCCCCGAGCATGGCGCCGACCACAACGGGAAGAAGCAGGGCGAACCGAAGGCCTGGCCTCCGCTGGCGAGGGCGAACGGCCGAACCGGCGCTGGTAGGTGCCGATAGCCCTGATGTGCTGAACCAGGTGCTCCCCGAAACGGAGGCAAGACGGGCGGACATCCCTGGATGGTTGACAGTTTCCACCGCCGATGAAGGGGCCAACGAGGCTGGATGCAAGGGCGATTCAGCAGACGGCTCAGGACAGCAACCAGACAGCATTCAGAACAGATAAGAAATTGAGACTTTATAGGGAGGCTGAGACGTAAAGACAGGACAGACCTGGATTACTTAGGGGATTTTTGCCTTTCTTTAATGGTTCTCCAAGATTGCTGGCCCCAATCGGCTGGCTTTTGATGGGATCTCAGCGGGTTGAGTCGCGCGCTGTCCACGACCTGCGAAAGGGCTATTAGGTAAGATCGATCCATCTTCATGAAGCGCACTTAATCTTCATGACATCTTCGGAATCACTGTGCTGATGGCCCGCATGGAACAACGGGAGGACCTGCAGGGGTCAGAGTCGTTCTCTGAACTTCAACATCTTTACCTTCAGAAAGGTATTGATCAACCCCTGACCCGCAGTGTTGAGGGGCTGTGGGACTCCGCTGTTTCCTGGGTGAATGAGCAACTCGACAGTCTGTCCTTTCGGAGTGATTATGAAAGCCTGCTGAGCGAGGCCTTCGGTTTCGCTGGGACTGACCCCGAGCGGTTCAGAGAACGCGTCATCGCCCTCAGTCAACGGCTGCGGGGGCCTGGCCTTCGCCTGGTGATCGAGCTGCGCGGCGGCACGGAACTCGCAGGAGCCCAGGGCGCCTACATCGCCCTTGACCCACAAGGGCGTGAGCGGATTGCCATCAATGCCAACTGGCTGTCTCTGGCCGCCACCAGCGAAACCCTTCGCCGTGTCCTTCTGGAGGAAGTGGGCCATGCCATCAACCACTGGCTGAACGGCCCGCTTGACTCCCAAGGGGATGAAGGCGCCTTGTTCGCCGCTCTTGTCAGCGGCACTCCCCTGAGCTCGGAGCAGCGCAGGACGATCGCCGCAGACGACGATCGCCGCCAGCTGCTGATCAACGGTCAGCCGGTGGCAGCGGAGCTCTCCAGCGCGCCGCTGTTGAGCGACAGCTTTGTCGGCACCCGCACCACCGCCGAAGACACGCCCCTGGCCATCACCGGCTTGAGCGTGGCCGACAGCGACAACGGTGCGCCGGGGCCGATCACCCTGCGGCTGCGGATCACCACCACGGGAGGCACGGCCACCCTGGCCAGCGCCGCCCTGATCACCAGCGGCATCAATGCAACGATCGCCAGCCTCCTGTTCACGCCGGCCCCCAACGCCAACAGCGTCAACACGCCGGAGGCGCCCAGCCTCACCCTGACCGCCACGGATCTCACCAACGGCGATGGCCCCATCAGCCTCTCCACCGGGCCGATCCAGGTCACCCCGGTCAACGATGCCCCCACCCTGGTCACCAGCCCCCTGGTGGTGGCGGAAGGGAGCACCGCCAACTTCACATTGGCGAACTTCACCCTCTCGGATGTGGACAACCTGCCCGAGCAGGTGATCTACAGGATCACCTCCCTGCCGGGCAAAGGAACCATCAGGCTCAATGGCAATCCCCTGGTGGTGGGCTCCACCTTCTCCAGCAGCTTCGTCGGCAGCTTCACCTACACCCACGACGGCTCCCAGGTGCTGCCCGGGGTGATCGCCGGCAGTGACAGCGATGCCGTCACGGTCTCCGTTGACGATGGTGCCGGCGGGCGGATCGCTTCGGCGACGGTGCCGATCAGCCTCACCCCCATCAACCAGGCGCCGGCCGTGAGTGGCTCGGTGTCCGTGTTCGAGGGCCAGCAAGGGGTACCGGTCACGCTGACCATCGCCGATGCAGATCAGACCCCAGGGGTGGCCCATTCGGTCGTCATCACCTCCCTGCCCCTGCGAGGCACGCTCCGCTACAACGGCATCCCGATCACGGCGCCGTTCACCCTTCCCTCGCTGGTGGGGCTGACCTACGACCACGACGGCAACGACCTCAACGGCGGCTTTCCGCCCGACGAGAGCTTCACGGTGCGGGTGAGCGACGACGGCGGCGGCCAGGGCGCCAGTGGTGCCCTCAGCACCAACGCCGTCGTCACCCTGGCGGTGCAGCGGGTCAACGACGACCCCACCCTCACCACCAACACCCCCATCGTCACCCCCACCGGCAGCACGGTCATCACCAGTGCCGCCCTCAGGGTCAGCGACGCCGATTCCCCCACCCCCAACCTCACCTACACCCTCAGCTCACCACCGGATCCGGCCCGGGGGGAACTGCAGGTGTTCCAGGGTGGCGCCTGGGTCGGCCTGCGCAGCGGCGCCAGCTTCAGCCAGGCGGACATCGATGCCGGCCGACTGCGGTTCAACTTCATCAACGGCACCCCATCCGGCACCACGGCGGGTTTCACATTCACGGTGAAAGACGGCGCCATCAGCCTGTTGCCCGCTGGCTTCAGCCAGACCCGCGACGGCGGCATCCACACCAACAGCACGCCCCAGCCCCTTCCGGGGGATCCGCTGACGCCGATCAGCTTCAGCCTCACCTACCTCAATCCCCTGGGCACCCCCAGCAGCGGCGGCGGCAACGCTCCCACCTCCCTGCCGCCGAACGCCGCCCCCACTCTGGCCACCAACAACCTGCTCCGCAGCAGCGAAGGCGCCACGGTGACCATCCGGGCCACGGATCTGGCGATCAGCGACAGCGACAGCAACCCGGCCGAGCAGGTCTACCGGCTCACCGCAGCGCCAGCGGGAGGCAGCCTGCGGCTCAACGGTGTGGTCCTCAACAACCTGGACGTCTTCACCCAGGACGACATCAACAACGGGCGGCTCACCTTCGTGCACGACGGAGGGGAAGTCTTCGACGCCGGCTTCGGCTTCACCATCAGCGACGGCCGCGCCGTGGTCGGCAACGGGGCCGGTGATTTCCGCTTCGCGATCCGGGTCACCCCGATCAACGATGCCCCCAGCGCCAGCGTCAGTGGCAGCACAGCCCTGCTGGTGGAAGGAGGCAGCTTCACCTTCAACAGTCCAAGCCCCGGTCCGCTTCTGGGGCCGGCGGAGCGTCGCGACATCCGCATCGCCGACGTCGACGGCTCAGGGCAGCAGGTGTTTGCCGGCGCTCCTGTCAACCCCAATCCCGGTGCCGATCCCCTCTGGGATCCCGGCAGCTTCTCCCTACCGGACAGCGCTGACCAGCTCCGGCTGCGGATCGACACCCTGCCGAGCGATGGCGTCCTGGAGTTCGACGTCACCGGCGCTGGCGCCTGGACCGTGATCGGCGATGGCAGCGGCGGCAGCCTCAACCGCACCACCCTGCGCATCAGCCAGAGCCAGCTGTCGGCGGGCCGCCTGCGCTATCGCCACAACGGCAACGACGGGCCCGGGGAGCTTGCCGACAGCTTCGTCTTCACCCCCTTTGACCGTTTGGACGCCCCCGGTGCCCCGGTAACGGTGCCCCTGACGATCGCGCCCCTGAATGATCCTCCGGTCGCCAGCCAGAACGCGCCCCTCAGCCTGGTGGAAGGCTCCCGGGCCGTGATCAAGGGCAGCAACGGCAGCGCCGGCAACGAGCCGAGTCTGGTGTACAGCGATTCCGACAACAGTCCTCTGCAGCGGCAGTTCCGGATCACTTCACTCCCCAGCAACGGTCGGCTGTTCCTCAACGGCCGTGCCCTCGGCCTGGACAGCGTGTTCACCCAGGCCGATCTCGATAACAACCTGATCACCTACCTGCACGACGGGACCGAGACCAGCAGCGACGCCTTCAGCTTCACGGTCAGCGACGGCGGTGGCGACAACCCGATCAGCGGCGCCACCAACAACGTTCCGGGCACCTATGCCATCGCGATCACGCTGGCCAACGACCTGCCCACCCTCAGCGCACCGGTGGCCCTTGATGTGTTCGGCAGCGGCACCACTCCGGTGGCCGTGGCCACCGCCGGGCTACTGCAGGCCAGCGACAGGGATCTGGACACGATCGTGGCCGGAGAAACCGATCTGCTGCGGATCGAGGCCCAGCTGCTCGATGGGGCCAATGCGGTGGTGCCCTCCGGGCTGATTTCCTTCACCTCGGCCAATCCCAGCTCAGCGGGGGCGTTCCTGAGCGGCAAGGGCAGCAACAGCCTGGTGGTGCAGGGCACCCGCAGCGAAATCAATGCGGTGCTCGCCAGCCTCACGCTGGCCTTCGGCGCCGATCTCGACGCCAGCACCCTCAAGCTGCGCGTGAGCGTCAACGACCGCCTCTACGACGCCACCGGGGTGCTCAGTGGCGGGGCCAACGGCGGTCCTGAGAACCAGGACGATGCGGCCGGCAATCCGGTGGCCATCGGCGCCGCCAACAACCGCATCAGCCGCGACATCGCGCTGACGGCCTCCAACCTCAACGATCTGCCCGCGATCAGCAACGCCACGCTGTTCAGCGTCAACGAGGACGCCAGCGTCACCCTGGGCGGCTTCGTGCTGGCCGACGCCGACAGCTTCGGCCGCAACGTGACCGTGCAGGTGCAGCTGTTCCGCGATGCCGCCCGCACGGTCCTGGCCAATGCCGGCACCGAAGGGCGTCTGCTGCTGGGGGCCACCGCCGGCCTGAGTGCCAGCAGCGGCGACGGCACCAACACGATCAGCCTCAGCGGCCCCCTGACGGCGGTGCAGACCGCCCTCAACCTGCTGCGCTTCCAGGGGGCCCCCGACTTCAACGGCGCCGGCAGTGGCCTGGGCAACCTCTACCTGCGCACCAGCCTCACCGATTTCGGCCACGCCAATGTCCCGACCGGCAACAGGGTGTCCGTCGACAACGGCGTGCGCATCACCCCGGTCAACGATGCGCCGGTGCTGGCGGTTCCCGCCAACACCGTGCTAGCCAGCGGCACCTTCCTCAACATCAGCGGCGGCTTCGCCGTCCAGGACACGAAGGACGCCAGCCAGGGAGCCACCGATGACATCCGGGTGACGCTGAGCGCCACCGATGCCGGTAGCCCCTACGGCGCCCTGCTGATCCAGAACGCCAACGGCGCCAGCCTCACCACCAACGGCACGGCCAGCGTGCAGGTGCGGGGCACCCGGGCCCAGGTGCAGGCGGCCCTGAACACCCTCCGCTACACCCCGGCCAATCCCAACGTGGATCGGGTGGTGACGATCACCGCCACCGCCTTCGATCTTGATAACGGGGCCGAAACCGTGGGTGTGGCCGGGAACAACACCGCCACCGGCGCGTTCACCATCAACGTGTCCTCCACCAACGAGGCACCGGTGCTGACCGTGCCGGCGACCCGCAGCGTGGTTGAGGACAGCAGCGCCAACAGCTTCACCGGCGCCAATCGGATCAGCTTCTCCGACGCCGACGACTTCGGCGCCCTCGAGCGGCTCACCGTGGCTGTCAACCGCGGCAGCATCAACCTGGTCAGCCGCACGGGGCTGACCGTGACCGGGGGCAACTACGGCACCGGTTCGGTGACGGTGACCGGCACCAAGGCCAACCTCAACGCGGCCCTGGCCTCACTCACCTACACACCCAGGGCCAACTTCCACGGCGGCGCCACCTTGACGGTGACCGTCAACGACCTGGGCAGTACCGGCAGCGGCGGCGCCCGGCAGGACGTGAAGACCGTGGCCCTGACGGTGACCCCGCTCAACGATCGGCCCGTCGCCACCACCAATGTCGTCCTGCCCTCAGTCAGCGAGGACCTCGCGGCCACCGACATCGCCGGCACCACCCTCAGCTCCCTGGCCTTCGGCTATTCCGACGCCACCGACAACCAGACCGCCAGAGGGGGCGGCAACACCGCCACCCCCTTCTCCTTCCTCGCCGTCGTCGGCTCCACCAGCTACACCCCTGCCCAGGGCGTCTGGCAGATCTCCACGTCCGCTTCCCCCAACCCCGCCGCCCCTGGCGACTGGATCACCATCCCCAGCTCCGGCCTCTCCACCGGCGCCGCCCTGGTCTTCAACGCCGCCAGCCGGGTCCGCTTCCTGCCCGCTGCCAACTTCCATGGCACCCCCGGCCGCCTCCTGGTGCGTCTCGCCGATGCCAGCACCGCCCTGGCCACCAGCAGCACGCCCAGTACCACCTACAACCTCGCCACCGCCGGCGGCACCACCGCCACCGGTGCCTGGAGTGCTGTCAATCGCTCCATCGCCACGAGCGTCACCAACGTCAACGACCGGCCCACCGCCACCGCCGCCACCCTCGCCGCCACCAGCGAGGACAACCCCAACCCGCCCGGAGCACGCATCTCCAGCCTCGGTTTCGGCTTCAGGGATACGGCCGACGACCAGCGCGCCGTCAGCGGCGGCGCCAATGCCGCCTCCGCCTTCGGCGGCATCGCCATCACCGGCAATGCCGCCACACCTGCCGAGGGCGTCTGGCAGTACAACCTCAACGCCGGCGGCGGCTGGGTCACCATCGCTTCCCCCAGCGACAGCGCCGCCCTGCTGCTGCCCACCTCCGCCTCGCTCCGCTTCCTCCCCAGCAGCCCCAACTTCAACGGCACCCCGGGCGGCCTCACCCTCCGCGTCGCCGACACGCCCGTGAGCTTCAGCGCCGCCACCAACCTCACCCCCCTGCTCGGCCCCACCGACCGCTACTCCGACCCCACCTCCCTCACCACCAGCGTCATCGCCGTCAACGACGTGCCCGCGTTCAGCAAGGGAGCGGATCAGACCCTGCTGGAGGACGCCGGCGCCCAGAGCGTGGACGGCTGGGCGACGGGCCTGAGCCGCGGCGGCGGGGCCGATGAAGCCGGCCAGGCCCTCAGCTTTCTGGTCAGCAACAACAACAGCGCCCTGTTCAGCGTCCAGCCCAGCATCGACGCCAGTGGGCGTCTCACCTACACCCCGGCGGCCAATGCCAGCGGCACCGCCACCGTCTCCGTGCGCATTCGCGACAGCGGCGGCACCGCCAATGGCGGCGTCGACACCAGCGCCATCCAGACGTTCCTGATCACGGTGGCACCGGTCAACGACGACTTCAGCGACGCCAGCGAAACCCGCTCCATCGCCGAGGACAGCGGAACCAGCACAGGCACCCTCCTGGCTGGCACCACC
>NZ_JAGQBG010000063.1 GCF_024345515.1 Cyanobium sp. N5-Cardenillas
TGCAGAACCTCGAATCCCGCATGGGCTTTGAGGGGGCCGATTCCCCTTTGCTGGCCGAGCGTCGGCCGGTGAGCACCATCACCCTGCTGGTGGTCACCGGCGACCGGGGCCTCTGCGGCGGCTACAACGCCAATGTGATCCGCCGCGCCGAGCAGCGCTTCGCGGAACTCAAGGGCCAGGGATTCGCGGTGGACATGGTGCTGATGGGCCGCAAGGCCATCACCTATTTCACCAACCGCTCCTACCCGATCCGGGCCACCTTCACCGGCCTGGAGCAGGTGCCCACCTCCCAGGAAGCCGGTGAGATCGCCAACGAAGTGCTCGCTGAGTTCCTCTCGGCCAGCACCGATCGGGTGGAGATCGTCTTCACCCGTTTCATCAACCTGGTGAGCTCCCAGCCGGTGGTCCAGACCCTGCTGCCCCTGGATCCCCAGGGCATCGCCAGTTCGGATGACGAGATCTTCCGTCTCATCACCCGTGATGGCCGCCTCGGGGTGGAAGTCGGCACGGTGGCGAACGTCGAGCCATCGCTCCAACCCGATTTCGTCTTCGAGCAGAGCCCGGAGCAGCTGCTCAACGCCCTGCTGCCCCTCTATCTCGCCAACCAGCTGCTGCGCTCCCTCCAGGAAGCGGCCGCCAGCGAACTGGCCAGCCGGATGACGGCCATGAACAACGCCAGCGACAACGCCAAGGCGCTCGCCAAGACCCTCACCCTCGACTACAACAAGGCCCGCCAGGCGGCCATCACCCAGGAGATCCTGGAAGTGGTGGGTGGCGCGGCGGCGATGGGCTGATCGTCAGCTCCAGGTGGCCGGTGGCGGCATCCCGCTCCCGGCCCAGCTGCCAGCCCTCCGGGCAGAGCAGCAGCATTTCCATGGTTGTGCGCACCCGGCTGCCGTGGCAAAGATGGCCGCCCAGGGTATGGCCCTCGGCGTCGGCCACCACCAGGTGCAGGTGGGCGCCATCCCCGGTGACCGTGCCGGCCATGGTGATCACCTCGTAGGGCCCAGGGAGAACCACCCCATCGCTGCGACCGGCAAAGCGAAGCTTGGGGCTATCCAGACTGCCGATGCCAGAGATGATGAAGCCGCAGTCCTTCTCATCCTCCTGGGCCCGCGCCTCGAGCTCCCCGCGCAGGTCCACCCCGGGCGGCAGGCGCAGCGGTCGGAATGATCCCGTGTTGATGGCGGCCACCGGTCAGCCCTGGGGCCACTCCCCCCATGTGTACCCTTTCTCGTGGAACAACAGCAGGCAGGCGTCAACCACCATTGGGTCGTAGACAACATCACGGTTGTTGGTGATTTCTGCCAGGGCGGCATCGATGCCCAGCCCGGCCCGGTACGGACGGTGGGCACACATCGACTCCACTACATCCGCGACGGCCACAATCCTCGATTCCAGCAGCAGACTGTCTCCTGAAATCTCGTTCGGATACCCGCTGCCGTCCATCCGTTCGTGGTGTTCGAGCACGATGCGGGCAACAGGCCACGGCAACTGGATGTCCTTGAGAATGTGATAGCCGGCTTGGGCGTGTTCCTTGATCAGCTCGTATTCCTGTCGGGTCAGTTTGGTCGGCTTGCAGAGAATCTCCGCCGGAACCATGATCTTGCCGATGTCATGAAGGGATCCCGCCAGTTGCACCCCTTCCAGCTGATGGTCCGATAGCCCCAGCTCCTTCCCGAGGGCCACGGCCAGTTGGGCCACCCGTTTCTGGTGGCCGGCCGTGTAGGGGTCCCGCATCTCCGCCATTCCCCCCAGCACCGAGAGCAGCTGCTTGTAGAGCTGGTGCTGTTCCTGGAGGGTTGTCCTCAATCGCGCCTCGGCGAGCGCCCTGGCGATGAGACTGCCAAGTCGAAGGGCGATGGTGTTCAGAAGCAGTTGCTCTTCGGCCAGAAAGGGCCCTTCCACTGACGCCGCAAGGTCACGGGTGTACCCCACCTCCACCTTGCCAACGGTGTTGCCATTGGCGCTGATGCTGGAGGATTGCAGCGACTTGCAGGAGTCAACATCTCCCGTGCTATAGGCACTTTCACCCCAGCGAATCCTGGCAACAGCCTCGGTGGAATGAACCCAGGCCTCTGGAATGACGTTGACAATCTTTTGGAAGAGTTCGTCAATCGTGCCTTCATGGGTGCCGATCATCGTCTCGATCTGCTGCAGGCAGTTCAGTTCCTTCATCCGCTCCTTGAGCGCCAGCTCCATTGGCGTCATCGCGGCGCCGTTGGCTTGCCTCACATCCTGTTGCGCTGGGTCCCTTGTGGCTATAGGCCCGTTTGGCTTGCATATCGAAGTCATTTATAAAGCCTGTCTTCAGGAGAATAGATAGAAGCCTGAATGAACCCGAATCGGTGCCCTTCTGGTTTTTCATTAATCTAAACCCATCTGCGCAACCTCGCCCAGGTGACCTCATAAGGCCGTCGTCCTGAGGGCTCTGGTGAGGCTCAATGGCGGTCCCGACGGGCCCGCCCGGCACCTGCAGATGGTGTTCGGGCGTTGGTGGCTGTCCTAGGGGTGGTGGTCCACGGTGATCACGAGAGTCCCTTTCTTCCGTCCGGTGTCGACATACCGGTGGGCGTCCACGATCTGATCGAGCGGATAGCGTCGATCAATCACCGGTTGGATGGCGCCCGCTTCAGCCAGTGCCGCCAGTTGGCGCAGATCCTCCAGTTTCACGGCAACGGGTCCGGCGATCACCGTGTGGCGGCTCGTCAGCGACACCCACAGGCCCTTCAGCATCTCGGGCAACCCGGCCAGCACCAGCAACAGCCGCCCCCCATCCTTCAGTGATCGGCTGCAGCGAGAAAAGGGCGCCGTACCGACCGTATCGACAATGAGGTCGTACGTCTGGCCGTTGCCGGTGAAGTCGGCCTGGGTGTACTCGATGACATGGGCGGCGCCGAGGGAACGCACCAGATCGCTGTTGGCGCCGCTGCACACCCCGGTGACCTCGGCCCCGACGTGGCGGGCCAGCTGCACGACGGCGGTCCCCACCGCCCCGGAGGCCCCATTCACCAGCACCTTGTCCCCGCGCTGAACCTGGCCACGGCGCAGGAAGTCCAGGGCCGTCGTTCCGCCGAAGCACAGGGCGGCGGCCGTTTCATCGCTGAGCCCTGGCGGTGTGGCCACCACCATGCCGTCCTGCGGCAGGACGATGTACTCGGCATGGCAGCCCATGCGGGCGTCGCTGAAGGCGAAGACCCGCTCCCCCACCTTGAACCGGGTGACGTCCCTGCCGATCGCAGCGACAACCCCGGCCAGCTCCGAGCCGAGGATGGGTTGTCTCGGCTTCCGCAGACCGAACACCAGCCGCATGATCAGCCCAAAGCCCGTTGGGACGGTCTGACTGCGAATCCGCCAGTCTGCTGAGGTGACGGTGGTCACATGAATCCGGATCAGGATCTCGTTCCCTTTGGGCGTGGGGGTGGCGATCTCCTTGATGCGCAGCACCTCGGGCGGTCCATAGCGCTCAGCGACGACGGCTTTCATGGCAGGGGGGATTCGAGAAAGGAGGAATAGGCCCTGGCGAGGGCCTGCTTGCCGCCCGTTTCGACGATGGCGCCATGGGCCACGATGACCCTATCGAAATCCCACTGCAGGACCAGCTGCATGGCCCTGTGCAGGGAAGCCCTGTCGGAAGTGGCCAGCCGCTCAAGAATGGTGGGCTCCAGGCGATTGAAACCGCCGCCGATTCGTGTGATCAACCGGGTGAGCCAGGCCGCGGAGGCATCGAAATGGAAGGCACTGTCGGTGAGGATCAGGGTCCGGCTGGGGGTGTGGCAGAAGGCCACCTCATGCAGCGGGGATGGCCCCGTCGGCCCCAGGGTGTGGAGCCCGGTGAGGTTGCACACCTCGATCTCCGGCCATGGGGAAGGGGGCTCAGCGCTGAGCAGTCGATCCAGCTGCAGATGGGGACATTTCTGCCTGAGGGCGGGCGGACCCCAGGTGGTGGCCAAAGGGAAGCGCTTCTGGAACGCCTGGAGATAGAGGTGGTGGAAGACGTTGGGCGCCATGACATCGGTGACGACACCGATCGCGGCTAGTTCCTGTTCAAGGGCAGGATGGGGTTGAATCGGCGAAAGGATCACCAGCCTGTTGCTGTTCGCCAAGCGGATGACGGTCATCCTGGTGCCGATGCTCAGGCCGAAGTAGGTCTGCGGTTGTTCGGCAACCCAGAGATCATCGGCAAGGCGGTGGAGCATGGGGAAGGATGGGGATTGTCCTGATTTACTTGGATGTCCTGTTGGGTCGCTGCTCGAGAGGCGCGGGATGATTGATACAGCACCCTGGCAAGGATGGCAGCGCCATGCTTGGGGAACGCCACGCCATGGTTGTCCTCAACGGCGGTGGGACGTCGGGGCCGCCCGAAAGTAGCGATCGGAGCGCAGCCACTCCAGCAGCGATTGGTTCAGGGGCCGGATCGTGTGAACGGTCATCGCCCGAATCAAGCCGTGCAGTTGCCTTTCCTCCTCGTTCCTGTCCCCGTAGGTTTCCTCAAAAGGCCGAGCCAATCCAGGGCCCAGGGCTGCTGTCTCTGGTCGGCGACTCTTCAGCTGAGTGGCCAGTCGCTTCAGCAGCGCGTACAGCTCGGCCAGCCGACTTCTGCGTTACAGCGCTGTTCCGCACAGTTGAAGAACCAATACGGCGACCGTTTTGCCCACATAGCCCAGGATGGGTCGGCAGGGGAGGCCATCAATCCAGGACTCGGATTGCAAGGATAGGCGGAATGGAAACAAGGAGTGGGATCTAGGATTCCATGATCTGTTTGAGCTTCGCCAGTTCGCTGTCTACGAGGCTGATTTGTTGTTTGAAGAAATCATCGCCAAAGCTCGGAGGCTGAAAGAATGTCAGCAGAACCTCACTGCCATCGCCATTCGGAACAACCCGTGCCGGTACTGTCCAGCTGGCGTCGGGGGCATGGAAATCGTGGTCCAGTAGTCCTGTGGCGGCATCAGGTCTGATCCGAAGCTTGGCCTGACCCGTGGGCGTCTCCATGTCCCACCATTCATCGTCAGAGGGTCGAATGGCCTTGACATTCACAATGGCCCACAAAGGCCAGTTTGCAGGATTGGACAGGAATTCAAACACCTTTTCAACAGGCGCCTGTATGGACACTGTCTTTGTGATCGAGGTCAGAATCATCCCATTTCTCTCCTTAATGTCGTCATCTCAACAGTTGGTCAGCGCACGATACCATCGGTGCGGTCAACGTGGACGGCCATCGGTTGATCGCGCTCAGGTGTCCAGTCGGTCCGACGCGGCCTATCCGTAGGCGTAGGAGACCTGGATGCAGGCCTGGCCCGTCGCCTTGTTGATGGTGAGCAGGAGATACTCGAAGGCCGTGCCACTGGCAAGCCGCAGCGAGGTGGGGCGATGTCCTCGGCCGAATGTGATGATGGGCCCGGATGTTTCTGCCACACAGCTGGGGCCAGCCTGGGGAGCGGAGGTTTCTGAAGATGTCTGGATGTTCTCGAGCGCCAGAGCCCGAATGACCGATGCGGTCTGTGGTGGAGACAGGTGAAGGGAGCAAGCGGCCATTCGCGTGGTGCCGACCATGCGGCAGTCCAGATGCTGCGGTTCCACGTCAGCAGTTTTCAGGAGTTCGCGAACATCGGCTTCGAGTCCCGAGCGATTGGTGACCGTCCAAAGTGATGCGCAGCCAGTGAGAAGCAGGCAGGCCAGACCGCCGCAGAGACGAGGGGCGGTCATGGTGTCAGCTCCTTGGCGCTGCCGGGCATCTCTTTCAATTGGAGAGTGGTTTGGCTCCCGGGATCCAGCCGATTCAGCCGATCAGAACGAGCCAGGCCCCCATCTCCGTCGGTGCGCTAGAGGGAGTTGCTGATCCGTAGGGCGGCGACGAGGACAGGTGGAATCCCCAGGAAGATTGTGGAACACCAGAGTCCCAGGACGGAACCACGTCTGGCACTGAACACCAACGCTCCACCGCCAACGCCAATGTATGCCAAGGTGAACAGGAAGAATACATACGCATAGGCAACCTCGCCATCTCTCGTGCTTGCCGTGAGGGCCCAGTGGAGGAGATAGAGGCACGCAACTGTATTGATCGAGAGAAAGAACCAGCCGGCTGCTTTCAGTATTGACTTCATTCCCCCTCGGCCATCATCCTCACGATGGATTTTGGCATGGGCGTCTGTCCACGACCAGGCACGGGACGGCGTGGTCCCAGAGTTTCCGCTCAGGCCCATTCCGTCCCCAGTCACCGCGTCTCCCGTCGCCTTCACCCATGGACGCCCCCGCCAACCTGGCGATCCAGCCCCTGTTCCCGATGGCCCTGGGCCGGGTGCAGCTGGCGCCCGACCCCCTCGACACGGCCCTGTTGCTGCAGAGGGCCCTGGCCTTGCGTGAGCAGGTCCCCAGCGAGGAGGGCGTGGCCTGGACCGGGGATGTGCGCGGCGCCGGGGAGCTGCACCGTGACCCCCTGTTCGCTCCACTGATCGCCCGGCTGGCGGACCATGCCTGGCCGTACCTGGCCGGGCTGGGGTTTGATCGCCGGCGCGTGGCGCTGCATGTGCAGCGCAGCTGGCCGGTGCTCAGCGATGCCGGTGAGCAGGTGGGCCGCCACCACCACCCCAACGCCCACCTCAGTGCCGTCTACTACCTCAACGGTGATGGCAGTGGCCGCAGCGGCTGCCTGCGCCTGTTCGCCCCCCGGCAGGTGAACGAACTGGTGCCGGGCCTGGCGGTGGGGCAGGACGGACCCATCGACGCCGGGGCGGCTCTCAACCAGCCCTGGCATGACGTGGCGCCCCGGGCCGGCCTGCTGGTGCTGTTCCCCGCCTCGGTCGACCATGCGGTGCTGCCCAACGACGACACCGACGACACCCGCTTCTCCCTCAGCATCGACTTCGTTCTCACGGCCCCGGAGGCGGTGCCCGATCCGGGGGAGTACCTCGCCCCCCATCCCGGCCGCTGGCTGGTGATCGGGGAGGATGGCAACGCGTCGGGAGCCTGAGCCGCCCCTGCCACCGCCGCCCCTCCCAGACCCCCATCCCCCGTGCCCGAGCCCACCCCAGAGCCGAACGTCTTTCAGATCAGCGCCAGCCTGGATGGCGTCTCCCTCAGTTTTTCCTGCCGCAGCGACCAGACGGTGCTCAACGCCGCCGAGGCCGCCGGGGTGCCCCTGCCCAGCTCCTGCTGCTCGGGAGTGTGCACCACCTGCGCCGCCCTGCTGCGCAGCGGCACGGTGCACCAGCCCGATGCCATGGGCGTGAAGGCCGAACTCCAGGCCAAGGGCTATGCCCTGCTCTGTGTCTCCTATCCCCTCTCCGACCTCGACCTGCTGGCCGGCCAGGAGGACGCCCTCTACGAGGCCCAGTTCGGTCAGTTCCAGAAGTGAGTTCCCTGGTGCCCCTGGAGCTGTGGCTGCAGGCCGCCCCCGGTCCGCTGCTGCCCCAGCTGCGGCAGGGGCTGGAGCGGGAGGCCCGCCGCCTGGCCGGTGAGGGCGCCGAGCCCCTGCGCTGGGCGATCACGGCCGTGGATCCCCGCCGGGGCCTGCGGCTGGAGGGGATCGTGGTGGCCCCGGCGCCGGCCCCCGGCCCTTGAGCGTGGCGGCCCCGCCCCTGCCCACCCTGCTGGTGATCCCCACCGGGGTGGGCTGCGCCGTGGGCGGCTTCGCCGGCGACGGCCTGCCGGCGGCCCGGCTGCTGGCGGCGGCGAGCGGCTGCCTGATCACCCACCCCAACGTGATGAACGCCGCCTCCCTCTACTGGAGCGACCGGCGCCTCCATTACGTGGAGGGCTGGAGCCTCGACCGCTTCGCCGCCGGCGAGCTGGCCCTGGCGCCTGTGCCCAGCCAGCGGGTGGGCGTGCTGCTGGATGCGGGCATCGAAGCGGAGCTGCTGCTGCGCCACCGCCAGGTGATCGAGGCCTGCCGCGCCAGCCTGGGGCTGACGATCGGCCCGGTGCTCAGCAGTGATGGGCCCTTGGAGGTGAGCCTTTCGATCGGGCCCAGCGGCAGCAGTTGGGGTGGCCTCGGCCGGCCTGATGAGCTGCTGCGGGCCGGTGAAGCCCTGCTGGCGGCCGGGGCCACGGCCATCGCCGTGGTGGCCCGCTTCCCCGAGGACCCCGGCAGCGACGCCCTGGCGGCCTACCGCCACGGCACGGGGGTCGACGCCCTGGCCGGGGCGGAGGCGGTGATCAGCCACCTGCTGGTGCGCCACCTGGGGGTGCCCTGCGCCCATGCTCCCGCCCTGGCGCCGCTGCCGGCCGACCCCGGGCTGGATCCGCGGGCGGCGGCGGAGGAGCTGGGCCACACCTTCCTGCCCTGCGTGCTGGTGGGCCTGAGCCGGGCCCCCTCGCTGCGGTCCGAGCCGGCCGGTGGCAACGGGTTGCTGCACGGCGCCGATCTCGGGGCGGTGGTGGCTCCGGCGGGGGCCCTGGGGGGGGAGGCGGTGCTGGCCTGCGCCGAGCGGGGCGTGCCGGTGATCGCCGTGGAGGGGAACCCCTGCCTGCTGCAGGTCAGCGGCGAGGCCCTGGGGCTGCCGGTGATCCCCGCCACCACCTACGCCGAGGCGGCGGGAATCGTGCTGGCCCTGCGGGAAGGCCTCGATCCGGCGGCCCTGCGGCGGCCCCTTCCAGCGACAAGGGGATTGGGCTGAGGGAGACTCAGGGCTCGCCCAGGAAATCCCGCTTGCCCAGTTCCACGCCGTTGTGGCGCAGGATGTCGTAGGCGGTGGTGACGTGGAAATAGACGTTGGGCAGCACAAAGAACAGCAGGAAGCTCTGGCCGCTGAAGTGGAGGGTTTCGCCGCGGATTGGCAGTTCGATCGGCTTGGTCTCGGTGCCGTCGATCTGATCGCTGGAGAAGGCCGCGAGGCTGGTGAGGGTCGTCTCGATGCGGCCGATCAGGTCGGCGAAGCTGGCCTCGTCGTCCGCCATCGCGGTGCTCTCCACCCCCGCCAGCCGGGCCAGGCCGCGGCGGGCGATGTCGGTGGCGATCTGGACCTGGCGCACCAGGGGGAACATGTCGGGGTAGAGGCGGGCCTGCAGCAGCACCGCCGGATCGATCCCTTTGGCTTCGGCGTGGGCGGCCGCTTTGGCCAGGACGCTGCTGAGGTTGGACAGGCTGCGGGCCAGGGGCGGAACGGCCGCCTCGAACATCGAGAGGGTCATGGCGGGGCGGGGGCCGGGGGCAGGCGAACCGGACTGTAGGCCGGTCGACGGGGTGGCCAGGGAGCGGCGATGAGCACAAACACTCAGCCGGTTTCCACCCTAAAGCGGACCGAATACGAGTTAAGCTCCATGCGATCGCTGCTCCGGGCGGCGCGTCGTCAAGTCGTTCTTCACACATTCACATGGCTGCCATCGAAACGGTCCCCAGCGTTGTCTTCAAGACCCGTGTGCGCGATGAGTCCGTGGGAGGCCCCAACCCCTTCCGCTGGCAGGACCTGACCACCGACGACATCTTCAAGGGCAAGAAGGTGGTGGTGTTCTCCCTCCCCGGTGCCTTCACCCCCACCTGCTCCTCCAACCACCTGCCCCGTTACGAGGCCCTGTACGAGGAGTTCAAGGGCCTGGGCGTCGACAGCATCGTCTGCGTGTCGGTCAACGACGCCTTCGTGATGTTCCAGTGGGGCAAGCAGGTGGGCGCTGACAAGGTGTTCCTGCTTCCCGACGGCAACGGTGAGTTCAGCCGCAAGATGGGCATGCTCGTCGAGAAGGGCAACCTGGGCTTCGGTGCACGCTCCTGGCGCTACTCGATGCTCGTCAACGACGGCACCATCGAGAAGATGTTCGTGGAGCCCGGGCTTGAGGACAACTGCCCCACCGACCCCTTCGAGTGCTCCGATGCCGACACCATGCTGGCCTACCTGAAGGGCACCGCCCCCGCCGGCGTCTCCGCTCCCAGCCGCGAGTTCGTCGGCTGAGCCCACTGCAGGGCTGGTCCGATCAGACGGCCTCCCCCGTTCCGGCATCGGAGCGGGGGTTTTTCATGCTCTGAATCGATGCCCTACCGGCGCCTCTCGGCCAGCATGGACCTAACGGATGGTGGTGGCTGAGGCGGTGCAGCTGGAGACGACAACCCCAACCTTCCGCTTCAGGCCCCAGGGTCCGGTTCGTTTCTTCGTGGCGGCGTTCCTGGCGTTCTGGCTGTGCGGCTGGCTGGCTGGAGAGGTCTTCGCCCTGTTGTTCCTGTGGAGGTTCCTGGCCACGTTTCTGGTCACGGGGCAGGGGGCCCTGCCGGCGGCCCTGTTCCTGCTGGTCTGGGTGAGCCTCTGGAGTGTCGGTGGCGCCGCTGCCCTGCACCATCTGCTGCGGGCGGTCTGGTCGGAGGATCGGCTCTCCGTCGCGGGCGACGGCCGTCTGGAGCGGCAGGTGCGGCTGGGCCCCTTCCGCCACCGTCGTGTCCTGCCCAAGGCCGCCATCCTTTGCTTTCAGGTGCGCGATGGCGGCTTCGGGGGGCCGCTGGTGGCCGTGCTGCCCGGCCGCAGCCTCGAGATCACCCGGCTTGGCAGCCTGAGCCAGCGCCAGAAGGCCGCCAGTCAGCTGAATCGGCTGCTGGGCCTGCGTCCGGCGGAACCCGACGATCGGCCGGCAGCCCCGGCTGTACTGCCGGCGGGCTGGAAGGAGCTCACCCCTTCCTTCGGCAGTCCGCTGCTGGTGCCCGACCCTGCCCTGCGCCGGCGCCATCGCCTGGTGATGGGCCTGGTCAACCTCGTGCTGTGGGGCTTGCTGGCCCTGCTGCTGGGTGGCGGGCCGGCCCGGCCAGGGTTCTGGGGGATGGGGATTCCGCTGGCGCTGGTGGCCCTGGCCTGTGGCTGGGCCCAGGTGTGGTTGATGTTCGGGCGCCGGGAATGGCGGCTGGAACCGCGGGTTCTGGTGCTGCAGCGCCGCTTCGGCCATCGCCTGCGGACCCTGGGGGAAGCCCGGGCCCTGGAGCTGATCGAGCTGGTCGATTCCGATGGGGACCGTTCCTATCGGTTGCAGGCCACCCGGTCTCCGGGTGGGAAGCCCCTGCTGGTCGATCACCAGAGCGGTGATCCAGCTTCCCTGCGCCAGCTGGGGGCCTGGCTGGCGGCGCGGGCCCATGTGCCGTTCGAGGATCGGGTGCCCAGCGAGGAGCAGCGTCGGCAGCAACGAGCCGCTGACATGGAGCGCCTGCGCCTGCAGCTGGCCGCCTCCGGGCGCCTGGGCCGCTGGGCGGCTCAGCAGCTGGATCGGGCCGAGGCCACCGGGGCCTGCCGGGCGAAACAGCGGACTGACACCTGACCAACCGCAGGTTGCGCTTCCGGGGGGGATGGCCTGATCCACCGGGTTGGAGTCGACAACTCACCCCGCCTGATGGGCGGTCAATGAAGGCCTTCGCCGTTGTGATGTCCCGAGGACCAACGCTCACGCACCTCCAACATCCCCCTGGGAGCGAACCGAACTCCCCGCGAAATGCTCGCCGCATGCGCTGCTTTTCGGGAGGGAATCAGCTAGCCTTTTTCTGCAACTTCCAGGAGATTTGCCGCAGACGGGCTCGCCAACCGTCCCACTTCTGCCCCAGATCGGCGTTATCCCCCTTGGAGATGGTGAACGGGTTCGATGGGCTTTTCAGACACGTTTCCTTTCCTGCTTCCGGTGTCGCGGCAGCGACGCCGCAGAGAAGTGATCACCGATACCGTGGAAGGCCGGGGGCCTGTCGTTGCCGGGTGTGATTCGTCGGGATCCACTGGTCATGGAGCGGCC
This sequence comes from Cyanobium sp. N5-Cardenillas, assembly GCF_024345515.1. GTDB lineage: Bacteria > Cyanobacteriota > Cyanobacteriia > PCC-6307 > Cyanobiaceae > Cyanobium. The sequence goes on from NZ_JAGQBG010000063.1 coordinate 11,689, forward strand.
GGAACTGTCCCTCCCATCTGGGCCAGCAGCCAGTCGATCTTCGCGTCCCTGCCGGATCCCTTTCTGCTGCTGTTGCCCGAGAAGAGCCTCTCCGGCGCCATCACAGACTTCGTCTGTGTTTACGCCAACGGAGCGGCCAGCGCCCTTCATGGCCGCACACCGCGCGGGATGCTCGGGGTCCGTCTGCTGGAGGCCCACCCTTCCAGCGCCCTCTTCCCCCATGGCCTTCAGGTCATGGAAAAGGGTCAGGCCGTTGTTGTCGAAGGCCTTGAGGCCCGCTCCGATGGAGACCAGCTTTCCAGGTGCCGGCCGGAGATCCGCCTGTTCCTCGCCAACGGTCTGCTGTGCTGCCTCTGGCGGCAGGACCCCCATTCCATGGTGGTGCAGCGCCAGTTGGTGGAGGCGGAACGGCGGTATCGGCTGCTGGCCCGTCACGCCTCGGATGTGGTGCTGGACCTGGACAGCGACCACCGGATCGTCTGGGTCTCCGAGTCGATCGAAGCCCGGTTGGGCTGGCGGCCTGACGCCCTGGTTGGCCAGCCGGCCATCGGCCTTGTGCACCGGGACGACCGGAGCCAGGTCCTGCGTGCCGGTCTCCGGCTGGCAGGACCGGGATCGTTCCGTGAAGACCTGCGGCTCCTCTGCTCTGACGGGGGCTGGCGCTGGATGGTGGGCACCGCCCATCCCCTGCCGGGGGAGGAGGCCGGCGCCCTGGTGCTGTCCTTCCGTGACATCCATGACCAGGTGCGGATCCGCGCCGAGCTGGACCACAGCCGTCAGCGCGACCCCATCAGCGGCCTGGCCGTCCGCCCTGTGGCCCTGGACCGGATCCGACGGGCCCTTGATGGCCTGGAGGGCACCGGTTCGACGCTCGCGGTGCTGAGCATCGGCATCGATGGCCTCACCCAGGTCAACGATGCCCTCACCCATGCGGGTGGCGACAAGCTGATCGCGTTGCTGGCGGAACGGATCGTCAGGACGATCGGCCGTCCTGAGCAGGTGGGGCGGGGCACCGGCGACGAATTCATCGTGCTGCTGAGTGATCCGGACGCCGCAGCCGCAGCCACCCTCACGGCCGAGAGGATCCTGGGGGCCTGCCGTGCGCCGGTGACCATCGGTGGCCAGCCCATCGACCCCACGGTGAGCATCGGCATCGCCACCGCCCGGGCTGGCGCGCTTCCCGATGAACTACTGCGGGACGCCAGCCTCGCCATGCGGCAGGCCAAGGGCCGGAGTCGCAATGGTTTTGCCCTGCTCGACGACGCCCTGGCCACCGAAGCCCACACCTTGCTGCTGTTTGCGGCCGAGATCCAGCGGGGGCTGGTGATGGGGGAGTTCGACGCCTGGTTCATGCCGATCGTGGCGTTCGACACCGGCCAGGTCACCGGCTACGAGGCCCTGGCCCGCTGGGTGCGGCCCGATGGCCTCGACGTGCCCCCGGCCGAGTTCCTGCCCTGCGCCGAGTGCCGCGGCCTGATCACCCGCATCGACCTGCTGGTGCTGCGTCAGGCCCTGGCGGCGCTCTCCCGGCTGCCCGCTTCGTTCACCATGGCGGTGAACGTGTCGGCGGCCACCCTCGCCCTGCCCGAGTACCCCCAGCTGGTCGGCGAAGCCCTGGGGGCCGCCGGGGTCCTCCCGGAGCGTCTGCACCTGGAGGTCACGGAAACGGCGCTGCTCACCGTGACCAGCC
>NZ_JAGQBG010000064.1 GCF_024345515.1 Cyanobium sp. N5-Cardenillas
TGCCTATCCCGCCGGCACCTGGCTGCGCAACCCGCCCGGCAGCCGCCATGCACCCTTCAGCCAGAGCGGCTGCCTGATCTGGGTCAAGACCGGCCACCTGGCCACGCTGGTCCCTGCCTAGGGGGTTGCAACCCCACCCCGGAATGGGGCCAGCGCCAGGGCGGTGAGGAAGCCCACCAGCTGGGCGATCACCACACTCGGGCCGGACGGCAGGGCGAAGGCGGCGGAGAGCAGCAGACCCAGCACGGCGCAGGCGGCCCCCAGCGCGGCGGCCAGGGCCACATAGGTGTCGAAGCGGCGGCTCACCAGCCGCGACGCGCAGGCGGGGATGACCACGAAGGCACTGATCAGCAGCACCCCCACCGCCTTGACGGAGATGGCCACCACTACGGCCAACAGGATCAGAAACAGCAACCGGTGCACGGAGACGGCGACGCCCCGGGACCGGGCCAGGGGTTCGTCGAGGGTGAGCAGCACCTGGTCGCGCCGGGTGAGGGTGAGGTAGCCGGTGGTGATGACGAGCAGGACGCCGATCAGGGCGAGGTCGAGCCAGGTGACCCCCAGGATGTCGCCGAAGAGCAGCTGCTGGATGCCGCCCTTGTAGACCCGCAGCAGGCTCAGGGCCACCACGGCCATGGCCAGCGACGAGGAGTAGACGATGTTCAGCAGGGCATCCGCCGGCAGGCGACTGCGTTGCACCAGCTGGTTCGTCATCAGGGCGAAGAGCACCGCAAAGGGGATCAGCACCAGGGTGGGATCGATGCCCAGCAGGATGCCCAGCGTGATGCCGAGCAGGGCGGAATGGCCCAGGGCGTCACTGAAGAAGGAGAGCTGGCGCAGCACCGCAAAACTTCCCAGCACCCCGCCGAGGGCGCCGCTCAACAGCCCTCCCAGCAGGGCCCGCTGCATGAACGGCAGCTGCAGCAGTCCCACCAGGGTCGATCCTTCCGCCATGTCCACGGCCATCGGCCCAGGCTACCCAGGCTGCCCGGCGCCACCCTGGCGTCAGGAGGGAGTGTGGGCCATGGCCTCGCAGACCAGGGCCAGGGAGGCCGCCAGCAGAACCAGGCGGCCGGCCCGGCAGAACAGGCGTGAGGCGACGACGAAACCCATCGGGATCATGGCGGTGCTCCGTTTCAGGGCAAGGGGGAAAAGACTCAGCGGCCCGTCGTCTGCAGGGGGCGGAGGTCCGGGAGGGCCACCGAAAAGGCGGGGGATCCGTGACGGGTCAGGGGCCAGCGCCGCACCCAGCAGCTGTCGGTTTCTTCGTCGATGCTGATGACCTGGTAGGTGCCGCCTTGGCGGCTGCTCAGCTGTACGAAGCCGCCGGGGTGGGGAGCTGCGGAGGAATGGGGGGAGGGGTAAGGCATGGGTCAGACCACGCGTCAGCCCATAACGTAACAGAAAGTTGCAGATTGATTGACGAAAACCACCTTGGTGTGCATTCCAAGTCACATGACGGTTGTCCCTGGCCCAAAAATGCGTAACCCCCTCGGGGCGGGCCCAAGGGGGTTACTTTGCGAAAGCAGTGGGGAGTTGATCAATCTCCCTGCCCCGCAAGATCGTTCTAGATCGGCAGTAACGGCTACAGCGCAGGCCTGCACATTCCGTCACAGGCCAGACGCCGTTGCGCTTCGGCTCACTCGTCGTCGTCGGAGCCGCCCACCGGCACCAGGCGAATCGCCTTGCGACCCAGCTTGATCTCGAATTCGTCGCCCGGCTCGAGGCCCAGCATGGCGGTGTAGGCCTTGCCCACCAGCAGGTTGCCGTTGAACTGGACCTTGGCGGTATAGCCGAGTTTGCGGCCGGCCTTGGTGGCTGTCTTGCCCACGCCATCGCCGAGGTTGATCCCCTTGGCATCGAGAAGCGCTTCGTAGAAGGCTGTGAAGTTCAGGCGCTCATTACCGTCCTTCTTGGTGCTTACGTAGCCGCAGCTACGGACCAGATCCGATTTTGAAGCGTCTCCCAGCTCTTTCACCTTGGCGAGCAGATCGGCACCTTTGAGCATGATGCAATGGCGGTGGGTATTGGACGGAATTGTACAACTCGGGCCTGCGATCGCCAGTTGGGCCAGGTTCGGCTTTCCCCGCTCTCTGTCCCTATTCATCGCGGCCACTCTCACAGCAGCGGCTGTGCGCCCGGCACCGACCGATGACCATGGCCGGAGGGACGCAATCCGGCAACGCAGGCTAACCATGAGGCTGCCCTGGCTGGCTTGCACCCTTCAGCTCTTCGGAGGACCCTCCACCTGATACTGCACCTGCTGGGGAAAGGGGATCTCGATGTCCCGGTCCCGGAAGGCCCGCCAGATACCCGCCTGGACTTCGCTGCAGATGGACACGTTATCCATCGGGTTGGCTATCCAGAAGCGCAGGGCATAGTCGATGGAGGAATCGCCGTAGCGCAGCAGCAGGCCCTTCGGTGGAGGGGTGGGAAGAATGCGGTTCTGGCTGCGGGCCGTTGCCTCCAGCAGGGCGATCACCTCCTCCGGGTCATGGTGGTAGGCCGCACTCACCAGCACCTGGCTGCGCCGCAGGGTATCGCTGCCGGTGTAGGTCACGGTGGTGCTGGTGAAGAACGTCTGGTTCGGGATCACCAGTTCGGCGTTATCCCGGTCGCGCCAGAGCACGGCGGCCCGCAGGCCGAGGCTGCGCACCTCGCAGGGATCACCATCGATGAACAGCACCTCCCCGGGCCGCACCGATCCCTCGAACAACAGCCACAACCCACTGACGAAATTGGAGAAGACTTCCTTGATGCCGAACCCCAGGCCCACCGAGAGGCCACCGGCCACCGCCAGGATCGCGGTGCGGTTGAATCCCACGTGATCGAGGGCCCAGACGATCCCCAGGGCCACCGCCGCATATCGGATCATGAGGGCCAGGGCACGTCGGCTGCCGTTGCTGATGCCCACGCTGCGCTGCACCAGCCAGGCCATCCCCTGCGCTGGGGGTCCCGTTCCCATGGCGAGCACATAGACGATGAGAACCGCCAGGAAGAAGCTGCCCAGGGTCACTTCCGATCCGAACCATTCCCCGATGGGGATGAGGGCCAGATCCTGGGGGTTGTCGAACACCCGGATCACCAGCAGGGCAGCGATCAGCAGGTAGGCGGGCCGAATCAGGCGGGTCTCGAGCAGCTGTATCTGCTGGGGCTCGATGAACCGGACCAGCAGACCACGCACCCCTTCCAGCCCCAGCCAGCCCAGGTACAGCAGCAGCCCCAGCAGCAGCAGACCGTAGGGATGGCCTCCGAGCCCCAGCACCAGCGCCAGCAGGCCCAGCAGGCTGGGGATCACCACCCTGGGATGGCCTGCAGGGGGAAACCGGGGAGCCAGCCTCCGGCGCAGGACCCCTTGGCCGAGGAACACCAGCAGCAGCAGAAGTACCTGGATGCGTACGTCGAAGCGCTGCAGATAGCCGAACCAGCCGACGATCTCCATGAGCAGTTCGCTCATCGCGACCTCCCACCACTCAGCAGCTCAATCAGACCTGTGAGGGTGGCCTGGGGGCTCAGATCATCAAAGAGAAAGCGGGTCAGCAGCGCCTGCCAGGCCTCCCTCTGGCCCTTGCTGCTCCCCTCCACCAGCCGGATCGTGGCCCGTTGCATCGACTGCTGTCGCCCCACCACCATGGCGGCCACCACGGAGGAACTGCGCACCGGCGGAGCCACCTCCCGATTCACGGGCAGCACGAACTGGCTGCGCAGGATCATGTCCCGCTGGTGCAGGGGACTGATGGCGAAGCGGGCCAGTGCCAGGGCCAGCTGGCGCTGGACCGGACTCGAATTGACACCGAAGGCCAGCACCCGCTCCCTGGTGATCGGGCTGGCGCTCCCGTGGGGACCGGAGGGCAGGGGTGCCACCCCCATATGCTTTCCCAGCCTTGCCTTGACGCGGCTGAGGTTGATGCTGCGGCAGGGAATCCAGTCGAGGGTCCCCGCGATCAGACCCTTCAGCAGTTCCGGCTCGGTGGGGTAGAAGGTGACGTGTTGCTGCTGGTCCGCCTGGCGCAGCCAGCTCAGCCAGCTCTCCAGGCCCTGCCGGGTCACCGGCGTCACCGGCTGCCGGGCCAGCAGGCTGCTCACGGCATCGATCGCTCCCAGGGGTCCCAGGGTCCAGGCCAGGTTGACGGCATCGAGGGACAGCCCCACCTCCATCCCCTTGGCGCTGAGGGCCAGCAGCTCGCTGAGAGTGGCGGGGCTGCGGTCGACTCGTCGCCGGTCGAAGCAGGCCACCTGGGGCTGGAGCTCCATGGGAAGGCCGGTCAGGGTCCCGTCCGTGCGCCGTACCCGCACCACGGAGCCCGCATCGAGCTGTTCGAGCAGCGCGGCCGGGAAGGACACGGTGTCGATCAGCCGCTCCCGGACCAGATCCCGGGCGGTGGACTCGTTCACCAGCAGCAGATCCGGGCTCAGGCCGGTGCTGTTGCGCAGACGCAGTTCGTTCGGCAGGTTCTCTTCAGGGAACACCTCCACCTGGAGCCGTATCTTCGGCTGCAGGGTGCGGAACGTTGTCTGGAGCATGGCCGTGCGTGCCCTGATCTCCTTCTGCAGCTCGCCATCGATGGCGTCCTCGCTGACTCCCACCGCGATGTACACAGTGCCTTCGAGGGGGCGCAGCATTGGCTGCAGCCGTTGCCCGTTGCAGCCCGCCAGGGAGACGAGCAGCGGCAGGACCAGCCCTGCGGTAACCACCCTGATGGCCGCAGGTCGCGTCTGGGCAGGCGGGGTCGGGGGGCGCTGGCGGAGGAGCATCACACCGGGAGGTTAGGGGCGCTCGTCTCCGCGGGCACCCCTGGCCCTCTCCAGAGCGGATCAGTCCTCGGGGTAGAGCAGCTCGGCGAGTTCGTCGGGGTCCACGTCGTAGACCCGCGCCAGGGTCGTTTCGATGGCGCTGGTCACCACATCCGGCAGGAAACGCATCGCGTTCAGGGCGTCGTCGGCGATGTCATCGGTGAGGAGCTTCTCGCCCCCCAGTTTCTCGTCGTTGATCACGGCCATCACCCAGCTCTGGTAAGCGGTGACGAGATCGGCGAACTCGAGCTCAGGATCGTTCAGATCGAGGGCCATCGGGCGTCTCCAGGGACGGACGTTGCCCCTGCAGTTTGCCGCCTGGCCGTCAGGATGGATGGATGGATCAGGAACCCCTGCCATCGGCGGCCTCCCTGCAGGGCACCCTGTTCGACTTCGCCATCGCCGAGCTGGTGCGCGGCCATCGCGAGAGCTTCCCGCCCCTGTGGACGGCCGAGAGCTGGGCCAAGCTGCTCATCTGGCTGGCCCTCAGCTGTGGCTGCTCCGGTGAGGCCCGGGCTCTCGAGGCCTTCGCGGCGGCCCTGGGTCCGGTGCTCACGGCCCGGATGCGGCGGCTGTACTTCGAGCGGGAGCTCCCTGACCTGAACCTGCGCGTGATGGCCGATCCGGCCGAGCAACAGGTGCTGCTGCTGGCCCTCGATGCGGGCCAGAACGCCGATGCGGGACCAGCGGGGTCGTTGGATCCGGAGCGGGTGGCGGTGGCCCTGCAGGCCGTTGGCCTCAGCGCCCTGGTGACGCCCGATCGCAGCCGCTGGCAGTCGCTGGAGGCGCTGGTGGCGGTGCCTTGGCAGTCGTTCTAGGTTCGCTGCCAGCGAGATCCCTGGCGCGGATGCGGCTCATCGGCAGCTTCGAGGATCCCGGCTACGTGGCCCTGGCCGATGCGGCGATGGCGTTCTTCGACCGTCGCAGCGACCTGCAGCGCAGCGGCGTGGCCTTCTCCTTCGGCAGCGACGGCGATCCCGGCACGGGTGCCGAGGCCGGCACCGCGGGCGATCCCGGCAAGATCTCCACCGACATCAGCCTGGTGTGGCTCGATCGCTCCGACCCCGAGGCCCAGGGGCTGGCGGACGTGATCATGCGGAGTGTGTCCGCGGGCCTGAAGCGCTACCTGGCCGAGCGCCCCCTGTTCCTCAGCTGCTGTCCGGAGCGCTCCCTGTTCGTCAATCCGATCTTCAACCTGCAGCGCTATGCGCCGGGGGAGGGGTTCTTCAGCTGGCACTGCGACTGGAACACCAGCGACGAGGCCACCGAGCCGATCCGCAGGGTGCTGGCCTGGATCCTCTACCTCAACACGGTGCCGGACGGTGGCACCGAATTCCACTGGCAGGACCACCACGTCGAGGCGGTCAAGGGGAAGCTGGCGATCTTTCCCGCCGGCCTGTCCCACCTGCACCGGGGCCGCGTCAGCCACAGCCACACCAAGACCATCGCCACCGGCTGGATCAATGCCGGAACCCTGGACGCCTACGTGGCCCGTCTCGCCGCCGGCTGAGGCCTCACCCCAGCGCCGAGGGCACGATCAGCCGCTGCAGCCGGAGGGCCAGCTCCTCGGTGAGCGCCTGCACCGCCTGGCGCCGATCGCGGCGGTAGGCCGCCATCCGTTCGTTCACCACGATCGGCCCATCGACGCTGATCCGGGCCCGCAGCCGGCCCAGTCGCGGGCGCTTGTTGGCGGTCTGGCCCTGGATCCGGCACTGGGTGTCCCAGAGCAGCAGCAGCGTGTCGGCGAAGCGCTCCTGGCTGGGTCGCTCGCGCACATAGCTGCCACTCACGGCGACGAAGGATTCCACCACACGCATGTGCCAGAGCTGGGCCTCGGTTTCGGCCGCCAGCCTGTCGGCCAGTCCCTGGGCCAGGGGACTCAGGGGAGCGGCCGAGGAGGGCCGGGCGGGATAGAGCCGATCCCAGCCCGCCTGCTCCAGGCGCCGGCAGCGGTCGGTGAGGCTGCCGCTGGGTTGCAGCCCGAAGGACAGCTCCACCCGCCGCAGGGCCAGATCCATCAGCCGCTGCAGCCGGGGCCCGAAGGGGGTGGTGGCGGCCTCCGTAGCCGGGACGTCCCCGTCCGGCAGGGGCAGGTGCACCTTGTCGCGGTAGAAGGCCTCCATCTGCTCGAGCATGCGCTCCCCGAGCCGCACCAGCCGCTCCAGCAGCCGGGCGGCGGCCAGGTCGTGGCTGGGATCGGGCTCCAGGCCCGCCCCCTCCTCCAGGCGGCAGAGCAGGGTCTCGATCGCCCCCCAGATCGGGTTGGTGTAGCTGTACTGCAGGCCGATCGGCAGCAGGTCCATGCGTTCGCGGCGACCGGCGTCGGCGAGGTCGGCGGCTGTCCAGAAGGCGAGCTGGGCGGTGCCGGGCTCCAGGGGGCTGAGCAACTCGTTGTGGCCATTGGTGGCCCCTTCCGGTGCCAGGGCGAAGGGGTGGGGGCCGTCCAGCAGCAGTCGCCGGGCCGTGCGCAGGGCCGGCAGATCGAGCTTGCTGCGCTGGATCGAGCCGCCCCCCAGGTGGGTGAACAGCCAGCCCATCCCCGCCCCGGCCCAGAGGGGGATGCCGCGGTCGAACAGGAACTGGCTGGTGGGGGCCGGATCGAAGCGCAGGCCCTTTCGCCGTCCGGCCCGGGCCAGTTCCACCCACAGCAGCTGGGCCATGCTCAGGGGATCGTCGAGGCTGGGGTGCCGGAAGGCGAGCAGCAGCCGGCTCTCCCCGGCCTGGAAGGCGCGCATCGCCTCCACCAGCGTCGCCATGCCCTCCACCTCCACCGTGTCGATCCGGCTGCGCCAGCGCAGCCAGAGCGGCAGCACCAGCCGCCCCACCGCCAGCACCCGCCCATCGAGCCGGGGGGGCAGGAACTCCAGGGGCGGGGCGGTGGCCATGGCCGGAGGTTAGGCGGGCAAAAATGGGGAGAATGGCTACCCGACCAGCTGCCGCCCCGACTGCGCGATGAAGATCGATCCCGCACTGCGTCACCGGGCGCTGCGCACGGCCGTGGGGGTGCTGGAGACCGCCCGCGATCCCGAGCACACCCTGACCCATGCCCTGCCGATGCTGGATCTGCTGACCAACTCGCCCCTCGGCGAGCTGGGCCGGGAGCAACTGCTGGCGGATGACGCCCTGCGAGCTCTGGCCGAGGAGCAGTACTGGGGCCCCTGGCCAGCGGCCGAGGAGCTGGGCCGGATGCCGCCCGGCAGCCTCGGCCGGTTGCACCAGGAGCGCTTCGAGCGCCTGGGGCTGCATGCCGTCCCGCCACCGGACACCAGCCGCATGGATGGCCCGGGGGGGTATCTGCAGCTGAGGCTGCGGGCCACCCACGATCTCCACCACGTGGTGCTGGCGATCCCCTCCGATGTGGCCGGGGAGGCCAGTGGTTCGGCCTATTACGCCTCCGCCCTGCGCCAAGCGGGGTCGGTCGCTGTGCTGGCGGCCTGGATGGTCCACGGTTTCCTGGCCCCCGAGGAGGACGCCCTGATCTGGGACGGCATCCGCTTCGGCCTGGACGTGGCCCGTCGCCTGGGTCCCCGCCTGCTGGCGATGCGCTGGGAGGAGGGCTGGGAGACCCCCATCACCACCTGGCGGGAGCGGCTGGGGCTCGAGGAGCTGCTGCGCCACACCCCGTTCCCCGGCGAACTGGCCCTGATGCGCTGAAGCGGCAGACCCCCTGGGTCGGCGCAGCCCCCGGGGGCCTCAGTGCAGCTCCAGCGGCTTGATCGGCCCGTCGCCCCGCTGCACCCCCAGCCGGATCGGCCGCGGCGGACCCTGTGCCGGCAGGGTCACCTCCACCCACAGCTGCTCGCCGTCCTGGCGGCGGGAGGGATCCGCCACCCCGGGCGGGATGAAGTAGGCCACCGATGGCCCCAGGCGCCAGTGTTTGTCCTGCGGTGTCGCCGGCAGGCTGCGGGAACGGGGGGTGCCGGGTCCGGCCAGCTCGGCCCGCACCCGGGCGGCCTCGCTGCGCAGCACCAGCCGCTCCCCCGACCAGGGCCTGGACTGTCCGGCCGGCACCTCGGGGGCCGGCACCAGCAGGGCCAGGTTCACGTAGCGCCCCCGGATCGGCAGGTACGGATCCACCGGCTCGCTCAGGATCCAGCCCCGGGGCCGGGTGGCCCGATCCAGCAGCAGCTGGCCCCCCAGGCTCAGCAGCAGTCCGCCCTGCAGCAGGGCCAGCAGCAGGCCGCGCGCCGGCCCGGGGATCATGGGGTCCCCCTGCCGAGGGCCCGGGCCACGAGCTGCCGCCGCAGCAGCTCCAGGCCCCAGCCGCCGCCGAGGAACAGCACCCCCAGGCCGATCAGGCTGGCGGAGCGCCCCAGGCTGTCCATCACCTGGGACACGTAGAAGGCCAGTACGTCGATGGCGATCAGGGCGGCGCCGAGGTTGACCCGCTCGGAGCGGCCCTCCATCACGCCCCAGGCCACCAGCAGCAGGCCGCCCACCGCCCACCACAGATGGGTGAACACGCCGGCGTCCTGCTGGGTGCTCCAGGCCAGCGCCACCCCCGGCAGCAGCCAGCCGATCGCCACCGCCAGGGGCCAGGCGCGCCGGCCCCGCAGGCGCAGGCCCAGCAGCAGGGGGGCCCCCAGGGCCACGGCCCAGCCGCAGAACGCCAGCGCCAGCGGCAGGGGTGCGGTGGCTGGAGCCCAGTGGGTGAACAGCTGCCAGAGCAGGCCCGCCGGCAGCAGGCCCAGACCGCCCAGCCAGAGCAGCACCCGCCGCGCCGCCGGGGCGGGGCCCGCCCCCGCCGGCGCCGCCAGATAACAGAGGCTGAGCAGCACCAGGCCCGCCGCCGGCGCCAGCACGGCCGTCGGATCCCCGGATCCTCGCTGCAGTGCCTCGGTGGCGGCGTCGACGGCCCGCTGCCATTCACTGAGCAGCCAGGCCGGCCCCAGCAGGGCCAGCAGCGCCAGCTGGGGCCACTGGCGCAGCAAGACCCAGCCCAGGCCCGCGCCGATGGCCCAGAGCAGCAGCCCCAGGGGCCAGTGGGCCTTGAGGTGGAACAGCTGGCCGGCCAGGAACAGGCCTGCCCCCAGGGTCACCGTGCCCACGCCGTGCAGGCTCACCGCCAGGGGCGGGAAGCGTTCCTCCACGGCGGCGGCGCCCCCGTGCAGTCCCACCACCAGGGCCAGAAGCAGCGCGAAACCCTGCGACGGCGCAAGGGCCTCCCAGTGGGTGGAGACGAACAGCAGCAGCCCGGCGGCCACCAGCACGCCCCCCAGGGCGATCGCCACCAGCACCGGCACCCGCAGCCGTCGGCGGCCGGGCTGGGCCCGCTCCCAGGCCCGGATGGCCTCGGCGCCGGCGGGGTCGATCAGGCCCGCCTGCCGCCATCGCTCCAGCCGTGATTCCCAGCCATCGCCCATGGCTGGAGGCTACGGGGAGTGGCGTTTTGCGACCACGGGCCCACGACCCGCGCCTCCCCCCTGCGCCTGCCGAGAACCTCGCCCACATTCATGACCCGGCTGGCCCGAATTCCACTGGCAGGACCACCATGTGGAGGCGGTGAAGTTCGCAGCAAGAGGTTCCGATCATTCCAGGCCCGAATCCATGTGCGAGCCACGAAATGCTCGCCATCGGATCCGCATTCTGATCGCCAACACCAGGGTCAACCTGGCGATGACCACAACATCGATCCGAAGGCTTCTTGCTGTGCCATTCGCATGCCGTACGCCCCCCTTCCGTCAAGGTGACGAGACACGTGGTGGGCTGAGATGGCAGCGCGGGAGGACGTTTGCAACAGTTTCGCGGGCCATGGGCTAGCCCAGGAGGCTCTGATTAGCGTTCCCAACAAGACCACAGCCGCTGCGACGTCCCCGATGCCCCTCAACGAATACAAGCCCGGCACCGCCTTCCCCGGTGTGATCGGCCGCACCGCCGATGTGTCGACCCCGGCCTGGCCCGAGCCCAACCGGGCGAAGGAGGGTGCGCCGAACGTGCTGTTCATCGTTCTGGACGACACGGGCTTCGGGCAGCTCGGCTGCTACGGGAGTCCGATCGCCACGCCGCATCTGGATGCCCTGGCGGCCGATGGGCTGCGCTACAGCAACATGCACACCACGGCGCTCTGCTCGCCGTCGCGCTCCTGCATGCTCACAGGGCGCAACCACCATTCCAACGGGTTGGCCTGCATCACCGAGGGGTCGATGGGCTATCCAGGCTCCAACGGCTACATCCCCTTCGAGAACGGCTTCCTCTCCGAAATCCTGCTGCAGAAGGGCTACAACACCTACGCCGTGGGCAAGTGGCACCTCACCCCGGCGGAGGCCACCTCCGCCGCCGGACCCTACGACCGCTGGCCCCTGGGCAGGGGTTTTGAGCGCTTCTACGGCTTCCTCGGCGGCGACACGCACCAGTACTACCCCGAGCTGGTGCGCGACAACACCCAGGTGGAACCAGAGATAACTCCTGAGCAGGGCTATCACCTCACGCCGGATCTGGTGGAGAAGGCGAAGGCAATGATCGCCGATGCCAAGCAGGTGGCACCGAACAAGCCCTTCTTCATGTACTTCTGCACCGGCGCCATGCATGCGCCCCACCATGTGCCGAAGGAATGGGCCGACAAATACAAGGGCCAGTTCGACGACGGCTGGGATGCCTACCGCGAGAGGACGTTCGCCCGCCAGAGGGAGCTGGGCATCATTCCCCCGAACACCACGCTCTCCCGCCACGATCCCGACGTGCAGGACTGGGCCTCTCTGTCGGACGATGAGCGCCGGTTGTATGCCCGCATGATGGAGGTGTTCGCCGGCTTCCTGGAGCACACGGACCACTACATCGGCGAGTTGATCGCGTTCCTCAAGGATCTGGGCGAATACGACAACACCCTGATCATGGTGATTTCCGACAACGGCGCCAGCTCCGAGGGCGGGCCCACCGGATCGGTGAACGAGGGCAAGTTCTTCAACAACGTGCCGGAAAACCTGGCGCAGAACCTGGCCGCCATCGACGACATCGGCGGACCGAAGTACTTCAACCACTACCCCTGGGGCTGGACCCATGCCGGCAACACCCCCTTCCGCCGCTGGAAGCGCGAGACCTACCGGGGCGGCACCAGCGATCCCTTCATCGTGAGCTGGCCGAAAGGCATCAACGCCCGGGGGGAGATCCGCAGCCAGTACGCCCATGCGATCGACATGGTGCCCACCGTGCTCGATGCCCTGGGGATCGAGGCGCCCACCACCATCCGGGGGGTGACCCAGAGCCCGATCGAGGGCTTCAGCCTGGTCTCCTCGTTCGACGAGGCCACTGCGGCGAGCCTGCATCTCACCCAGTACTTCGAGATGTTCGGCCATCGCTCCCTGTATCACCAGGGCTGGCGTGCGGTCTGCCCCTGGCCCGGTACCTCCTTCAGCGAATCGGGCCGCCGGTTCGGCGATCCGATCTCCTACGACCAGCTGATCCAGCTCGACGCCCACGGCTGGGAGCTCTACAACCTTGAGGAGGATTTCGCCGAAACCAACAACCTGGCCGCCACGGAGCGCGACCGGCTGATCGCCATGATCGGCATGTGGTACGTGGAGGCCGGCAAGTACAACGTGCTGCCGATCGACAGCCGCGGCACCCAGCGTTTCGGGGTCGAGCGCCCTCAGATCGCCGCCGATCGACAGCGTTACGTCTATTACCCCGGCACCCAGGTGGTGCCCACCAACGCGGCCCCCAGGGTGATGAACCGGCCCCACTCGATTTCCGTGGAGGCCCTGGTGCCCGAAGGCGGAGCCGATGGGGTGTTGTTCAGCATGGGGGGCAACGACGGTGGTTTTGCGTTCTACGTGCAGAACGGACTCCTCACCTACGGCTACAACTATGTTGCGGAGAGCCACTTCCGGATCACCTCCACGGCGTCGATTCCCAGCGGCCATCACATCTTCAGCGTGGAGTTCACCCCCACGGGTCCGGCCGATATCGCCAACGGCAAGGGCACCCCGGCGGCGATCAAGCTGTTCGTGGATGGCCAGGCCGTGGGTGAGGGCCATCTTCCGGTCACGATTCCCCTGAGCCTGGGCCTGGCAGCGGGGGCTGCGGTGGGCGCTGATCCTGGCTCCCCCACCATGCCCGATTACAAGCCACCCTTCGCCTTCGCCGGCACGGTGAAGCGGGCGCTGGTGGATGTGACCGGCACATCGGTGGAATCGCAGGAAGAGAAGATGCGGATGATCCTGGCGCGGCAGTAGTCGGCATGACCCAGAGCAAGCCGGTCAAATCCCTGCGCATCGAACTGCGCTGGTCCGCCGCGCTCGCGGTGGTCATCCTCTGGGCGCTGGAGAGGGGGCTGCCGAGCCGGTTCCGGCTCCTTCCTGTCGGCTTCGACTTCATCCTCTTCGCCACCGTTCTGATCCCGATGCTGGCCGTCGGACTGACGGCCGGCAGCACGAGGTGGTTGCGCATCGAGCGCGTCACCACCTGGATCTTCGTTGCTGTCGTCGGCAGCATCACACTGGCGAATCTGGTCGTTCTGATTCAGGAGATGCTGTTCGGCCGAGGACAGCTCAATGCCATCGA
>NZ_JAGQBG010000065.1 GCF_024345515.1 Cyanobium sp. N5-Cardenillas
CCTTCCAGACAAGGATCAGGCCGAACAGGTTGAGCGGGTGGGACCAGCGGCCACTACAGAGCGAACTCACGAGCACCACCCGCTTCACGCCGGCAGCACGGCAGGCCTCGATCTGCTGGCGTACTGCCAGGGCATCCACTTTGAGCGGACCGGCCAGGTCAATCGACGGTCGGGCGCCGGTGGCAATTACAAGGGCGTCGACCCCCTCGAGGGCCGAGCGCAAGGCGGGGGCGTCCCCAAGCTCCAGTCGCACCACCTCGGCTCCCTCCAGGCCCGGTGGCAGCACCGAGGCTGGTCGCACGAGCGCCCGCACTGTCCAACCCCGCTCGCGGGCCCCCTGGGCCACACGCCACCCGGTCTTTCCTGAGGCCCCCGTCACTGCAAGTGTGCCCACGTCAAAAACGCATTTCCTCTTGTTCTAGGCAACACGAAGGCGAACTAGGGCGGCTCCATTGCCGAAGATGCAGCTACCGGCACCAGCTGTGTTGTTGGGCATGCCCCTTGAGATGGCACCAGGTTGCCTTCGACACGCTGAACGCCACGAACAGGACAAAGGCAACCGCAGCTACCGCCAGAGTGGTCACGATGTAATAAGCAAACCAGGTGACGAACTTCACTATGATGTCGCCGTTGCGTTCTATCGCTCTTTCCCGCTCGGCCCGTTTGGCTTTGTAGGCTGCATAGTCTGCGGCTATTTCCTCCCGCGTCCCGGCTGGCAGGTAGTTGGGGACCCGCCGGGTGCTGCGCCCAGGCCTAGAGCCGGCTTTGGAGACAGACACTCTCCAGAGACCCATTCGTCGTCTGCTCATCACTCCACCACCGCGTCGGATGTGGCGTAGGCCCGGGTGTATGTGACCCGGGTGCGCTCGGCACCGATTTCATCCTCAATGAGAGCATGAATTGCGTGGGCCCACCGCCGGCCCGCGTCAGGGGTGCCCCCTCTCCCACCAGGTGCGGGCCGTCAGGCCCGCTCTGCCGGGTCGGGCTCCGGGTCGGGCTCCGGGGCCCCCTCGACCAGCGGCACCCCGTGGTATGCGCACCACTCCTCCAGGCTCTCCATGGGGACGTTGGGGTCCCTGGGCCCACCAAGGTTGGTGGACAGCGTCATAGGGGACCCCTTGAGCTCGTCTCTGGTCATGCCCCAGTCTGCCAACGGACCCGGCCGGCGTCCGTCAGACGGATGTGCCGGTGGCTGCGCTTGACGCCCTCGAACGTCTCCAGGAGCCCCGCCTTCTTGAGGTTCGTGATCCGGGGCGCGTCGACGAGCTCCACCTTGGGGATGTCGTGCCCGAGGCGGACGTTCTGCAGCTGGTCTGCGTCCTGGGTGGCGGTCTGGATCTGTTCGGCGAGGCGCCAGAACACGGCCTGGGTGGCCTCGTTCAGCGACTCCCACGTAAAGCCGGTGCGCTTGGGCTGGCGGGGGCCCTCGACCACATCGGTGTTGGCGATGGTGTCGGCATCGGCGGGCCGTGGGGCGGGCCCCGACATGCAGGCGTCGGCGGCCATCGACTCGGCGATCAGTTCGATGGCGCGGTCCAGGCCGACGCGCTTGCCGGCGGCGTAGAAGTAGCCCGAAGGTGTGGCAGTTATGCCGTGGCGGGTGGCATTCTGGTGTGAAGTCTCGGCCTCCAGGGTGAGGACGTCGAGGGCCTCGGAGGCGGCGGGGATGAAGCTCATGATCTGGGTAGCGGTAGCGGTATCTCTCCGCCTGTTCCACTAGTAAAATCCGAGGGATTATCTCTGCACAATCTATCTATAGACGGTCTGCGCAACTGCACATAGATGCCCCGCGATTAGCCCGGGATAGTCTCCGCTGGAGGGGCAACATCGCACCCGCCCAAATGGACAGAACACGCGAAGTCTTCCGCCTTGGTTATGCAGGTCTAAACCCCGATGCCGTCGCTGCTATAGGCGCGATCCGGTGGCTCTCTGGCCTCGCCTCGCCCGAGCTTGAGGCCTGTCCCCAGGGCCTAAGCCCCGAGGCGGCCCGGCACCTGGCCCACCTCCTGGGCGAGTACCAGACCGACCCGCTCGGGTGGTGCGCCTACTTCGAGGCCCTGGAGGGCGTGGTCTTCTCATGACGGCCCTCCCAGACCGGGACGACCGGACCGGGTGGTGGCATGTGCTCCGATCCACCTACGAGGCCAACCGCCAGCCTCACTGGAGGGAGGGCCTGCCCTCGAAGAGCGAAGAGGCCAGCCAGAAACGACTCTGGGCGGTGTACTTCAACAGCACCTACGCCCGGGAGGCGAAAGGGGACACGACCCAGTCCATGGCGAAGTTCCTGGCGGCCTATGGGCGCTGGATCCGAACTGTGGACGGCGACGCCCGGACCACCTGCTGGGGACTCCTCACCCGGTTCGGCGAGGGTGACGGCTCGCTGTCGAGCGCGACCCCCGAGGCCGCGATCCGGGGCTCACTCCGAGGCCTGTCGAATGTGGACGCCGCCCGGTTGCTCCTTCGGATAGCCGCCGACCTGCTGAGCAGATGAAGCCATGCTGGTGGTGGGATGCGGGGCCCAAAGGTAGGCGCGGCCTAGGCCCGGCTCTATGGGGGTGAAGATCGCCTCCAAGTGTGCAGGGGAGTCCTGCAGGATGGACCCGGTTGCCCCAATCGGACCAGAACAAGAAACAGCATGACCAGCAGCTACTACGAGCGCCCAATCAAGGAGCTCTTCATGGACATGCTCGATGAGCTCCTGCCCGGATCCGGGGGCATCACCACGAACTCCGACATGGTCGCCTGGTTCGCCGACCACTACCCCCGCTATGACCCGCGCACGGTCAGGGCCCATGCTCGGCGTTACGCCACCAACTGCCCCACCCGGGTCCATTACAACGCCAGATCGGACGGCTCCGACGATCTCCTGTACAAGGCCTCCAGGACCCAATACCGCCGCTATAGCCCGGCCACGGACCCGGCCCCTATCTACAAGGGGCAGACCGACGAGGCCGAGGTCGAGATCGACGAGGCCATCGAGGACGCCGAGGATCGGGCCGGTGAGTTCGCCGCTGAACACCACCTGCGCGACACCCTCGCGATGGACCTGTCGCGGATCGAGCCCGGTCTGACGCTCGTGGGCGTTGAGCAGGAGGCCGGAGGCCGCCGCATCGACATCCTCGCCAAGGATGCAACCGGCACCTACCTGGTGATCGAGCTCAAGGTCTCCAAGGCCTACGACAGGGTGGTCGGCCAGCTGCTCCGATATCGGGCCTGGGTGAGCCAGCACCTGGCCCAGGGCGGCCGAGTCCGGGGCCTGATCGTGGCCGCCTCGATCTCCGAGGACCTGCGCCTTGCCTGCCATGGCCTCGTGGACGTCGAGCTCAAGGAATACGCCCTGCAGCTGACAATCACCGACGCCTGACGTGGCCCGTACTCCCGCCCCCAGGCCCAACGAGGTCGGCATCGCCGGGGAGTTCTACGTCCTGCACATGCTCGCCAGGCTGGGCTACAGCCCCGCTCTCACCCTGGGGAACACCAAGGGCGTCGATATCCTCGTGACTTGCCCCAGCACCAGCCGCGTTTCCCGGGTCGAGGTGAAGACCTCCGCCGATGCGCTGCGGGCCCCTAAGGATCGCCGCTGGTGGACCTGGCTGATCGGGTGGCCGACGTCCGCCCCAAATCAGGTGTTCTGCTTCGTTCACCTGGGCGCCTCCGTTGCCGAGACCCGCTGCTTCCTTTTCCAAGCCGCTGATGTGATCGCGCTGGAGGCCGAATGCAGGGCCGCCTACGCGGCCGAGGCAAAGGACGAAGCGCAACGCCAGCGCCGGCTCGACCCCGCCATGGGCTCGATTTGGTTCTATGAAGACGAGAAGGGCAACGAGCATGGGAGCGCCTGGCACCTGATTGACGAGGCGATGACCGCCGCCGGGAACCCTTAGGGGAGACGCTGCCCCTCGATGCTCGATTCTCCTGCCCTGGACCTGCTGCTGCTGGCCCTCACCGACCCCAGAACCCGCCGCCGTCTAATCGATCGCCTACGGCCTCGGGTGGTGGGGTGGCACTATCCACGGCGCCGCATGGTGCGGCTGTCAGGGCCTCTGCTCCGGGGGTGGCACTGACCACCACGAATCCGTAGGGCCAAGGCAAGGGTCTGGATTTGGGGGCAAAATCTGCGGGTCTGCTCCAGCCCACGTTGTCCACGCCCCAAGCTCTGCAGGCCTTCGCCGATTGGGTGGTCACGATCCGGGGTGACGAGGCCAGGGAGGCCCAGACCTACGTGAACCGGCTGTTGCAGGCCTGGGGCTGGGCTGACGCGGTGGAGGCGGGCACCACCTTCGAGTAC
Organism: Cyanobium sp. N5-Cardenillas; assembly: GCF_024345515.1. Lineage (GTDB taxonomy): Bacteria > Cyanobacteriota > Cyanobacteriia > PCC-6307 > Cyanobiaceae > Cyanobium. The sequence continues at coordinate 4,286 of NZ_JAGQBG010000065.1, forward strand.
AAGATCCCCAAGGGCAGCCTGGCCGGTGGCTCCGGATCGGCGGCGGTGCGGCGGAGTCTGGGCGGGTCCCACCGCCGCCCCGAATACATGACTTCGACTTCAGCGCCCTGCACCGGCTCACGGCGAGGAAGAAGCGACACAAACAGTGCGTTATCGGGGCCGCCGAAGAGGTTGGCAAGGCAGCGGCGACTGCTAGTTAGCCTGCCTAACGTCACCATTCACCTGAGCCGCCGTCATGAGATTTCGGCTTCTCGCAGAGGCGTGCTGCGGCGGCCAAGTGATGGCAAGCGTTAGGCCTCGGCGTCCGCAGAGTACACTGCAAACATGATGAAACCTACTATCGATATAAGCCTTCCGGATCGATATGATATCCTTGCCCGGAAGGCTGTCGGTCAGCTCTCGCAGATCATTTCGCCTGTCGACGCCGCTCTCGATCACATTGACGTGCTTCACGCAGATATGCGCGCATCATCGCGCGGTACGTTTCTGATCCTTCGGGGCGATTCCGGAACGGGGAAGTCGACGTTCATCCATACCATCAACTTGTTCCGAGATGATGTGGAGACGATCTCCTTTCCCAAGGAGCGAGATATCGCCGAAGTTCTTGTGTCGCTTGGACCTACCATGCGACAACTTCGAGTTATTGTCTTTGAGGGACGAGAGGCGCTCACAGACGTTTCGAAGGAACTTCTCGAGAAGTCAATTCACTCCATCAACAGCTTCGTTAGGACATCGGCAGGTGAGCGAACCGTCGTCGCGTGGCCAGCGAATCGAGATGATCTGGCGGCTAACTTGGCGTCCTTGGCCACAGAAATTGGAGCCGAAGCATTAACAGGTCTTGGAGACCCAGTCTTCCGATTTCAGGGTCCCACGAAGGCTGAGTTCATTCCAATTGCAAATAAGACCCTGGCACTTCTGAACCAGGGTGAGACGTTACACGATCTTGGAATCTCTGATGGGCGGGCCACTCAGCTAGTAGAGGAGTCGTCAACCATTGGTGTCTTCCTTGCCAAGATCCGGCGGGAGCTTCTCTCCAACCAGCGTCAATTAGCAACCCTCGCCAAGAAGGAGATCTGCCGGGTGTGGGTCGTTGTGTTGGCCGGAAACGAGCCTGAAGGGGATATTGACGGATTGACGCGTGGCACTATGTATTCTGCAGACATTGATCGAATGCTATCCGTCACAAACGCGAATATTGTGAAGGACCTTAAGGAGTTTCCAGAGAAGCTTGGGATGCTCGGGACTTACCTTGACGCAAGGGTTCTTCATGTCCCGGTTCTAGCCGCACTCGCGGCAGTACGCACCTACGCAAGCGACAACCTCCGCACCATAATGAGGAGCGAAGGCATGCTCGTAGCGCCTGAAAGGGATGCGAAGGATCGCCTCGCCAATACCAATCTTGTCGCTTCTTTCAGCGACACACCGATTGGTGCACGAAAAGTTGGTGGCAAGGTTGGTTCGAACTCCATAGCCGCCTTCGAGAAATTGACTAAGATCGCTTCCACTAACGACATCGAGACAAACAGAGCGATTGCAGCGTGTCTGCTCGACTTAGGTGTTGTCAGCGGTTGCACCTATGAGCAAGACTTTGGTACTGGAATGTCAAGGAGGACCGATATCGTAGCCACAAGTGACTCCGGCACCGTCCGTCTTGAGATGATGTGGCGTAGAAAGACCGGCCGAGCGGAAATAGCGAACTATGTCCTCACAAAGCTCTTTAACTACGGCAAGGCAATTGGATACCTGTCCAATAATCGAGCCGAGGCCTAACACAGCGTTCGACGCGGACACACAGTGGCGCGTTGCCGCTGAAATCCGTTCAACTCAGACGTTAGCCCGACATAGATAAGTCATGAGTGATCCGCAAAATTAGTAGATGGCACGTTCAGTCCCCAAGCCTGGTCAAGAAGTACTCCTCAAGGAGAATCCTGCTGCTCACCTGCTGCGTGATGCCGAGATAGCACTTGTACACGCACAGCAGGCAAGGGCGGCCAGAAAGAACGACCTCGAGGCGTCCTTCTCCAGAATCGCCTTGCTTTTGTATTTCTGTGCTCTGGAGGCTCTCATCAATTTCATCTACGAATGGTGCGAGGTTGATGACGATTCATGGCGGTCCTGGCCTACCGCGGCTAAGTGGGAGAAGGCGTCAGAGCAGTGTCGGCCAGCCCTTGGCTTGTCGGTTACAGATTCGGACACGCCATTCATCCCCGACGATTCTGACCTCTTCGATCGTTTCTTAGAGCTGAAGTCCGTTAGGAACGGAATGGCCCATGCGAAGCCACGCTTCACATATTTGCCTGAGCATCAGATCAATGCACATCTCTGTCAGGACGAGCGGTACCCATACACGGGCTTGCCGAAGCGGCTAGTTGCCCTTCAAGTCGAGCACGCAGAGATTGCCAAGGAAGTAGCAGTCTGCATGATCAATCGACTTGACTTCTGTTTGGGAGGAAACATCACCGACCTTGAGCGCAGACCGGCTTCCATTGAGTTTGAGGTTGAGATTGAAGAAGATCTGCCAATATGGCCAGAATGCGATGCTGGCTAACAACGCCATACACATGTGCCACCACCCAAGACCATCTTCTGCCAGTACCACTCTCTGCGGCCTGGTGATGGCGAGCATTCAATGGATCGCCGCAGGGTGGCAATTCCGGCAGACTCTGGCCCAGGCTGCGATCCCTACCGGCCGGAGTACTTTGCGTCGCTTTCGTCGAGCGCCTCGAAAAGGGGCAGCCCCTTGAACCGGGGCTCCTCTTCGTTCAGCCGCTGGCCGGTGGTGGGCGCCACTTCCTGTGCGCGGCTGGGGCCTGACGGCCCGGGTGGGATGACTACGACATGGCCTGAGGACGCCCCGGGGAGGGGCCCCGAGCCTGCGGCGGGGGGGCCCCGTGCCCGGTCAGGGCAGGAGAGGGGCCCCGCCGGGGCGACGACGGGCTGGGCGGTTTAGAAGAGGGCAGAAACCTGGTGTGGGCTGCCGTCCCCCACCGGGCAGCCTGTCTACGAGTGCGCGAAGTTCTCGATAAAGGTCATCGCGTCTGTCATCCCCATCGGCAGCACCCGCTCGACCAACCTGTCCACGCGCCTGCGTTCGGCCCTCGACATCGGGGTGTTGACCACGTGCCCGCCCTGGCGCAGGTGGAAGATCGCATGCTGCTGAAGCTGGGCACGAACCGGGGACTCCTCCCCGGCGCTCGTGTTCCACCAAGACGGGTCGATGGGTGCCGACGCCGGCATCAGCGCCGGCCCGAGAGGAACCGGGCCCGGGCCTCGGCTGCAACGTTGGCCGACAGTCTCTCGCGTTCGGCGAGGCTGGCAGCGGCCTCGGCTGCGGCGTTGGCAATACGGCTGGCGGCCCTGGCCTCGTGGCCGGCCAACCAGGCGGCCTCGATCTGCTGGCGGCTGGCGATGCGGGCCTGGACCACGAGCTCCGCATAGCCGGCGGTCTGGAGGGCCTGGAGCTCCGACTCGTCGAAGTCGGTGGCGCCTTGCATGACCTTCAGCTGCAGGGCCGCCGGCAGGGACTCCTCCCGGGCGCCCAACCGTTGGTAGAGCCCAGGGGCCGCATTCCGCAGCAGTTCGCGGGTCGTCTTGGGCAGCGCTGCGAAGGCCTCGCGGGTGGTGGGGTAGGGCAGGTTGCCACCGGTCGCAGAGATGAAGTCCTGGATGTCTTGGATGGCCGGGCTCTCGGGCGGGGTCGGCGCCATGGTGACAACAACCGGCAGCACTTCGTTGCCCTCGGGATGCTCGGGCGGTGTCTGAAGGGCGGAGTTCATCATGCCGCGATGCAGGCGATTTCCCCCACGGTAGATAGTGCCAGTTGGAGCTTCCGTCGCTGTGTGGGTGTTGGTTTCTTGCCGCCGTGGATGGACTCCAGCAGGGCGTGATGCTCGGGCCCCGCTGCGGTCCAGATGCGCTCCAAGATTTCGTGATCGGCCTCTGGCGGTGGTGGCGGGGCCGGCGGATCGAAGACCGGCTCGTCGTCGTCTCCGTTGTACGGCCGGATGGCATCGATGCTCATACAAGCGTGGGCCTGTTCGGCAGCCAGGGTGAGGTGGTCGTGGGGCTCGATGCCCTTGCGAACCCGGCTCCAGACGGTCTGGATGTTCCCGGGCACCCGGATGGTGCGGCCCTCGTCCTGGATGCCCCGGGTGACGTAGGAGCGCATCCACCAGGTCGCCACCGTCGAGTACCGGTAGGCGCCGTCGAGATTGTGCCGTTCGGCTGCCCGCTGCAGGCCCAACACGGCGTGAGACATGACGTCGTTGAACTCCAACGTCGTATGGCGCCAGAGACTCTGCCTGCGCATGACGAACTGCGCAGCCAGACGCAGGTTCCGGGTGACCAGGGTGTCGCGGGCCCGGCGCCCAACCCGAACGACGGCGGGGGAGGGCGCCGGGTCGTCGAGCCAGGCCCTGACTTTCCGGGCCAGGTCCACCTCCTCGGTTGCCGTCAGGTTCGGGATGCGGAGTTGCTTGGCCAGGGCCTGCTCCAGGGGTGTCTTGTCGTAGCTCACGAGGCCTCCACGAGGCGAAGGGCCGGGCGCCCCCCCTCGACTGCGGCGCTGGCCAGGCCCTGGGCCGCACTGTCGATGAAGACCGCGATCAGGACTTCGCGGGCAACGAGCCTTGGGACTTCCCACCCTCGCCGGCTCAACTCGATGTAGGCCCGGCTGGCGTACACGGGGTCTTGATGCCAGAGCCAACTCTGCTGCTGTCGACTCCAGGTGAAGTTGGGGCCGGCGGCCAGGGCCAACAGTTCGTAGAGCTCACCCGGGGTCGGACGCGAGGGGACCGCCTCCTTGGTTCGTGGGTCCCGGACGAACCCCTCGGGTACCGACTCCCAGAACGAAGACATTACGCCGGCTGCAGAATCCTGCCAGAAGGGTAGACAGCGGCGAGCGCCCAGCCGGCGGCCTCAAGTTCACTTGAGCTGAGCCGTTCGAGCCCGAGCTCGTGTAGGCGTTCGGGGGTGATCTGCCTTGGCCGGAGTTCACCGTTGGGCATGAACCGCCAGCCGGGAGGTGTAGCCACCTGCGCACGATTATGTGGGGGTTTCTATAGCGTAGCCACCGGAGCCTGGCCGCTCGGAGGGCCTCGGAGGGGCCTCTCGTTGGGGCTGGAGGCCGTGGTGCCTGCGACGGGTCGGCGGGGCCACGGGGCCCGGCGCCGAGGGGTGTCGTGGAGCGGAGCTGGCCTGGGGAGGCGGGACGTTGCGACTAGTCGCACCGCCTCGGGGCCAGGGTCTCGGCAAGGCGAAGAGGTGGAGCAGAACCTGGTGGTGGGCTGGCGTCTCTCCAGGTGGTGCCTGTTGGGAGGCGAAGCTGCTGGTACGGGCCGCTCGACAGAGGCGTCCCAGGGGCCCAACACTCCCACCAGGTGGCTGTTTCTGCCTCCTCGCCTTGTCCAGACCCTGTCGGAGTTGCGGGGTCTAGCAAGGCGGAAGTGCTGCGGCAACACGACGGCCCCGGTCCTACCCCCGGCCCTACCCCCGGACCTACTTCCGGTCCTACCCCCGGACCTACCCGAGGCCCCGTTGCGACGGGGCTGGTCCGGCTGGTCCGATTTCTGACCCTCCACTTTTCCCCCCTTTTCTTTTCCTTGTTTCGTCCTTCCTCTTACTTCCCGTTTCTCCCGGTGGGAGAAATAGGACCAGTAGGACCAGCCCGTCGGGACGGACGCCTGGACCAGGACCGCACCCGGACCAGAGCCAGGACCACGCCCGGACCGGCTACAGCTGCGGCGTCTTGGGCACGTCGGCCTCGCCCTTCCGCAGCGATTGCGTGACGATGTCTTCGCACCCTGTCTTGCACCAGACCTTCGGCCGCCTGTCGTCTACGCGAGGGCGAAACTCGAACCACCCCAGGTCCGTCATCGCCTTCTTGATCTGCCGGTCCGCTTGGATGGCGTTCACCCTCAAGTCCTGACCGCCGACGTGCTTCTGGATGGTGTGCTTGTGGAACCAGACCTGGTCTGGCCTGGCCCCCAGGAAGGCGTGGATGGCGCTCATCAGCGGCGATTCTTCGGCGAACTGCCGAACATCGGCGTTCGCCTGGGCCTCCTCGATTTGCGTCAGATAGGGGAGCTCCCCGCCCCGCCAGGCGGCCATTGCGGCCTTCCAGATGCCTCGGTGCTCACTACGGAGCAGGCCCAGGTCGATCTGACCGGCGACGTCAACAGGGATCACCCAGAACCTGCGGTTGCCGGTGTCGTCCTTAAGGAAGGCACCTTCGTTGCAGCTGGCGACTGTGATCGAGGGGCGCGGGTAGTCACCATGCGTTGAGCCGTAGGGCGGGCGGACCAGGTCCGTTTCGGCCGTCAAGAATGCCTTGATTTCGGCAGCGCAGGCCCCCTTCGTGTAGCGGTCGATCTCGGCGAGCTCCAGCACCCAGCGCCTCTGGAGCAGCAGACGGGCATCGGTCGAGTAGATCCTGCCGGTAAAGACCCCACAGAACTGATCGCCGAAAAGCTGCTGCCAGAACGTGCTCTTCAGGCACCCCTGGGGCCCTTGCAGCACCGTTACGTAGTCGAACTTGCAGCCGGGGTGGAACGCACGGTTGATTGCCCCCACCAGCGTCTTCAACATGAACTTGTCGTAGAGCGTGGGCCCGAACTCGATCTCGTCCCCGGGTCGCAGGTAGCGGGTCGCCAGGCGTCGCACGTCGGCCGATTGGACCGTGGGGTCGGTCTCGACGGCGCACAAAAACTCGAGCAGGGTGTGCCGCCGCCGGTTGAGGGCCGCCTCGATGAAGGCGTCCCTGGTGTCCTGCTTGCTGATCTTGTAGCCCCGGTGCCCGAGCTTGATGTAAGTCAGGCTCAGCTCCTGATCCTCCAGAGGCCTACCATCGAGAATGATCAGCTTTCCGTAATCGTTCCACCAGAGTCGTTCTTTCAGATTCCCGTTGAGCATCACCACCAGGTCGGCCCCGTCGAGGAGGCTCCTCTTGGACTTTCCCTCGGAGAACCCGAGGGGTAGCGCCTCCCACCAAAGGGTCGGCGTGTTATTCTGACCAGGAGCATTAGTAAATTCTCCTGGGCCTGGGCGGCTGTCACCGCTCGGGCCTTCTTTTTGTCCGAACATTAGTTAAAAGAGCGATGTGATTTCGCCCCGGGCGACGTTCGCCGGGGCATTGGGTAGGTGGTGGCACCGCGTCGGCGCCGAACTCCAGGAAAGCCCGATCAGCGCAACTGGCCGGGGTTGCCGACGATCTCTTCGGCATCGCGCTGATTCAGCCAATCAAGAAGCACCCTGCTGGCGATGTCCGTCATGGTTGTGCTCTCCTTCGCGGCTTCAATCCGCAGGCGGCGCTTGAGCAGGGGGCCGGTGCGAATCAGCACCCCCGCCTCTTTCAGGCTGGCCATTGTTCGTGGTCTGTTGTAGTGGTCCCCCGCAACTTATCCAGCCTGGGCTGTCACGTAACACGCTGTAATACGGCTCTCCCGAGCCCCCCGGATACCCCTCTCGCAGCGCCCCGGCCCCGTGGCCCCCGCCCAGGTCGAGAGGCCCCTGCCCGCGCCAGGACGGGACCTCCGGTGCGGTCAGATGGCGCCCGGCCAGGTGCGGTGCTCGGCTTCCTCTGGGTTCCAGGTGTTCAGCATGGTGCGGGCATAGCCCCAGGATTCCTGTTCCTTGGCGAGGCGGGTCTGCTCGTCCTCCTGGTCCATCTTCGCCCAGATCAGGGCATGGTCGAGCGCATCCTCGGCCTTGTTCTGAGACTCCCGGTCGTCGGGATCTGCCAGGTGGACGAGCAACGCTTCGAGGGCGGACTTGTAGACGTTGAGCTTGGTCATGGTCGGTGTCAGTTGGGACCACCCAGCTATCCCATGTTGGGCCCGCCCCCGTATATAACTGCGCAGTTATATACCCGGCGTAATACACAGGCCCAGACCCCCTGCGCCCCAACCGAAGTCAGCCGCCCTTGGGACAGACGGAGAACCGGCCACCCCTGTGACAGATGCAGGATTGGCCGTCAGCCGAGGAGCGCCAGGGCCCGCTTCAGGTTGGCCGCCGTGCGGTGCTCGAAGACCCGGCGCCTGTGGACTTCGCCGTCGTCCGAGAGCCCGAGCCGGACGAGCTCCAGGCCGTTGTGATAAGCGAAGTGGTTAGGCGGGCGCAGGGTGTAGATCCTCGACAGCACATCGGAGGCCGCCACCCGCACCGAACCTTCTTGCTCTTGGTCTTGTCCCTCGGTGGCCAGGATGTCGACGACGAGCGCCTCGATGGGCGAAACCACCTTGTAGATCGGTCGTTCGAGGCCCCAGAACGAGCCCGGGTCGGCGGCGGGCAGCCGGCCCAGGGGACGCCCAAGGTGTGGGGCGTAGACCGAGAGGATGCCCTCCGCAGTCTCGGTACTGCCTCCCAACGCGAAGACGGCCCCTTTGAAGGAGGCCGCCGGGAAAGGCTCCGCAGGTCTGACGCAGGCGAACACGACCCGCAGCCGCTCCACCATCTCGAACGACAGGCCCCTCATTTCGCCACCCGTGCGGCGGTGACGTGGGCGGGGCAACCGGGCAACGCCAGCCAGGCCCGGACTTTGCACTCGTCGTAGAGGTAGCCGTTCGAGACCTTGACCCGCACCTCGGCAGGCATTCCCAAGGTCAGCCACCGGGACAACGAACACGGGTGGCAGCCCAGGGCGGCAGCCAGGTCGGCAGACGTGGTCACGGGTGCAGGCCTTGCGCAGGATCCCGGAAGCGAAACATGCCCGCTGCGCAGAGCACAAGATGACGAACTGGGGGCTTCTCTGATCGAAGAGGGCAACCCGGCCAGGTGGCTGGCTATCGCCCCACTCCCCCAGTCCCGCCTGGCGCCTCCGAGCGTCAGAACCGCAGGATGAGCCA
>NZ_JAGQBG010000066.1 GCF_024345515.1 Cyanobium sp. N5-Cardenillas
CCAGACCGGCTGGGGTGAGCCGGGCGGCCAGCCGTCGCAGGGCCCGCTCCCGCAGGGTCGGGGGCAGGGCGCCGCTGGCGGCCAGGTCGAACACCAGCTCCACCCGGGAGTCGGTGGTGTTCACCCCCTGGCCCCCGGGGCCGGAGGCGCGCGAAAACCGCCAGCCCAGCTCCGCCGCCGGGATCGCCAGGCCGTTTCCCAGGGGCAGATCGCCGCTCACACCAGGCTCACTTCGCCGCTGCCGATGTCGAAGTAGGCGGCCTGGATGGTCAGCCGCCCCTCCGCCACCGCCTGGTGGAGCAGGGGGCTGCGCTGGGGCAGCGCGGTGGCGGCGGCGGCGGCGTTGGTGCGCACCGCCTGGGCCAGGTCGGCCCCCGGCTTCAGGTTGGCGCGGATCGGTGCCACCAGCTCCTCGAGCAGGGGTGTGAGCGGGTTGCTGGCCAAGGCGGCGGTCACCGCGCCGCAGCCGCTGTGGCCCATCACCAGGATCAGGGGCATCGCCAGCTCCGCCACGGCGTACTCCAGCGAGGCGATGCCCTCGTCGAAGGCCGTGTTGCCGGCGCTGCGCACCTCGAACAACTCGCCGGTACCGCAGGCGAAGATCCACTCCGGCGCCACCCGCGAATCGGCGCAGCAGAGCACCGAAGCCCAGGGCCGCTGGCCGGCGGCCAGGGCATCGGGCCGCACCTGGCAGTGCAGCGGCCAGGTTTCGTGCAGCAGGGTGGCCCGGCGCTGGGGATCCTCACTGCGCTCGGCCGCCTGCCAGGCCTGGCAGAAGTCGCGATTGCGGCGCAGCAGCTCCTGCAGAGGGTCGCCTTCGGGCCGGCACACCGACAGCCGCTCCGTCAGGGTGCCATCCGCGGCGGCCGCCTCCGGCCGCAGGGTGTTCAGGGCCAGTCCGGTGCCCGCCAGGCCGAGGAGCCGCAGAAGCTGGCGTCTGGAATGTGCCATGGCGCCGTGACAAGGGGTCCTGCCGAAGGTTTAGCTGGAAACCCACGAGCCAACCGCATGGGACCGCAAGAGCAACCGGGCGCCTGGGTGGACGAGGAGCTGGGCGGGGTGCGCTATGGCCTGGCCGCCACCGTGGTGGAGGAGCAGAGCAGCCCCTACCAGCGCATCACCATCATCGACAGCCAGACCTACGGCAAGGGACTGCTGCTCGACGGCTGCTGGATGACGGCGGAGAAGCAGGAGCGGCACTACCACGAACCGCTGGTGCATCCGGCCCTCTGCGCAGCCGCCTCGATCGAGCGGGTGCTGGTGATCGGCGGCGGCGACGGCGGCACCGCTCGCGAGTGCCTGCGCCACCCCGGCGTCGCCCACCTCGACATGGTGGAGATCGACGGGCTGGTGGTGGAGCTCTCCCAGAAGCACCTGCCGAGCCTGGGCGGCGCCGCCTGGGGCGACCCCCGCTTCCACCTCACCGTCGGTGACGGCATCGCCTGGGCCGCCAACGCCCCCGATGCCAGCTACGACGTGGTGCTGGTGGATGGCTCCGATCCGGCCGGACCGGCCGAGGGCCTGTTCAACCGCAGCTTCTTCCAGCACTGCCGCCGCCTGCTGCGCCCCGGCGGTGTGTTCGCCACCCAGAGCGAATCCCCCGAAGCCTTCCGCCAGGTGCACATCGACACCGTGCGGTTGCTGCGCGAGGTGTTCGGCCACGCCGACCCGATGTACGGCTGGGTGCCCATGTACCCCAGCGGCTGGTGGAGCTGGACCTTCGCCTGCCCCGACGGCCCCCGCTACCGGGAGCCCCTGGCGGAGCGCGCCGCGGCGGTGGCGCCGGGCTGCAGCATCTGGTCGCCCCGCTGGCAGCGGGGCGCCTTCGAGGCGGTGCCGGCCTTCGTGGAGCGCCAGCTGGCCGCCGCCGCGGCCCGGCCATGAACCCGGAGCTGTTCGACACCGAAGGGGCGATCTACATGGGGGCCCGCCGCGAGCCCCAGGGGTGCGCCGTGGGCCTGTTCGGCGTTCCCTACGACGGCACCACCTCCTTCCGCCCCGGTACCCGTTTCGGTCCGGCGGCGATCCGGGAGGTGAGCAGCGGCCTGGAGAGCTACGACCCCCAGCTCGACCTGGATCTCGAGGACCTGGCCTTCGCCGACCTGGGATCCGTGGCGATCCCCTTCGGCGCCCCCGAGCCGGTCGTGGCGGCGGTGCGCCAGGCCACCGAAGCGGTGCTGGATCTGGGCCTGGCGCCGCTGATGCTGGGTGGTGAGCACTCGATCAGCAGTGGGGCCGTGGCGGCGGTGGCGCAGCGCCACCCGGATCTGGTCCTGGTGCAGCTCGATGCCCACGCCGACCTGCGCCAGGGCTGGCTCGGGGCCCGCCACAGCCACGCCTGTGCCATGCGCCGCTGCCTGGAGGTGCTGCCCACCGGCGAGCTGCGCCAGATCGCCATCCGCAGCGGCACCCGCGAGGAGTTCCAGGAGCTGCGCGGCAGCGGCCGGCTGGTTCCGATCGCCGCCATGGCCGCGGCGCTGGCCCCCCTGCGGGGCCGGCCCCTCTACCTCACCGTCGACCTCGACTGGTTTGATCCCGCCGTGCTGCCCGGCACGGGCACCCCGGAGCCCGGCGGCTTCCACTGGCCCCACTTCGCCGAATTGCTGGAAGAACTGCGGCAGCACCGGCTGGTGGCCGCCGACGTGGTGGAGCTGGCTCCCCAGCTGGACCCCAGCGGCGTCAGCGCCGTGCTGGCCGCCAAGGTGACCCGCTGTCTTCTGCTGCTCCTCGGGCGGCCCGGCCCTCAGTAGCAGCAGGTGCCGCTGGCGCGCTGCTCCCGCAGTCGGGTGTGCTGCTGTCCGATCAGCTGCACGGCCAGGGTGGGGTGGTTGTGCAGCAGGTTGAGGAAGCGGAGCCGATCCAGCCGCAGCACTTCCACCGGGGTTCGGGCAAAGGCATCGCTGCGGTGGCTCAGTTCGCGCCAGGTGATGTCCTGGTAGCTGAACAGCTCACCGGGGCGGAAGCAGGTTTTTTCGCCCTGCTCGCCCACCAGCTCGACGATGCCGCGCCGGACGGCGTAGATGGAGTTGGCGCTGGCGCCGCGGGAGAAGACGTGGGCCCCGGTGGGAAGGGTGAAGGTTTCACAATCCACATGAACGGCCATCAGGTCGATGGGTGATGGGGATGTGGTGGTTCTGATCAATTCAGGGGACCTCCGTGGCGGGGGTGGACACGTACAGCTGTCCTAGGGCTAAACGGGGCGCTTCGCTAGGAGAAGGAGGGGTGAAACGGGGGAAGAATGTCAAAAATGTATGACTCGTCACATTTTTGCCGTTCCGGCGCCATCAGGAGAGACCGGTGGCCAGGCTGAGCTGCTGGCTGCCCACCGAAACGTGCCCCGGCTTCAGCAGGCCGTCAGGGGAGAGCACCGGAAGCCGGGGCGGTCGTGCCGTCCAGTGATGGCACCAGAGGTCGGCCACCAGATCGGGATGGATGGGCAGCTGACGCAGCTGGCACCATCCCATCTCCACCCCCGCAGGGGGGGTGCAGTGGCGACAGCTGCGACAGTTGGGACGGTTGCCCATCCGCTTGACCTTGTGGGCTAATCAAAGTACGCAGTTCTTCGCCAGTGTGATAGGGGTGAAAGCCGAATCACAGGCTTTCTTCCGTATTGAAGGCTGCCGCTCCATAGGATCGCGCCACCGTGTTCCGGCGTCCCCCTGGCCGGCCGGCCGCCATCCATGGATTCCAGCTCCCTGCTCCGCACCCCCCTGGACGCCGCCGCCGTCGCCGCGGGCGCCCGCATGGTGCCCTTCGCCGGCTGGCAGATGGCGATTCAGTTCGCCGGCCTGGTGCAGGAGCACAACGCCGTGCGGCAGCACTGCGGCGTCTTCGACATCTCCCACATGGGCGTGCTCACCCTGCGCGGGCAGGGCACCAAGGATGCCTTGCAGCGGCTGGTGCCCACCGACCTGTTCCGCATCGGCCCCGGCGAGGCCTGCTACACGGTGCTGCTCAACGAGGCCGGCGGCATCCTTGACGACCTGATCGTCTACGACCGGGGCCGCGTCGCCGGCCCCGAGGGGGAGCGCGATGAAGTGGTGCTGGTGATCAACGCCGCCTGCGCCGCGGCCGACACCGCCTGGATCACCAGCCAGCTCGAGCCCGAGGGCATCGCCATCACCGACCGCAAGGGCGATGGGGTGCTGCTGGCCCTGCAGGGCCCGGAGGCGCCCGGCCGCCTCGAAGCCCTCACCGGTGCCAGCCTGGCGGGGCTGCCCCGTTTCGGCCACCGGGAGCTGGCCATCGACGGCGCGCCGGTGTTCGTGGGCCGCACGGGCTACACCGGTGAGGACGGCTTCGAACTGCTGCTGGGTCGCGAGGCGGGCCTGGCGCTGTGGCAGCGGCTGCTGGCCGACGGCGTCACCCCCTGCGGCCTCGGCGCCCGCGACACCCTGCGGCTGGAGGCGGCGATGCACCTCTACGGCAACGAGATGGACGCGGCCACCACACCGCTGGAGGCGGGCCTGGGCTGGCTGGTGCACCTGGAGATGCCGGCCGACTTCATCGGCCGAGCCGCCCTGGAGCGCCAGACCGCCGAGGGGGTGGGCCGCAAGCTGGTGGGCCTCAAGCTGCAGGGCCGCGCCATCGCCCGCCACGGCTATCCGGTGCTTCGCGATGGGGAGCCGGTGGGCGAGGTCACCAGCGGCACCTGGTCCCCAACGCTTGGGGAAGCGGTGGCCCTGGCCTATGTGCCGGCGGCGGCGGCGAAGCCCGGCACGGCGCTGGCGGTGGAGATCCGCGGGCGCGCCGAGCCGGCCGTGGTGGTCAAGCGGCCGTTCTACCGGCGCGGCTGAGGACGCCAGGGCCGCGGGCGCCCTGTGGGAAACTCGCGGATTCGTTCTGCTTGCCACCATGCGCAGCCACGGGTGCGGCGATCTGCGCATCGACGCCATCGGCGAGGCCGTCCAGCTGGGCGGCTGGGTCGACCGGCGCCGTGACCACGGCGGCGTGATCTTCATCGACCTGCGCGACCGCAGTGGCACCGTGCAGATCACGGTGGATCCCGATCTGGCCCCTGCCGCCTTCGCCGTGGCCGAGCGGCTGCGCAACGAGACGGTGCTGCGGGTGGAGGGCAAGGTGCGGGCCCGACCGGCCGAGTCCCTCAACGAACGGCTGGCCACCGGAGCGATCGAGGTGCTGGCGAGCGGCATCACGGTGCTCAACGAGGTGCGCGGCAACCTGCCCTTCCCGGTGTCGGTGCACGACGAGGAGAACACCCGCGAGGAACTGCGCCTGCGCCACCGCTACCTCGACCTGCGCCGCGAGCGTATGGGCCGCAACCTGCGGCTGCGCCACGCCACCGTGAAGGCCGCCCGCGATTATCTGGAGGCGGAGGGCTTCATCGAGGTGGAGACCCCGGTGCTCACCCGCTCCACCCCCGAGGGCGCCCGCGACTACCTGGTGCCGTCGCGGGTCTGCGGCGGTGAGTGGTTCGCCCTGCCCCAGTCGCCCCAGCTGTTCAAGCAGCTGCTGATGGTGGGGGGCATCGAGCGGTACTACCAGGTGGCCCGCTGCTTCCGCGACGAGGACCTGCGGGCCGACCGCCAGCCGGAGTTCACCCAGCTGGACATGGAGATGAGCTTCATGGACGAGGAGGAGATCCTGGCGCTCAACGAGGGCCTGATCGCCGCCATCTGGAAACAGGTGAAGGGGATCGAGCTGCCGCGGCCGTTCCCCCGCCTCACCTGGCACGAGGCGATGGCGCGCTACGGCACCGATCGGCCCGACACCCGCTACGGCATGGAGCTCACCGACGTGAGCGACCTGGTGGCCAGCATGGGCTTCAAGGTGTTCTCCGGCGCCGTGGCGGCTGGGGGCTCGGTGAAGTGCATCGCCGTGGCCGGCGGCAACGAGGCCGTCAGCAACGTGCGCATCAAGCCCGGTGGCGATGTGTTCAGCGAGGCCCAGAAGGCGGGAGCCGGCGGCCTGGCCTTCATCCGGGTGCGGGCCGGCGGCGAGATCGACACGATCGGCGCCATCAAGGACAACCTCTCCGCCGAGACGAAGGCGGAACTGCTGGAGCGCACCGGCGCTACGGAAGGCACCTTGCTGCTGTTCGGTGCCGGCGACACCGCCACCGTCCACAAGGCCCTCGACCGGGTGCGCCAGTACCTGGCCCGCGAACTGGGCCTGGTGCCGGCCGAGCGGGACAACGACCAGTGGAACTTCCTCTGGGTGGTGGATTTCCCGATGTTCGAGTTCAACGCCGGCGAGAACCGTCTCGAAGCCCTGCACCATCCCTTCTGTGCCCCCAACGCCGGGGATCTGGGCGACGACCCCGCCGCCTGGGCGGCCACCCTGCCCACGGCCCGCGCCCAGGCCTACGACCTGGTGCTCAACGGCCTGGAGCTGGGCGGCGGTTCGCTTCGCATCCACGATGCGGCCCTGCAGCGCCAGGTGCTGCAGACCATCGGCCTGCCCCTGGAGGAGGCCGAGCGCCAGTTCGGCTTCCTGATGGAGGCCCTCGACATGGGCGCCCCGCCCCACGGCGGCATCGCCTTCGGCATGGACCGGCTGGTGATGCTGCTGGCGGGTGAGGAGTCGATCCGCGACACGATCGCCTTCCCCAAGACCCAGCAGGCCCGCTGCCTGATGACCCAGGCCCCGGCCGATGTGGCGCCGAAGCAGCTGGAGGAGCTGCACGTGGCCAGCACCTGGACCGACGAGGAGGCCTAGGAGCCCCCGGCCCGGGCCAGGGCGATCCCTGGAACACGGAACGAACGACCGATCTCTCAGTAGCTTCGCTGTAGCACTTCCCTTCGTTGCTCCTTCCCGCCATGGCCATCACCGCCCCCGCCATCGACATCGGCATTCCGGCGGATCAGCGTCAGCAGATCGCCGAGGGCCTCGGCCGCGTGCTGGCCGACAGCACCGTGCTCTACGCCAAGACCCACGGCTTCCACTGGAACGTCACCGGGCCGATGTTCAACACGCTCCACCTGATGTTCATGGACCAGTACACGGAGCTCTGGACTGCCCTCGACCTGATCGCCGAGCGCATCCGGGCCCTTGGCTGTCCTGCCCCCTACGGCGGCACCCTCTATGCCGGCCTCTCCTCGATCCCCGAGGCCGAGGGGGTGCCCGCCGCCCTGGCCATGGTGCGGGAGCTGGTGGAGGGCCATGAGGCCGTCGCCCGCACGATCCGCTCGGTGTTCACCATCGCCGACGAGGCCAACGACCAGCCCACCGCCGACCTGCTCACCCAGCGGCTGCAGATCCACGAGAAGACGGCCTGGATGCTGAGGAGCCTCCTGGAGGGTTGAGCCTGAAGGCTCTGGCCTGCGCCGGGCCGCGCCCGCTGAGCGGGCAACGCCCGGCTTCGGCCAGTCCCCTCAGGCTCCCCCAGGAGGCTGGGGACGGGAGCCTGGCGGGGGCGGGTGGCTGCTGGGGTCTGGAAGGGGTCGGTAGATTGGGGGATCAGCGCAGCCCCCGATGTCCGCACCGTCCGCCACGCGGGGCCATGCCGCGAAGTTCGTCTTCGTCACCGGCGGGGTGGTGTCCAGCATCGGCAAGGGCATCGTGGCCGCCAGCCTTGGGCGGCTGCTCAAATCCCGCGGCTACAGCGTCTCGATCCTGAAGCTGGATCCCTACCTCAACGTGGATCCGGGCACGATGAGCCCGTACCAGCACGGCGAGGTGTTCGTCACCGAGGACGGCGCCGAGACCGACCTGGACCTGGGCCACTACGAACGCTTCACCGACACGGCCATGTCGCGCCTCAACAGCGTGACCACCGGTTCGATCTACCAGGCGGTGATCAACAAGGAGCGCCGCGGCGACTACAACGGCGGCACCGTTCAGGTGATTCCCCACATCACCGGCGAGATCCGCGAGCGCATCCACCGGGTGGCGGCCAACAGCGGCGCCGACGTGGTGATCACCGAGATCGGCGGCACGGTGGGGGACATCGAGTCGCTGCCGTTCCTGGAGGCCATCCGCGAGTTCCGTGGTGACGTCGGCCGCCAGGACCTGGCCTACGTGCACGTGACCCTGCTGCCCTACATCGGCACCTCCGGCGAACTCAAGACCAAGCCCACCCAGCACTCGGTCAAGGAGCTGCGTTCGATCGGCATCCAGCCTGACGTGCTCGTCTGTCGCAGCGACCGGCCCATCAGCACCGACCTCAAGGCCAAGATCGGCGGCTTCTGCGGCGTGCCGGCGAGCGCCGTGATCCAGGCCCTCGATGCCGACAGCATCTACGCCGTGCCCCTGGCGATGGAGAGCGAGGGCCTCTGCCGTCAGGTGCTCGATGTCCTCTCCCTGGTCGACCACGACAGCGACATGGCGCGCTGGGCGGATCTGGTGGAGAAGCTGCGCCACCCCGGCCCGGCGGTGAAGGTGGCCCTGGTGGGCAAGTACGTGCAGCTCAACGACGCCTACCTCTCGGTGGTGGAGGCCCTGCGCCATGCCTGCCTGGAGCGGGACGCCTCCCTCGACCTCCACTGGGTCTGCGCCGAGCAGATCGAGAGCCAGGGCGCCGACGTCCTGCTGCGGGGCATGGATGCGGTGGTGGTGCCCGGCGGCTTCGGCCACCGCGGTGTCGACGGCAAGGTGGCGGCGATCCGCTGGGCCCGCGAGCAGCGGGTGCCGTTCCTGGGGCTCTGCCTCGGCATGCAGTGTGCCGTGATCGAGTGGGCCCGCCACCAGGCCGGCCTGGAGGGGGCCACCAGCGCCGAGCTGGACAACGCCACGCCGCACCCCGTCATCCACCTGCTCCCCGAGCAGCAGGACGTGGTGGATCTGGGCGGCACCATGCGCCTGGGCGTCTACCCCTGCCGGCTGACGGCGGGCACCATGGCCCATCGCCTGTACGGCGAGGAGGTGGTCTACGAGCGCCACCGCCACCGCTACGAGTTCAACAACGCCTACCGCTCCCTGTTCCTGGAATCGGGCTACGAGATCAGCGGCACCTCCCCCGATGGCCGCCTGGTGGAGCTGATCGAACTGAAGGATCACCCCTTCTTCACCGCCTGCCAGTACCACCCGGAGTTCCTCTCCCGTCCCGGCAAGCCCCATCCCCTGTTCCGGGGGCTGATCGAGGCGGCCCAGCAGCGGCTGCCCGGCTCCCCCAGCGAGGCCGTGGACCGTGTCGCCAGCCCCATCTACGGCTGAAGGCCCGTCGGTGGTGGAAACCTTCCACTCCCTGCAGGGGGAGGGGCTCCATGCCGGCCGCAGCGCCTTCTTCATCCGCCTGGCGGGCTGCGACGTGGGCTGCCCCTGGTGCGACACCAAGCACTCCTGGCCGGAGGCGGCCCATCCGCGGCGCCCCCTGGGCGAACTGGCGGCCGAGGCCAGCGCCGCCGCCGCCGCCGGTGCCGCCTTCGTGGTGATCACCGGCGGCGAGCCCCTGCAACAGCCCCTCGACGGCCTCTGTGCCGCCCTGGCTTCCGTCGGCCTGCCGCTGCACCTGGAAACCAGCGGCGTGGGGGAGCCCAGCGGCCGCTTCGACTGGATCACCCTCTCCCCCAAGCCCCACCGCCCCCCGGCCGCCGCCCTCCTGGCCCGCTGCGACGAGCTCAAGGTGGTGGTGACCTCCGCGGCCGACCTGGCCTTCGCCGAAGCCATGGCCGCGGAGGCCGGCCGCCTGCGCCCGCCCGCCTCCGCGGGCCCCGAACTCCTGATCCAGCCCGCCTGGGACGCGTCGGCCGCCCGGGAGCTGGCGGTGGCCTACGTGCGTGCGCACCCCGCCTGGCGGCTCAGCCTGCAGAGCCACAAGTGGCTGGGGGTGCGCTGAAGCCCCGGGAGCTGAGCTTTCAAAGGGCCTGGGCCGGCTGCTGCACCTTCTCGGCCTTCCAGAGCCGCCAGCGCAGCTGCAGATCCTTGGGGGTGAACACGACGATCGGCCGGCTGGCGTCGTAGGGCACCACGAAGGGCTTGCTGCCCATGGGCACGAACACCTTGCGCTTCGCCTGGCCGGGGGGGCAGGCCATCAGGGTCGTCACCATCGGGCCGACATCGCTCACCGTGTAGACGCTGACGCCCGAGCCCTTCAGCTTGCTGGCGCGGAAGCGGCCGCGGAAGGCCTGCTGGTTGCAGTCGGCCTCCACCTGGCGGCCGGGGATCAGCTGCACCCGCCAGTCGCTCGGGTGGGGGGAGAGGCGCGGATCGGCCGTGGGGGGCAGCACCCCGGGCAGCTGGATCACCCAGCGGGTCTGGGCGGCGGTGGGCTTGGGGTAAGGCGTCAGATCCAACCGGGGGATGGCCCGGGCTGGCGACACCAGTGCGGCGAGCAGAGCCGGCAGGCTGACGGTGGCCGCGACCGCCGTTGTGCGGCGCAGGGCACGGGACATGGGAACCTCCGGAGCGGCGGGGTGGGTCGCCCACGATCGCACTCCCGACCATCCACCCAACCCCCAGTGAAGCCCCGCGTAGGGCAGCAGTCCGTCAAGATGCGGGTGGTGGGGGCCCGTCATCGCCGCCGATTTGCTGGAAGTAAGAGCCGTCGACCGGGCGCGAACGACGACCTGCCGGCAGGAAGGGGAAGATTCCGCCGCGTCGTCCACGTCGGCCAGCAAGTTCCGCCAGGAGCGACACCTCGCTTCCCGCGCGGCGGGCACCGGCCGCGAACGCCAGGGCCAGCGCCAGGGCGGACAGGATGACGCGACCATTGAGCCGGACCAGGCCATCCTGGGGCCGGCTGCCGGACCCTTCCAGCTGCTGCATCACCACCGTTTCGGCCTGGTTGAGGCTCAGCAGCAGCCGCCGCTTCAGCTGGGGCAGGGGCTCTCCCAGATCCGCCGGACCGAGGGATGGGCCCTTCAGGGCCAGCAGTCGGGAGCGAAGCTCCTCGGGGCGGGTGGCTGCGGCGATGGCCTGACGCATGGCATCGAACCGGGCACCAGTCTGCTCCTGCTGACGGGCCCGCTCGACCCTGGCCGTGCCGAGGATCGAACCCGTGGCACGGAGCTGCAGCGGAATGAGCAGCAGGAAGCCGAGGAAGGCTGGGATGGCCAGGCGCGTCGCGAGGAGGCGCAGGGACCGCAGCCGCGGACTGGCAGGATCGAGCACCACGGCGAAGTGGAAAAACGCCAGCCCCACCAAGGGAATCACGCCGTTGTCAACCAGGGTGGTGGCGACGGCGAGCTGCCAGCGCCCATCAAGGATCCTCGGAGGGAAGAAGACGCTGGCGATCGCCGCCAGGAAGACGCCGACCATGCCAAGACCCATGGATCCCAGGGAGCCAGCGACTGCGCGACAATCGACGGCTTCCGGTGACAAGGAGCGGTCCACGGAAGAAGCGATGCGGGGAGGGGGGAAACGGGGTGGGGGCAGATCATGCCCCCTGGTCAGAAGCCTCAGCTCGCGGTGATCCGCCTCTTCAGGCGGCGGCTCCAGCCGAAGGCGGCCGCGGCTCCGAAGAGCGGGACAGGACCTGGAACGGATGTGGCAGGTGTGACCGGGGTGGCCGTCGCCCAGACCAGAGGGAAAGTCAGGATGGGGCCGTCGGGCAAATTGAAATCACCTGCAGGAGGGAAAAGACCGCCAACGGCAGATCCGGTCCATACCTTGGCCGAGACGATCAAATCAGGGTTGTATGTCCCTGGGTCAGTTGGACTGGGAGGGTTTGTCTGCCAAGCGAAAGCGGGTCCAGCAAACCCGAAGTTGGGAAGCCCAAATTCACCCTTGACGGCCGCAGCGAAAGCTTCCGCAAGGGATTCGTTGTTCCAGAAGACCTGGCTTTCCAGCAGGGACTGGATGGATACAAAGGTGGCGGACGGCGTTGTTTGAACGTCGTAATCCTGGCCACCGACGGACACGACGAACGCCGAGGCGGGAGCGGCAGTTGCGGCGGCCACGGTGACGGCCATGGCAACAACGCCGGACAGAGAGCGATACATGAGATTACTGAGGTGTTCTGGGATACATCAGGAAGCCCAAAAGGCCTGAAGTCAACGACCCGAAAGGGTCAGTCAATCACTCATTTGAAGATTAGCATTGCTTAGCCAAATCTTCAGCCCGAGTTTGTAACGAATCCCGAAGGGCCCTCCGGAGGGCGCTGGCAAGGGACTCCTGAGGCCGCTTTGCGCTGATCCCCATCGGGATCGTCAAGCGGCCATCGCTGCGGCGCGTCCCGAACGGTGGCTTCCCGAGCACTTGCAAAATGTGGGGAGATCTTCTCCCCAGACCACCATCACGCACCCCCTCGCCATCGCCCTGCTCTCGGGCGGCCTCGATTCGGCCACCGCCGCAGCCCTGGCGATCGAGGCGGGCCACCGGGTGATCGGCCTCTCCTTCGACTACGGCCAGCGCCACCGGCGCGAGCTGGCCGCCGCCGCCGCGGTGGCGGAAGCCCTTGTGCTGGAGGAGCACCATGTGATCGCCGTCAACCTGGCGGCCTGGGGCGGCTCGGCCCTCACCGATCCGGCCATCCCCGTCCCCGACGGCGGCGTGGTTGAGGGGGTGATCCCCACCACCTACGTGCCCGGCCGCAACACGGTGTTCATCGCCCTGGGGCTGAGCCTGGCCGAAGCCCGCGGCGCCACCAGCCTCGTGCTTGGGGTCAACGCCGTGGATTACTCCGGCTATCCCGACTGCCGCCCCGACTACCTGGCCGCCTTCCAGAGCCTGGCCGACCTGGCCACCAAGGCGGGGCGCGAAGGCCGTGGCGCCCGCCTCTGGGCCCCCCTGGTGGCCTGGGACAAGGCCACCATCGTGCGCGAGGCCCTGCGGCTGGGGGTGCCGATCGCGGCCACCTGGAGCTGCTACAGCGGCGAGGATCTCCCCTGTGGCCGCTGCGACAGCTGCCGCATTCGTGACGCCGCCCTGATGGCCGCGGGCCGGCCCGACCTCACCAGTGCGGCCGTGCGTGCCGGAGCCGCCCTCCGCGCCGGAGCAGGCTTTTGAGGAGCGACCCGCTTCCCTGGCTGGAGCCCCGGGCCCTCGCCGGGGTCCTGGCCCAGAGTTTCGGCCGGGACGGGCTGGTGCTGCTCGACGGCGACGGCAGCCCCCTCGGCAGCCGTGGCGTGCTCGGGGTGGATCCGGTGGCCACGGTGTCGTGCCGTGGGCTGCCGGGCGACCCGGAAGCGGCCGACCCCTTCGAC
>NZ_JAGQBG010000067.1 GCF_024345515.1 Cyanobium sp. N5-Cardenillas
GGTCTGCCGCCGGTGCCCGGGGGCCGCTTCCGGGTGGTGATCGATCCCGGCCACGGCGGCCCTGATCCGGGTGCCGTGGGGATCGGTGGGCTGCGGGAGACCGACGTGGTGCTGGATGTGAGTCTGCAGGTGGCCCAGCTGCTCCAGGCCCGGGGGGTGCAGGTGCTGATGACCCGCACCTCGGACGTGGACGTTGACCTGCCGCCCCGGGTCTCGCTGGCCAACAGCAGCAACGCCGATGTGTTCGTGAGCATCCACGCCAACGCCCTGAGCATGGCTCGCCCGGATGTGAACGGCGTGGAGACGTTCTATTTCCAGTCGGGCAATTCCCAGCGGCTGGCCCAGGCGATCCAGTCTCGGATTATGGCGATCTCGCCAGGCACGCCCGACCGCGGCGCCCGACCGGGCCGGTTCTTCGTGATCCGCCGCACGGTGATGCCGGCAGCCCTGGCGGAGATGGGGTTCGTCACCGGCAGCGTCGACGCCCCCCGCCTGGCCGATCCCAATTTCCGGCGCCGGATGGCCGTGGCGATCTCCGCCGGCATCCTCGACTTTCTCCAGGGGGACTCGTGAGCCTGCTCGTCGGCCTGTTCGACAGTGGCCTCGGTGGGCTGACGGTGCTGCGCCAGGTCCATGCCCTCTATCCCCACTCCCCCTGCCTCTACCTGGGGGACACGGCCCGGGTTCCCTACGGCCAGCGCTCGAAGGAGGAGATCCGGGCGATCGCCTCGGAGGTGGTGCACTGGCTGCGGCTGCAGGGGGTAGGGGTGCTGGTGATGGCCTGCAACACCTCCAATGCCCTGGCCCTCGATGTGGCCGTGGCCGAAGCAGGGGTGCCGGTGGTGGGGCTGATCGACAGCCTGGCCAGCGAGCTCACCAGCGACCACGTCGGGGTGCTGGCCACCCCGGCCACCGCCGCCAGTGGCGCCTACCGGCGCTCGATCCAGGCCTGCCGTCCCTCGGCCAGGGTGCTGGAGATGGGCTGTCCCGCCTTCGTGCCCCTGATCGAGGCCGGCAACCTGCAGGCCCCCGAGCTGCGTGCGGCCGCTGCCGGCTACCTGGCCCCGTTGCTGGAGGCCGAGGTGGACACCATCGTGCTGGGCTGCACCCACTACCCGCTGCTGCGGGCCCTGCTGGCCGAGCTGCTCCCGCCCGACGTGCAGCTGGTGGACCCGGCCCTGGCGGCCGCCCAGCGCCTCGGACCCCTGCTGGCCAGCCTGGGGGATTCCCCCGAGGTCGACCAGGCGGTGGAGTCGGTGCGGCCGCCCCTGGAGCGCACCCGGTTCTGTGTCACCGGGCCCGCCGAAGCCTTCGCCAGCGCGGCCGCCGCCTGGCTGGGCAGCCGGCCGGCGGTGCGCAGCGTCAGCCTGCAGTCGCCCACCCGCGCCTATTGAGGCACGGCCCCTAGGATCCATTCATCGTGGAGGTGACGTGGCGACGGTTGCAGAGTTGCTCCAGCCGGTGGAGTCCGACCTCGATGCCCTGCTGGCCGACCTGCGCAGCCTGATCGGCGCCGGCCATCCGATTCTTCAGGCGGCCGCCGAGCATCTGTTCGCGGCCGGTGGCAAGCGGCTGCGGCCGGGCATCGTGCTGCTGCTGTCGCGGGCCATCGCCCCCGATGGGGGCCTCAGCCCCCGTCACCGGCGGCTGGCGGAGATCACCGAGATGATCCACACCGCTTCGCTTGTCCATGACGATGTGGTGGATGAGGCGGCCACCCGCCGGGGCGTGGCCACGGTGCACAGCCGCTTCAACCATCGCGTTGCGGTGCTGGCCGGTGATTTTCTCTTCGCCCAGGCCAGCTGGCACCTCGCCAACCTCGATGATCTCGAGGTGGTGAAACTGCTCTCCCGTGTGATCATGGATCTGGCCGATGGCGAGGTGCGCCAGGGGCTGTTCCGCTACGACACCGGCCAGAGCTTCGAGACCTACCTCGAGAAGAGCTACTGCAAGACGGCGTCGCTGATCGCCAACAGTGCCCGGGCCGCCGGGGTGCTCACCGGGCTGCCCGAACCGCGCCTCGACGCCCTCTACCGCTTCGGCCGCCAGCTGGGCCTGGCCTTCCAGGTGGTGGATGACATCCTCGATTTCACTGCCAGCGACCAGCAGCTGGGCAAGCCCGCCGCCAGTGACCTGGCCTCGGGCTACCTCACCGCCCCGGTGCTGTATGCCCTCGAGGAGCGGCCGGCCCTGGCCGGGCTGATCGAGCGGGAATTCTGTGAGGCCGGCGACCTCGACCAGGCCCTGGCCATGGTGCGCGGCTGCGAGGCCATCGGCCGGGCCCGTGCCCTGGCCGAAGGGTTCGCCCGTGAGGCCCACGAGGCGATCGAGTGGCTGCCCCCCTCGGAGCCCCGCAGCGCCCTGCGCGCCCTGCCGGAGTTCGTCCTCAGCCGCCTCTACTGATCCAGAGCCACCTCCTCCAGGGAGCTGAGACAGATCACCCCCTCGGGGTAGGCCTGGCAGCCCACCCCCGGAGGCAGCAGCACATGCACCCGGCAACCGGCGCCCAGGGCGGCGGCCACGCCGGCGCTGGAGTCTTCGAACGCCCAGCACGCCGTTGGTGCCACCCCCAGGCGCCGGGCCGCCAGCAGGAAGGGGTCCGGGGCGGGTTTGCCGCCGCCCAGGTCCGGGTCATCGCCATGGACCCGTTCGAGGATCAGGGCCATCCAGGGGTGGGGGGCCACCTTCAGCGCCACCGCCTGGCGTGCGCTGCTGGTGGCCAGGGCCATGGGGATTCCCAGGGCCGCGCAACGGCGCACCAGGGCCTCGGCCCCGGGCATGGCCGGGGCGGTGGCCAGCAGGGCCTCGGCGATCGGCTGGCGTATGGCCAGCAACGCCTGGACGCTGAGCTGCGGCCCTCCGGAGGCAACGATCCACTGCTGCACCTGGCTGGCGCAGTCGAGGCGCCGCCGGCCCCGCAGGCTCAGCAGTTCGGCCCCGGAGAGGGGGCGGCCGAAGTGGGTGGAGGCCTCCTGCCAGGCCCTGGCATGGGCGGGTTCGGTGTCCAGCAGCAGACCGTCGAGATCGAACAGGCAGGCGGCGGGTCGCTGGGGCATGCCCCCAGCCTGCATCAGGACGGATCGGTCTCGGGGTAACGGTCCTCCAGGGCGGTTTCCAGGGTGGTGAGCAGCAGCACCAGGGCGGCCCGCTCATCCAGTTCGCTGCCGCCCACCTCGTCGATCCAGCGGTGGCAGAGGGTCTCGATCTGCTGGAACAGCCCGGTGCCTCCCCGCAGCAGGGTCATCACCTTCTCGACGTTGTCCTCATCGATGTCCGGCGGCAGACCCACCACATAACGGCGACCGTCGTCGCCCACGTAGGTGAGGTTGCCCTCGGCGTCCCGTGTCGGGCCGGCATGGGGCGTGATGGGCTGCTCCTCCATGGCCTTCCGCTCCATTCCGGTGGGTTCGTCCCCTGGCTAACGCCGCCGGACGGTCTTGCCAAGCAGCGATGAGCAGCCCTGATCGGCCCGGCGGCGGGGCAGGCCTGGGGCGTCTCAGCAGTTCAGCCTCTGCATCCGCCAGGTCACGAAGGTGCCGATCGGGCTCCAGAGCAGGAACGGCAGCAGCAGCAGGCTGGCGGGCCGGGACACGGCCAGCAGCGCCAGGGCCAGGCCCAGACCCCAGAGCCAGCCGGCCAGGCCCGCCGCCGTCCCCCAGGCGAGCCGCCGGGTGCGGCAGATCAGCAGCGTGTAGCTCTGCACCAGCACCAGCAGCACCAGGAAGCCCACCATGGCCAGGGGCGCCGTCACCCCACCGGCCCACCAGCGGATCAGGGCCGAGGCGTAGAAGCAGACGTAGACGACCGACCAGATCAGCGGGATCCAGCGCTCGAAGGTGAGCCAGCGGGGGCGCCGCAGCCGCAGGAACCAGGCGAACTGCTGGCGGCTCGGGGTCAGGACGGCGATCACCAGGCCCATCACCAGCAGGATCGTCAGCCAGGCGGGCATGGGAACGGAGCCGTGTCCCTCCAGCGTGGCCTGTCTGCGGTTGAATGCACCATGCCCCAGCCCGCCCGGCAGGCTTTGCCATGACCCAGGACTCCTCACCCACGATCGAGTCGGTGCTCCAGGAACAGCGGCAGTTCGATCCGCCGCCGGCCCTGGCCGCCGCGGCCCGCATCGGTTCGATGGCCGCCTACGACGCGCTGGTGGCGCGGGCCCAGGCCGATCCCGATGGCTTCTGGGCAGAGGCGGCCCGCCGTGAGCTGCACTGGTTCGAGCCCTTCGACTCAGTGCTCGACTGGAGCAACCCGCCCTTCGCCCGCTGGTTCGAAGGGGGCACCACCAACCTCTCCTACAACTGCCTGGATCGCCACCTGGATGGCCCCCGTGCCGACAAGACGGCCCTGATCTGGGAAGGCGAACCCGGCGACGTGCGCCGCTTCACCTACCGCGAGCTGCATGCCGAGGTCTGCCGTGCGGCCAATGCCCTCAAGGCCCTCGGTGTGGGCAAGGGGGACCTGGTGGCCCTGTACATGCCGATGGTGCCGGAGGCGGCCATCGCCATGCTGGCCTGCGCCCGCATCGGTGCCCCCCACTCGGTGGTGTTCGGCGGCTTCTCGGCCGAGGCCCTGCGCGACCGCCTGATCGACGGGCAGGTGAAGCTGGTGATCACCGCCGACGGCGGCTTCCGCAAGGACAAGGCCGTGTCCCTCAAGCCGGCGGTGGATCAGGCCCTGGACGAGGGCTGCCCCAGCGTCGAGCACGTGCTGGTGGTGCGCCGTACCGGCGAGGCCACCACCTTCGAGGCCGGCCGCGACCTCTGGTGGCACGAGCTGGTGGACAGCCAGAGCGCCGACTGCCCGGCCGAGCCGATGGCGAGCGAAGACCGCCTGTTCGTGCTCTACACCTCCGGCTCCACCGGCAAGCCCAAGGGGGTGGTGCACACCACCGCCGGCTACAACCTCTGGGCCCATCTCACCTTCCAGTGGATCTTCGACATTCGTGAGGACGATATCCACTGGTGCACCGCCGATGTGGGCTGGATCACCGGCCACAGCTACATCGTCTACGGACCGCTCTCCAACGGCGCCACCACGCTCATGTACGAGGGGGCACCGCGGCCCGCCAAGCCGGGGGCCTTCTGGGAGGTGATCGAGAAGCACCGGGTGACGATCTTCTACACCGCCCCCACGGCCATCCGCGCCTTCATGAAGAGCGGCCGCGAGGTGCCCGATCGCTACGACATGTCCAGCCTGCGGATCCTCGGCACCGTCGGCGAGCCGATCAATCCGGAAGCCTGGATGTGGTATCGCGATGTGATCGGCGGCGACCGCTGCCCCGTGGTGGACACCTGGTGGCAGACCGAGACCGGCGGGGTGATGATCAGCCCCCTGCCCGGGGCCACCCCCACCAAGCCCGGCTCGGCCACCCTGCCCCTGCCGGGCATCGTCGCCGACGTGGTGGATCTGGAGGGCAACAGCGTGCCGACGGGCCAGGGGGGCTACCTGGCGGTGCGGCGCCCCTGGCCCGGCATGATGCGCACCGTGCACGGCGATGCCGACCGCTTCCGCCGCAGCTACTGGGAGCACATCCGGCCCGCCGACGGCAGTTACCTCTATTTCGCCGGTGACGGCGCGCGCCGCGATGCGGATGGCTATTTCTGGGTGATGGGCCGGGTCGATGACGTCATCAACGTCTCCGGCCACCGGCTGGGCACCATGGAGATCGAATCGGCCCTGGTGAGCCATCCGGCGGTGGCGGAGGCCGCCGTGGTGGGCCGGCCCGACGAGCTCAAGGGGGAAGGGATCGTGGCCTTCGTCACCCTGGATGTGGGGGTGGACGGCGACGCGGCCCTGGAGGCCGAACTGCGCCGTCACGTGGGCCTGGAGATCGGACCGATCGCCCGGCCCGACATCATCCGCTTCACCGACGCCCTGCCCAAGACCCGCAGCGGCAAGATCATGCGCCGGATCCTGCGCTCCCTGGCCTCGGGCCAGGAGGTGAGCGGCGACACCTCCACCCTGGAGGACCGTTCGGTGCTCGATCAGCTGCGGGTGTGACACCAGGCGCTGATCTGTTCGGCCAGTCGCTCCATGCCCCGCTGGCGGGCCGGATCATCGGCCCAGTCCCCCAGGAACTGTTTGCGCAGGCCGCCGCTGGCCGGGGTGAGGTGATCCCCCGGCAGCTCCAGCAGGGTGGAGGCGTCTCCGGCCCTGGCCTGCAGCACGCCGATCAGCCGGCCGCTCTGGTCGATCGTGTCGCGGCTGAAGCGCACCACCAGGTTGCGGGGCTGGCGGTAGCTGCTGGCGATCTGCCGCAGGGTGTCCTCCGGGGAGGGGCTGAACTCGCTGCGGAAGCGGAACTGCTGGCCCAGCTCCGCCAGGAAGGGGATGGACCGCTCGGCCGAGAAGTTGTTGAAGCTGAGCGCCACCAGGCCATCGCAGCGGCGTCCTCCGTCGGGGGCGAGCAGGTGCAGCTTGCAGCCGAGGCTGTGGCCCAGGCGGATCAGGGGGGCTTCGGCGGGCCCCACCTGCTGCTCCCGAACCTGGCGGAACAGACGCCATGCCCCGTTGGCCTGGGCCTGGTGGTCGAAGCCCGGCACGTAGCTCCAGGCGTGGATCCGCCAACCCCGGACGGCCAGGGTCTCAAGAAGGCGCCGATAGCTGAGCTGGGGGGTGGCGGCCAGGTAGCTGCCGCCGATGAACTCGATCAGCCCGCGGGGCCGGGCCGTGGGCTCCAGCGTCCAGAGCTCCCCCTGCTGTCGCCATGCCGTCATCGTCCGGTCCCCCCGTGCTGGATCGCGAGCGCGGTCAGGAGGCCTGGAGGCCGCGCAGGGCATCGACGGCCTCGCGCCGGTGGGCCGGTCCGTCCAGCAGGTTGTTGAACACGTGGCGGATCACCCCCTGGCCGTCGATGACGTAGGTGACCCGGCCGGGCAGCAGGCCCAGCACGCTGGGCACACCGAAGGCCTGGCGCAGCCGGTTGCCCGTATCCACCAGCAGTGGGAAGGGCAGCCGGTGGCGGTTGGCGAAGCGCCGGTGGCTGGCGGCATCGTCGCCGCTGACACCCCACACCTCGGCTCCGAGCGCCTGCAGGTCGGCGTAGCTGTCGCGGAAGGCGCAGGCCTCCATGGTGCAGCCGGGGGTGTCGTCCTTGGGATAGAAGAACAGCACCAGGGCCTTGCCCTCCAGCCGGTCGCTGCGGCGTTCGGTGCCGTCCTGGTCGGGGAGCGCGACCAGGGGGGCGATATCGCCGGAGGCGAGGGCTGGAGCCACGGAATGCGGGGAGGCATGGGGTTGACCCAGCCTAGGAAGCATGGCCCCGGCGGGGCCTTGCCCCGCTTGCGACGATGGGGGTGCGTGCGGACGGCGCCCGATGCAGGAGCAACCCGGTCACTGGCAACAGAACGATCTTCTGGGCATGGCCGCGCCGCTGCCCGCTGCCCCGGCTCCGACACGGGTCTCGGCTCCGGATCCGGCCCCCGCCGAGCCGCCCCCCGCCCCCGCGACCCGCCCGGCCCCCCTGTCCCTGCCCGTCTGCGCCGGCCGCCCGGCGCGGGCCCTGCCCCGGGTTCCCGAGACCCTGCTCATCCTCGACACGGAGACCACCGGGCTCTCCACGTTGCAGGGCCAGTGCATCGAGGTGGGGGCGATCCTCTTCCATGTGCCCCACCGGGCCGTGCTCACCCAGGTGTCCTTCCTGTTGCCCTGCACGGCCAACGCCGCCGAGGGCATCAACGGCATCCCCGCTGCCGTGACGCGCCTGGAGCAGCCCTGGCAGGACGCCCTGGCCTGCTTCCGGGCCATGGTGGACGCCTGTGAGGCCCTGGTGGCCCACAACGTCGCCTTCGACCGTCAGTGGTTCGGCCTTGGGCCGTTGCCGGTGCTGGACCGCCCCTGGATCTGCTCGATGGAGGACATCCGCTGGCCGGCCGAGCGCCAGCTGCGCAGCACCCCCTCGGTCCGTGATCTGGCCCTGGCCTACGGCGTGCCGGTGTGGGCGGCCCACCGGGCCCTGACCGACTGCATCTACCTCGCCCAGGTGTTCGAGCGCTGCGCCGACCTGGAGGCCCTGCTGCAGGCGGCCCTGGAGCCCCGCAGCCTCTATCGGGCGGACCTTCCCTATGCCGAGCGGCACCGTGCCCGTGAGGCCGGCTTCCGCTGGAACGAAGCGGTCCCCCGGGCCTGGAGCCGCCGGCTGAGCCGGCGGGAGGCGGAGGCCCTGGCCTTTCCGGTCCAGCTGGTGCCCGATCCCTCCGCCGCCGAAGTCCTGGCCAGGAGTGCCTGAAGCCGGCCTCGGATCTTCCGTTTTTGTTTCGATGGTTGAAGCGGAACCGATGATCCGGGGCGCTTCTCCCCCGCCTCCCCACCCTTGGGGTGTTCTTCCGGCGCCGCCGTCATGGTCACCCGGCTGCCAACCAGCTCCGGTGACGGTGGCGAACCTGCCCAGCACCGGGTGCGCCGCTGGCAGACGGCCCGCACCTGGGCACGGCTGATCCGGGAAGCGGAGGCCCTCTGGCGGGTCGATGTCCGCGCTCTGCGCCGCCTGGCGTCCCAGGAGCTGTTCCAGCTGGTGCAGGAGGTGCCGCCCCGCCTGCGTCGGCGCGTCAACCTCTGGCTGGTGCGCTTCAACGTCGTCACCCGGTTGCACTGACGCTTCTTCAGGCTCCGACCACGCGATCCGGGCCAAAAAAAATCAGCTGATGGGATCAGCTGACGGAACGATCAATGGCCGACGAGCCCATGGGAGGGACATTCGGTGGACCGGCTGAATCGGAGCGGCGGGATTCGAACCCACGACCCCCACTACCCCAAAGTGGTGCGCTACCAAGCTGCGCTACGCCCCGGCGGAATGAAGCTATCACAGCGTCCTGGGGCTGCCGCGGCGTCTGGACAGGCGCCGCATCAGGCGATTGGTGAGCCGCTGGCGCCCCATCACCGTGTACCCCCAGAGGCGCTCGCGGCGGGCCATCAGACGCAGTTCCGCCAGCCCCATCGTGGCCAGCTGCAGTTCGGGCAACCGTTGCCAGGCCATCGAGGGCAGGGGCAGCTCGGATCCTTCCCGGCCCTCCCTGAAGCCCTGCAGGGCCCCACCGGCCATCCATTCGGGCACCAGGACGAACAACACCGCCAGCAGGCCGTAGAGCTCGACCAGTCCCTTCGGCAGCGGATGCAGCTGGCGCCTTGGCTGGTCCCGGTCCTCGACGGGGTCTGTCACGAAAGGAAGGTCGGTGCGAGGGCGCTGGGCCCCTGGCGCCATTGCAGCGGTGGCTCTCCGGAGGGGTGCAGTCGCACGGTCCAGAAGGCCAGGGCAAAACAGATTCCGACGGCGGCGATCAGGGCCACGATCACCACCTGGTCGGAGAGGGGCTTCATACCTCTTCGCTGCGCAGGCAGATCCGTCGGCTGGGGAGCTGTTCAAGGGTGAGCTCATCGCCCCGCAGGATCACCCTCAGGCTTTCGTTCTGGTAACGGAGACCCGGCGCGTCGGATTCCTCACGGAACAGGGTAGACCGCGCGCCGCCGGCGATCAGGGAGGCCTGGGAGGCGTTGCGCTCGAGCACCACCGAGAAACGGTCACCGCAGAGGAAGCGTTCCCGGATGTCGTAGTTCTCCCACCAGGGGGACTGCATCGCCAGAAGGGGCAGGAATCCGAGCGCGAGCAGCGGGGAGGCGGCCATGGAGGAGGCGTTCAGACGAGGGCAATCGGCGCATTGTCGCCGCGAAGGACGCAATGGGGAATGGCCCAGTCATAGCTTTCCCACACGCTGGCGGGAAGGAGGTAGGTGGCGCCGGGGAAGGGGCCAAGGGGGACCCCCGTGGGCTGGGCGGAGCAGTAGGGGCGGCTGCCGGGCTTGGCCAGGTACTGCTGGTGGTAGGGCTCGGCGAAGTGAAAGCGTCTGCCGGAGCCGATCTCGGTGGTGATCCGCCCCGCCCCGGCGGCATCGAGAGCCGTCTGGTAGGCCTGACGGCTGGCCTCGGCGAGCGCCAGCAGGGCGGGGTCGTCGACAAAGATGGCGGATCGGTACTGGCTGCCCCGGTCATTGCCCTGGCGGTTGCCCTGGGTGGGGTCGTGGCACTCCCAGAACAGCTTGAGCAGATCGGCGAAGGAGACGCGGGCCGTGTCCCACACCACCCGCACCACCTCGGCGTGGCCGCTGCGACCGCTGCAGACCTGCTCGTAGCTGGGGGAGGCGAGCTGTCCGCCGGCATAGCCCACCGCGGTGGTGACCACCCCGGGCAGCCGCCAGAAACCCTTCTCCGCCCCCCAGAAGCAGCCGCAGCCGAACTGGGCCTCCGCCTGGGCCCCCGTCAACGGGTCCGCCAGTGGGGTGCCCAGCACGGCGTGGATGCCTGCGGCGCCCTTGGCCGCCATGGCTGCGCCCGTGTCGCCAGCGCCGCCCGAAGGGCTGTTGAAGAGGCCGAACAAGGTGATGTGCCGTCAGGGACCCAACTCTAGGAAGCGCCCTGTTGGTCCTGTTGCGGCACCAGGGCGATGTGGTTCAGCAGGGTGGTGATGAAGGCGAACAGCAGAAAGGGCAGCGAGAGCACCAGGATCAGGCCCACCCCCACCAGGGCGAACAGGGGCCGACTCGCCCCCATCAGGGCCAGACCCGCCGCCAGGCTCACGAAGATCACGGCCATCCAGATCAGGACCTGGCCGTAGATGTCACCGAAGGTCAGGGTGCAGCGGACGTTGAGCGGCTGGCTGAGGGGCGACGGGGTGGGGGCCATGGGAACGGCGTGGCAGGCGGTGGGGAACCACGGGCCTTCCAGGTAAGCCCAGCCAGCGTCCCTGGGCGGGGCAACTCAACATCTGTTTGAAACTGGTGCAGGATTCCGCCCTCAGGCCCCGCGGTTCAGGCGGCCTGGAGCTGGCGGACGGCCTCCTCCCGGTCCCAGAGCCTGCGGTAGGTGCCATCCTGCTGCAGCAGGTCGGTGTGGTGGCCCTCCTGGACCAGCCGGCCCGCTTCCAGCACCAGGATCCGGTCGCAGGCCGCCGCCGCCGAGAGCTGGTGGCTGATCATCACCACCGTGCGCCGCTGCTCCTCACGCACCGAGCGCAGGATGCCCGCGGCGGTGGTGTTGTCGACGCTGGCCAGGGCGTCATCGAGCACCAGCAGGGGGGCCTCCACCAGCAGCGCCCGCCCCAGGGCGGTGCGCTGGCGCTGGCCGCCGCTCAGGGTGATGCCCCGCTCCCCCACCAGGGTGCGGTAGCCATCGGGGAAGCCCTTGATGTCCCCCTCCAGGCGGGCCTGGCGGGCGGCCTCCTCCACCCGCTCCATGCCGGCCTCGGGATCGCCGTAGCGCAGGTTGTCCGCCAGGCTGGCGGTGAACAGGTAGCCCTCCTGGGGCACCAGGGCCACCTGGCGGCGCAGATCGCTCAGCCGCAGCCGGGTCACGTCGACCCCATCGAGGAACAGCCGACCGGCGGGCACTTCGACCATCCGGCCGAGGGCCCGGGCCAGGGTGGTCTTGCCGCAACCCACCGGCCCCACCACCGCCACCAGCTCCCCGGGGTGGATCGCGAAGCTGAGGTCCTCCAGGGCGGGCCGCTCCGCCCCCTGGTACCGGACCGTGAGCCCGCTGGCCACGACGGCCCCGAGGGCTGGCCGGGCCGGGGGCAGGGGATCGGCGGGCGAGACGATGGCGGGGGGATGGCTCAGCAGGGCTTCGACCCGCTCCAGGCTCACCTGACCGGTCTGGAAGGTGTTGAGGGTGAAGCCCAGCAGGGCGGTCGGGAAGACCAGCCGCTCCACGAAGAGGATCAGGGCCACCAGATCGCCGATGCTGAGCCGACCGCTTTCCAGCTGGCCGCTGCCCAGGGCCAGCAGCAGCAGCAGGCTCAGGGAGGCGATCCCCTCCAGCAGGGGAAAGAGGGTGCTGCGGGTGCGGGCCAGGGAGAGCTGGGCATCCAGATACACCTTGTTGAGGTCGGCGAAGGCCTTCTCCTCGGTGGCCTCCTGGCCATAGATCTTGATGGCGCCGATGCCGCTGAGGTCCTCCTGGACCAGGTCGCTGAGGTTGGCGAGCACCTCCTGCTGGCGGCGCTGCTGCTTCATCATGCGACCGCCGAACAGGCGCACGACCATGAGCATGCCGGGGTACAGGGACACCGCCGCCAGGCTCAGCAGGGGGTCGATCGCCAGCATCGCCGGCAGGGTGAGGGCATAGGCCAGCACCGTGTTCGTCAGGCTGAGCAGGGCGAAGCCCAGCAACCGCCGGATGTTCTCCACATCACTGGTGGCCCGGCTGATCACCTCGCCGCTGCCGGTGGTCTGGACCCAGCCGGGGTCCTGGGTGAGGACGTGGTCGAAGATCCGCTGCTTCAGGCTGGCTTCCACCTGCCGGCCCACCCCGAACACCAGCATCCGCGAATAGAGACGGGTGGCCCCCATCACCGTGGCCATCACGATGATCAACCCGGACACACCGAGCACATCGCCAAGCACGAAGCCGGGCTTGAGCGCGTTGATCGTCTGCCGCACCACCAGCGGGATCGCCACCCCCAGCAGGTTGACCACCACCAGGGCACCGGCCCCCACCAGCACCGTGCGCCTGTGGGGACGGAGGTAACGCCCGATCAGATCCAGCCGCAGGGCGCTCATGCAGGAAGAACGGGGCATCGGGGCCCCCTAACCTAGGCATCGCTTCCCAGGGTCCATGGACGACCAGAACCATCCGCTCCATGCCATCGACCGGGAGACGGTCGACCGGCTGCTGGCGGTGGAGCGCCCCCTGGACGAGCACCTGGTTGATGCAGCACGGCTGCAGATGCGCTATGCGGGTTTTCCCGGAGCCGCCGACATCCGCGACGACCTGGAGCGCCTCCTGCGGCTCTGGAGGCTGGACGGCGCTGCGCTCCATGCCCGCACCAGGGCCATCTGGGCGGCCGGGTTCCGGCCGGGTCCTGCTCCGGTGGCCGAAGCGGTGGGGTCCGGGTTTGATACCGCCTCCGACGACGCCGGCTGAGCCGGGGCTGCCAGTTTTCGATCTGTTGGTCAGAATGGGGTTCCTCGGGCGATAGTGGGAGTGTCCCCATCACCCGGCCCGGCGTGCTCTGCACCCGGGCTATTTTTT
>NZ_JAGQBG010000068.1 GCF_024345515.1 Cyanobium sp. N5-Cardenillas
CGACGCCGCGGCACTGGCGGCGGCGGTGAGCCGGCGGCGCAATTGCGCCATCATTTCCCATCCCGACGCGGGTAAGTCCACCCTCACCGAGAAACTGCTGCTCTACGGGGGGGCCATCCAGCAGGCCGGGGCGGTGAAGGCCAAGGGGGAGCAGCGCAAGGTGACCTCCGACTGGATGGAGCTGGAGAAGCAGCGCGGCATCTCGATCACCTCCACGGTGCTCCAGTTCGACTACGCCGGCAGCACGATCAACCTGCTCGACACCCCCGGCCACCAGGACTTCTCGGAGGACACCTACCGGACCCTGGCGGCCGCTGACAACGCCGTGATGCTGGTGGACGCGGCCAAGGGCCTGGAACCGCAGACCCGCAAGCTGTTCGAGGTCTGCCGGATGCGGCGGATCCCGATCTTCACCTTCATCAACAAGATGGACAGGCCGGGTCGGGACCCGCTGGAGCTGGTCGATGAGATCGAGCAGGAGCTCGGGCTGGCGTGCTGGCCGGTGAACTGGCCGATCGGCAGCGGCGACCGGTTCCGCGGCGTGATCGACCGGCGCACCCAGGATCTGCTGCTGTTCGAGCGTGCCGAACGGGGCCGGCAGAGCCTGGAGCGGCGCCTTGCTCCCGGCGATCCCGACCGCAGCGAGCGGGTGGAGGCGGAACTGCTGGAGCTGGCCGTGGAGGAACTGGAACTGGTGGAGTGGGCCGGAGCGGAACTGAATCTGGCGAGGGTGCACGCCGGTGAACTGAGCCCGGTGTTCTTCGGTTCGGCGATGACCAACTTCGGTGTGCGCCCCTTCCTCGATGCCTTCCTGGAGCTGGCCCAGCCCCCGGTGGCCCGGGAGAGCGACCAGGGACCGGTGGATCCCCTGCGGCCGGAGTTCAGCGGCTTCGTCTTCAAGCTGCAGGCCAACATGGATCCCCGCCACCGGGACCGGGTGGCCTTCGTGCGGGTCTGCAGCGGCCGTTTCGAGAAGGACATGAGCGTGCGCCATGCCCGCAGCGGGCGCACGCTCCGCCTGTCACGCCCCCAGAAGCTGTTCGGCCAGGACCGGGAGGTGGTGGACGACGCCTACCCCGGCGATGTGATCGGCCTCAACAACCCCGGCATGTTCGCCATCGGCGACACCCTTTACACTGGTTCCCGGGTGGAGTACGAGGGCATTCCCTGCTTCAGCCCGGAGATCTTCGCCTGGCTGCGCAACCCCAATCCCTCGGCGTTCAAGAGTTTCCGCAAGGGGGTGAACGAGCTGCGCGAAGAGGGGGCCGTTCAGGTGCTGTACGACACCGACCCCAGCAAACGGGATCCGATCCTGGCGGCGGTGGGCCAGTTGCAGCTCGAAGTGGTGCAGTACCGGCTGGAGAACGAATACGGCGTCACCAGTCGGCTGGAACCGCTCGAATTCAGCGTCGCCCGCTGGGTGAGCGGCGGCTGGCCGGCCCTGGAGAGCGTCGGCCGCCTGTTCAACTGCAAGACCGTCCGCGATGCCTGGGACCGGCCGGTGCTGCTGTTCCGCAACGACTGGAACCTGCACCAACTGCAGGAGGACCATCCTGAGCTGGAGCTGCATGGGGTGGCGCCGGTGGTGAGCGGCGTGGAGCCGATCGCCCTGTGAGCCGGGGGGCGCCATCGGCCGCAACGGGAGGAAACCCTCCCTCGCGGCAGCCGATCGGAGGGGGCAGAATGAAGCAACAATTTGTCACGCCGCAACGGACGGTCACAGCGATGCCTCGATCCGTGACGCCATCCCCGCTCTGGCTGGTGCGCCCCCGCAGCGACGGGGGCAGTGATTACGTCAGTTTCCAGCCCTCGCAAGGGGCCGTGGAGATGCGCGAAGGCAGCCACCTCCCCCCTCAGATGCCCCTGCTGAAGCGGCGCCGTTCGCTGGCGATCGAGGAGGCGGAGGCCTGCCGACGCCGACTGCAACAGGAAGCGGGATATCACCGCAGTGAACCGCTTTTTTAGCCTCGTCTCGATACGCTCGGTGGTATGAACCAAGGATCCGACCAGCCGCAGCCGGCCCCTGACGCCTCCGATCCCTACGAGCGGCTCGGCGTTGCTCCCGATGCCTCCTTCGACACCGTCCAGGAGGCGAAGCTGGCGCGGCTGGACGAGGCCGGCGACGACCCCTTGGTCCGCTCCCGCATCGAAGCCGCCTACGACGCGGTGCTGATGGACCGCCTGAAGGAACGCCAGCAGGGCCGGGTCAGCAGCGCGGCCCGCTCCGCCTCCCAGCGGGAGCAGGCATCCCCACCCCCGAGCCGGCCGGCCCTTTCCGCCCTGCCCAGCCTGCCCCAGCTGCCCCCCTCCCGCCTTCCCCGCCCCAGCTTCTCCCTGCCCCAGCTGCAGCTGGCCACGGGAAGGGATCTCTGGTTCCCACTGGCGGCCGATGGCGTGCTGCTGCTGCTTCTCGTGCTGATGCCCGGAGCCGCCCCCGAACTGTTGACGGCCCTGGCCACCGGCGTGACCCTGCTCAACCTGCAGCGACGCCACGGCAGGTTCCTGGCGGCGGTGGGCTGGTCGTTTGCCCTGCTCTGCCTGGGGCTGGTGCTGGGCGGTCTGCTGGCGGGAGGTCTCGGACCCTCCATCAGCGCATCGCTGCCGGTGACCACCCTGCAGCTGCAGAGCTTCCCGGCCATCCTGCTGCTGCTGCTCGGTGCCCTGCTGATCGCCTGATCCGGCCAGCCCGTCCTGGTCCGGTTCAGGCCACCGGGGCCAGCTCGTCGATCAGCTCCTGCAGCTCGGGGGCCTCCACTCGGTAGACCTCATTGCAGAAATGGCAGGTCAGCTCGGCCTGGCCATCCTCAAGAAGCATGGCGGTGAGCTCATCGCGGCCCAGCAGCTTGAGGACGCTGACGCTGCGGTGGCGGCTGCAGGGGCAGTGGAACTGGACGGGCTGCCCGATCGAGCCCGCCTCGAGGGGCTGGGGATCGAGGTCCGGAAAGATGTCCTCGAAAAGGGCGTGGAGCTGGTGGGCATTGGCGGCGAGCCGCTCGCTGAAGCCGCTGATCTCCCGGCAGCGCTCCTCCAGCAGCGCCACCAGGGCCGGTTCCCGCGCCGCCTTCGGCAGCACCTGCACCAGCACCCCACCGGCACAGCGGACGCCGGTGCTGTCGATCGTCTCGCCCACGAACAGGGCCGAGGGGGTCTGCTCGGAGTGGAGCAGGTAGGAGGCCACGTCCTCACCGATGCCGCCACTCACCAGCTCAACGGTGCTGCTGAAGGGTTCCCCCTGGCCCCGGTCCCGCACCACGTGCAGGTAGCCGGTGCCCGTGGCACGGCGGAAGTCGAACCGGTGGCCGCCGGCCCCATCCGTCAGCAGATCCAGCTCCAGTTCCGGCCGGCCCACATAACCGCGCACGGTGCCATCCCGCCCCGCATCCACCATCAGGCCCCGCAGGGGGCCATCAGACTGAATGCGCAGGTTGACCCGGCCATGGGCCACCTTCATCGAGCTGGCCAGCAGCAGGCCCGCCGTCATGGCGCGGCCCAGAAGGGCTGTGGTGAGGAAGGAGAG
Source organism: Cyanobium sp. N5-Cardenillas (assembly GCF_024345515.1). Lineage (GTDB taxonomy): Bacteria > Cyanobacteriota > Cyanobacteriia > PCC-6307 > Cyanobiaceae > Cyanobium. The sequence goes on from NZ_JAGQBG010000068.1 coordinate 3,518, forward strand.
CCCGTGGCGATCGCTGGCCTGGCGGATGGCGGAGGTGGTGGTAACCGCCACCATGCGAATGCCACCGCCGGCACCGGTGGCCCTCAGCATGCGATCTCCCATCAAGCCGTCCCCTGCGATCCGGTGGTCATCGTAAGGAGCCGGAATGCAGCGCCTCCAGGGGCCTGAGGGTTCCCTGCTCCAGCCGCCAGCCCCGCTCAACCACCCCCCGGAACAGTTCCGGTTCGTGGGTGACCACCAACAGAGCCCGATCCCTGGCGAGGTCGGCGATCAGCTGGAGCACCTCCTCCCGCACGGTCCAATCGAGGCCGGCGGTGGGCTCATCCAGCAGCAGCACCTGGGCATCGCGCACCAGCTGGACCGCCAGGGCCAGACGACGCTGCTGGCCGCCGCTGAGCCGCTCCGGCGGCTGCTGCAACGAGAGGCTGCCAAGACCCACCTGCTCCAGGACCGCCTCGGCCTTCTCGGCCGTGAGGCGGCGCTGGCCCAGCTTCAGCTCCTGGCCCACCGTCAGGCCAAGGAAATGGCGTTCCGGGAACTGGAACACCAGGCCGCACAGCCAGCGGCGCTGACGGCTGCTGAGAGCTTCGCCCTGCCAGAGAAAGCGACCGGCATCGGCTTCGGCCAGACCGCAGATCACCTCCAGCAGGGTGGTCTTGCCGCTGCCGCTGCGGCCGGCCACCAGGGCCGGGGATCCCGCCTTCAACTGCAGGGAGACGTCGGCCAGCACCGGCGCCGGCGCCGTAGCGGGGTGGTACCGCAGTCCCAGGACATCGAGCATGGCACCAGCATGCCGTCCGGCGCCGCGGCGGTGGAGCGTGTTGGATGGGGGGAGTTGCGCGCCGTTCGCCCCCTCTCCCCATGGATGTCCGATTTCGCGAGGTGGATCCGTTCAACTGCTGGATCTGGCTGCACTTCGCCGACCAGCCGGGTGCTGCCGAGCGGGGCTATGTGGAAACGGCGCTCGACAGCTGGTTCTTTCTGGGCAAGCTGGGAGCCTTCAACGCCGAGAACCTGCAGACCCATGAAGGTGGCGTGGATCTCGGCTGGCTCGCCTACGACAGCGAGTCGGCGGAACGCTGCCTGCCGGCCCTGATGCACAACATGGGGCCGATGGAGTACCAGGACGACTGGGCACGCTGCTGGGTCGACCTGGGCACCAGCGATGCCCTGGCCCTGGATGTGCTCATCAACGCCCTGCGCCAGCTCGACAACGACGTGCTGGAAATCACCGAGCTGGTGATCGGCGGACTGAACGAGGACTGGCCGATCGAGGACGAGCCCGAAAGCCCGTTCTTCGGGGACTGATGGGGCGGGAACTGCGCCGGTTGCTGATCGACCCGGAGCGGATCGCCGCCCTGGCCGATGGCGGGGGCCAGGAACTGCCCTGGCTGGCGCTGGAGCCCCAGGAAAGCCACTACCTGGAACGGGTGCTGCGCTATCGGCCCGGCGATCGGCTGGCGCTCGTGGACGGCGTGGGCCAGCTGTGGACGGCGTTGATCGAACCGGAGCGGCGGCTGCGCCTGGAGCAGTCCCCGGAGTGCCCCCTGCGGCGGGAGGCGCCGACCACGGCGCCCCTGGAGCTGGCCATGGCCATACCGAAGCGGGACGCGGATCTGGTCTGGCGCATGGCCACCGAACTGGGGGCCGACCGCCTCCAGCCGCTGCTGGCCGAACGGGGTGCCCCCGGTGAGCGCTGCCCGCTGGAACGCTGGCGGGGGATCGTGCGGGAGGCCACCGAGCAGTGCGAACGGCTGTGGCAGCCTCAGCTGGAATCCCCGTGCTGGGCCGGGTCCTGGCTGGGGCGGCCGGTCCCTGGCATCGCCCTGCTGGCCACCACCCGGCGGGACGCCCTGCCGCTCTGCAGCCAGCGGCTACAGCACCTGGCCGAGGGGGCAAGCGACCGCGCTCTGGCCGCCGGGATCCGGCTGGCGATCGGGCCGGAGGGGGGCTGGAGCCCCGACGAAGAGGAACAGGCCGAAGCGGCCGGCTGGCAGCCCGTCAGCCTGGGGGACGCGATCCTGCGGACCGCCACCGCCGCGGTGGGCGGGGTGGCCCTGCTGGCCGACTGGCGGGCGCTCAGGACCGCATCATGCCGGCCGCCATCTCCTTGAACACCCCGAGATTGGCGCCGGGGGTGCGGCGCTTCATCGGGGTGGCCCCACCCGCTGTGACGCAGTCGGGAGCGAAGGTGGCCAGGGACGGGGCGGGGCGAAGCGCCTCGGCGGCGGCCAGTTCGGCAGCGATCGCCTCGGCGGTGGTGAGGCCCGAGACAGGGGGAAGGGAGGCGTCCGCCTCCGCTGGCGTGGCGGGCTGGGCCTGAGCTGCCTGGGGGGCCACCTTGGCCTCGGGCTTCGGCTCGGCCTTGGGGGGGGCCACCAGCGCCGGGGGGTCGTTGCCTTCGCCGCCACCCAGATCAAGGAAGAACTTGGGTCGTTTGAAGACCATCGGAGGGCAGCACCGGATGCAGGGATTATCCGTCGAGACCGTCACCCGGGGGCGGCTCGCTTAGATCTGTGCAACACAGTCGGGTCGTCGTCATGGTGTTGCTGCCGCCCCAGGACCCCTCGCAGTGGCTGGCGGCCCTGGCGATCAACGGCCTGCTGATCGCGCTCTGCCAGCGACTCCCCCTGCTGACGCCGGCCGGCTGGGTGCACGCCGGGGTGCTCGGCACCCTGCTGGGGGGAAGCCTGGGCTGGCGCGGCTGGCTGGCGGTGGTGGCCTATCTGGCCCTTGGCAGCCTGGTGACCAAGCTGGGTTTCCGCCGCAAGCGGGAGCTGGGGCTGGCGGAGGCCCGCGACGGCCGGCGGGGGCCGGAGAACGTCTGGGGCTCGGCCCTGGTGGGCACCGTGCTGGCCTTGCTGGCCTGCCGGGCCCCGGCGGCGGCGGTGCCCGTGCTCCTGGCTGGCTTCGCCGCCAGCTTCGCCGCCAAGCTCGCGGACACCTTCGGCAGCGAAATCGGCAAACGCTGGGGTCGGCACACGGTGCTGATCACCAGCCTGCGGCCGGTGCCCGCAGGCACCGAGGGGGCCATCAGCCTCGAGGGCACCGCCGCCAGCCTGGTGGGCAGCGGCCTGATGGCCCTGGTGATGCTGGCCCTCGGGCTCATCCATGGCTGGCCCATGGCGCTGCTGGTCGGCGGCGTCGGGCTGGTGGCCACCCTGGCCGAAAGCGTCGTGGGTGCCAGCCTTCAGCAACGCTGGGGCTGGCTCAGCAATGAGCTGGTCAACGGGCTTCAGACCCTGCTGGCGGCCCTGCTGGCGATGGCGCTGGTGCCGTGGCTGTCGCCTGGGCTGGGCTGAGGGCCTGCTGGCGCCAGGCGATGGCGGCGCGCCGCAGGCGATCGAGAACGGCATCGCAGCGGCGTTGGGCCTGGCGGGCCGGCATGCCGAGCTGCCGGCCCAGCTCCACCCAGGTGCAGCCCACATCGATCCGGCCCACGAGCAGCTGCCTCTCCCGGGGATCGAGATCCGCCAGCTGCTGGCGCAACCACTGGCGCTCGGCGCTGCGGGCCTCGCTGGCGACCACCAGCTCCTCGTCGTCACCGGAGCCGGCAGGAGACGCCAGCAGATCCAGCAGGCACCTGGCCGCGTCGGTGTTGCCACCGTCCTGACCGAGAGGGGCATCCAGGCTGCGCACCCTGCCGGCGCTGCGCACCTGCAGGGCCTCCTCAAGCCGGGCCGGATCGCAGGCCAGGCGAGCGGCGAGAGCGGCGGGAGGCAAGGGCTCCAGCCCCTTGCGGCGCCGGGCCTCCTGCAGGCTCAGCACTTGCTGGTGCAGATCCCACAGGGGCCGGGGCGGGCGCACCATGGGCTGGCGATCCCGCCGCTCCCTTCGGATCGCCCCCTGGATGTAGGGCACCGCGAAACTGCTGAGGCTGACGTTGCGATCGGGATCGAAGGCCTCGACCGCCCGGATCAGGCCGAGGCTGCCCACCTGGGCCAGATCCTCGAAAGCCAGGCCGGCGTCGGCACCCTGGCGGCCGGCGATGGAAAACACCAGCGGCAGGTTGTCCTCCACCACCAGGTTGCGCCAGCGCAGCCGGCTGCGGGGATCGGTGGCGGCGGCGAAGGCCTTGAGCCGGCGACGGTTTCGGCTCTGACGATCGACGATCGCCTCGGGGAAGTCGCGGCAGCCCGGGCAGAGGTCCGGCTGCGGCGCCCGGCGGGTCGCCAGCAGCGCAGGGGCCGGTGGAGGGGGTGGCGGAGGGCGATCCATAGCGGTGAATCCAGCGGGGTCCGTTTCTTCAGAGTCGCTGCAGGCAGGCAGCGGAGGTTCACCGGATGGGAGGAGTTCCCTTCCTCCGATCGGGTGATGCCATCGGGGCCGGCAGGGTGCATCGCTCAGGGCGCTGACGGCCGGACCCAGGGATCAGAACGCCGTCGTCACGCTGCTGTGGGGGGCCAGTTCGGCCCACTGCAACAGGGCGCTCCAGCCACGCAGGCGTCGGTAGAGCTGGGCGTGGCCATCGCCGTTGAGGTGCAGGCCGTCGCTGCACAACCCTTGCAGCCACAGGGGATCGGCCAGCAGACCATCGAGCAGGGGCAGGAACGGCACATCCGCCTCCATGCAGGCTTCCTCCAGCAGGCCTTCGTAGCGCCGCACGCTGGCCAGCTCGTACCAGAGCATCCCGGCGAAGGGCATCACGGCCTCATCCACCGGCGTGAGACCCAGCACGAACACCGGCGCGATGGCCTGCAGCCGGGGCAGCAACTGCTGAAGGCCGAACAGGAAGGCCTCCGGTGCCAGCTGGAAGCGGCCGTCGGGTCGCCCCACCCGGGCCGTGTCGTTGAGGCCGATCGAGAGCAGGATCCCCTGGGGTCGCTGGCGGCGCAGCTCGCCCCGGTGGCTCACTTCCGCCTCGGCGCGGGCCGCCAACCGCTCCAGGCCGTCGCCGCGCACTCCCAGTCCGTACAGCACCGGCCCCTGGGGCAGGTCCATCCAGTGGCGGCGCAGGCGCTCGCACCAGCCGCCCTGCTCCGGATCGCCCCAGCCGTACACCCCGCTGTCGCCGAGCACCACCAGCTTCTTCGGCACCGGCATCGGTGCGGCCGTCCGGGTGAGAGGGTCCAGCACCGGCGGGGCGCTCAGAGGCTGGCGCCGAAGCGCCGCAGCCGCTCCAGACCATCGTCGATCGTGGCGGGGGAGGCCGCGCAGGACAGGCGGATGCAGCGGTCGTCGCCGAAGGCGGCTCCGGGCACCACCGCCAGGCCCACCTCCTCCAGCAGCCGGCCACAGAGGGTCATCGAGTCGAGACCCCAGGCGCTCAGGTCAGGGAAGGCGTAGAAGGCCCCCTCGGGGGGCAGCAGCTTCAGGCCCTGGATCGCCATCAGGCCGTCGCTGAGCCGGGCCCGGCGGCGGCTGAACTCGGCCGCCATCTCCTGGACGCAGTCGCGGGAGCCGCTGATCGCCGCCAGGGCGCCGTACTGGGCGAAGGTGCAGACATTGCTGGTGCTCTGGCTCTGCAGGGCGCTGGCGGCGGCCACCACGTGGCGGGCGCCCGCCAGCCAGCCGATGCGCCAGCCGGTCATGGCCCAGCCCTTGGCGAAGCCATTGACGATGAAGATGCGCTCGGCCAGGTCGGGCGCCACGGCCGCCAGGCTGTGGTGCTGATGGCCGGGGGAGAGCAGCATCTCGTAGATCTCGTCGCACACCACCGCCAGGCCGGGATGGCGACGCAGCACGGCGGCGATCCCCTCCAGCTCGGAGCGGCTGAGCACCATGCCGGTGGGATTGGAGGGGCTGTTGAGCACCAGCAGCCGGCTGGCCGGGGTGATCGCCGCCTCCAGTTGCTGGGTGCTGAAGCGGAAGCCGCCGCTGGCGTCGGTGTGAAGACAGCGGACGCTGGCGCCGGCCAGCTGGGCCATTTCCGGGTAGCTCAGCCAGTAGGGGGCCGGCAACAGCACCTCGTCACCGGGATTGAGCAGAACCTGGAACAGGTTGTAGAGGGCCTGCTTGCCGCCGTTGGTCACCAGCACCTGCTCGGCCCGGGTGGGGACACCGTTCTCCTGGCTCAGTTTGGCGGCGATGGCCTGGCGCAGCTGGGGTTCGCCCGCCACCGGCCCGTAACGGGTGTGGCCGGCCTCCAGGGCCTCGGCCGCCGCCCGGCGGATGAAGGCGGGGGTGTCGAAATCGGGCTCACCGGCGCTGAGGCTGCAGATGTCCTTGCCGTCGGCACGCAGCTCACGGGCCTTGGCGGTGATGGCGAGGGTGAGCGACGGCTGCAACGCCTGCGCCCGGGCGGAGAGCGACAACGGGGCCGGCATGGCGGTGTGAGACGTCTGGAGAGCGCGATTCGGCAATCCGGCCATCTTGCCCTACGCCCTGCGGCCATGGCCAAGAATGGCGCGATGGCCGGCGATCCCCTGCAACCGTCCCTCCTGGGTGAGGCTGTCGCCGCCGGTGATGCACCCGGCCTGGAAGGGCTGCAGCGGAGCTGCCAGGACTGCCGACGCTGCGGCCTGGCCGCAGGCCGCCAGCAGGTGGTGATCAGCCGGGGCGATCCGGCGGCCCGGCTGATGGTGATCGGTGAAGGGCCCGGCGCCCAGGAGGACGCCAGCGGCCGGCCGTTCGTGGGGCGGGCCGGCCAGCTGCTCGACCAGATGCTGGCCAGCGTGGGGCTGGACAGCGAGCGGGATGCCTATGTCTGCAACGTGGTGAAGTGCCGCCCCCCCGACAACCGCAAACCGACCGCCCAGGAGATGGCGGCCTGCGCCCCCTGGCTGGCCGTTCAGATCGCCGCCGTGGATCCCGCCATCGTCCTGCTCACCGGGGCCACGGCCCTGGAGGGGGTGCTGGGCATCAAGGGGGGCATCTCCAGGCTTCGCGGCCAGTGGCACCCCTGGCAGGGCCGCTGGGTGATGCCGGTGTTCCATCCCTCCTATCTGCTGCGCAATCCCTCGCGGGAGCAGGGCTCCCCCAAATGGCTGACCTGGCAGGACCTCAAAGAGGTGCAGCGACGGCTGGAGCTGGACCAGCCGCCGCCACCCACTTTGTGACAGGCTTTGGCCACCACCGGCCCACGCACGATGACCGGCACCCTGGCCACACCCACCACCTCTGCCCCGGGGACCTCCCCCCTTCCGGCCGACTGGGCCAGTGACCCCCGCTTCGAGACGGTGATCCGGCGCCGGCGGACGCGCAGCGTCCGGGTCGGCGACATCTGGGTGGGCAGCGAGCACCCCGTGGTGGTGCAGTCGATGATCAACGAGGACACCCTTGACGTGGCGGGGGCCACCGCCGGCATCCGCCGGCTGCACGAGGCGGGCTGCGAGATCGTGCGACTCACCGTGCCGAGCCTGGCCCATGCCAAGGCGGTGAGGGAGATCCGCCAGTGGCTGGAGGACAGCTACCAGCCGGTGCCCCTGGTGGCGGACGTGCACCACAACGGCATGAAGATCGCCCTGGAGGTGGCCCAGCACGTCGACAAGGTGCGAATCAATCCGGGCCTGTACGTGTTCGACAAGCCCGATCCCAACCGCACGGAGTTCACGGCCGAAGAGGTGGCGGCCATCGGTGAGCGCATCCAGACGACCCTCGAACCGCTGGTGAGCCTGCTGAAGGAGCAGGACAAGGCCCTGCGCATCGGCGTCAACCACGGCTCCCTGGCCGAACGGATGCTGTTCACCTATGGCGACACGCCCCTGGGGATGGTGGAGAGCGCCATGGAATTCATCCGGCTCTGCGACCGGCTCGACTTCCACAACATCGTCGTGTCGATGAAGGCGTCCCGGGCCCCGGTGATGCTGGCGGCCTACCGGATGATGGCGTTCCGCATGGACGCCGAGGGCTTCCACTACCCCCTGCACCTGGGGGTCACCGAGGCGGGCGACGGCGACTACGGCCGCATCAAGAGCACCGCCGGCATCGCCACCCTGCTGGCCGAGGGCCTGGGGGACACGATCCGGGTATCGCTCACCGAGGCACCGGAGAAGGAGATCCCCGTCTGTTATTCGATCCTGCAGGCCATGGGGCTACGCAAGACGATGGTGGAGTACGTGGCCTGCCCCAGCTGCGGCCGCACCCTGTTCAACCTGGAGGAGGTGCTGCATGTGGTGCGCAATGCCACCGCCCACCTGACGGGGCTCGACATCGCCGTGATGGGTTGCATCGTCAACGGCCCCGGCGAGATGGCGGATGCCGACTACGGCTACGTGGGCAAGACCCCCGGCACCATCTCCCTCTACCGGGGGCGGGAGGAAATTCGCCGGGTGCCGGAAGCCGAGGGGGTGGAGGCGCTGATCGCCCTGATCAAGGAGGACGGTCGCTGGGTCGACCCCTGACCGGGGAGCCCACACCTGGCAGCGGCGCTACCTTGGATTCACGTTTCAGACTCCCTTGAGGATCGCCACCATGGGAAGAGCTCGCGCCACTGTCGTGGTGCTGGTTGGTCTCGGTGCCTGTGCCGCCACGGCGGTGATGGCCAGGGATATGGTGCTGACCCCCACCGGAACCGTGTCGATCAGCGACAGCCCCAAGGAGGTGATGGATCAGGCCTGGCAGATCGTCTTCCGGGACTACCTCGACACCACAGGGAAATACACACCGGAACAGTGGCGCAAGCTGCGTCGCAGCGTGCTGTCCAAGAGCTACAGCACCCCCAAGGATGCCTACGAGGGCATCCGCGGCATGCTCGGCACCCTTGACGATCCCTATACCCGCTTCCTGGATCCGCGGGAATTCAAGGAAATGCAGATCGACACCTCCGGGGAGCTCTCCGGGGTGGGCATCCAGCTGAGCGTCGACAAGGAGACCAAGGAGCTGGTGGTGATCTCCCCTATTGAGGGCTCACCGGCCTCCCGGGCCGGCGTGCAGCCCAAGGACGTGATCGTCTCGATCGACGGCAAGAGCACCAAGGGGATGAGCACCGAGGACGCGGTGAAGCTGATCCGCGGCAAGGCGGGCACCACGGTGAATCTGGTGCTGCGCCGCAAGGGCCAGAACCTCGACACCCCCCTCACCCGGGAGCTGATCGAGATCCATGCGGTCAACCATCAGGTCAACACCGCCCCCGACGGCACCAAGATCGGCTACATCCGCCTGAAGCAGTTCAGCGCCACCGCCACCAAGGACATGCGGGCGGCCGTCCGGGACCTGGAGGCCAAGGGTGTGCAGGGCTACGTGCTCGACCTGCGCAGCAACCCGGGCGGTCTGCTGGTGGCGAGCGTCGAGATCGCCCGCCAGTGGATCAACGAAGGCATCATTGTCTCCACCAAGACCCGTGACGGCATCCAGGACGTCAAGCGCGCCACCGGCCAGGCCCTGACCACCAAACCGATGGTGGTGCTGGTGAACGAGGGTTCGGCCAGCGCCAGCGAGATCCTCTCCGGCGCCCTGCAGGACAACAACCGCGCCGTGCTGGTGGGTCAGAAGACCTTCGGCAAGGGGCTGGTGCAGTCGGTGCGCGGCCTGTCCGATGGCTCCGGCATGACCGTGACCATCGCCAAGTACCTCACCCCCCGGACTCGGGACATCCACAAGCACGGCATCAA
>NZ_JAGQBG010000069.1 GCF_024345515.1 Cyanobium sp. N5-Cardenillas
GCCGATCCATTTGGTCAACGTGGTGTTGTCGTCAACGGGGATGTTGCTGGCGAAATAGATGTACTGAAACCCCTTCCAGTTGAAATCCAGGGCAATCCTGTTGACGTTGGGAAGGTAGCCGGTGAGGGTGGAACTCGAGTGGCTTCTTTTCCTTTTGACGATGTACTTCAGCAGCCCCACCCGTGCCGGTGGCTTGAGTTGGTGATGCGTGGACACCAGGCCCGGTTCAGTGTTGATGGTCAGGCTTTCGACATTGGCCTCCTCCCGGTTGCCGAAGAAGGGCTTGTGCACGAAGGGGGCGTGGGACGTGTCCAGTCCTGACTCCACGACACGGCTGAAATGGGCGTTCCAGCGGTACTCCCCGCTCACCGCCCGCCAGCCCGGCTGGCCGAGTTCGGGGAAGGGGGGAATGGGGACGCTGGCGGCCAGTCCGGCCTCGCCGGGAAAGATCCAGACAAAGCCGGATTGCTCCCTGAGGGGGAAGGTGGCCATCCGGGCCAGGGCCGGTATCGGCGTTCCCGGTGGATCGGCCGGAATCCTGACGCAGTGGCCGGCCACGTCATAGCTCCAGCCGTGGTACGGACAGCGCACGCAGGATCCCTCCAGCCACCCCTTGGCCAGGCTGGCTCCCCGGTGGGCGCAGTAGTCGGCCAGGGCGTGGGCCTGGCCGGCTTCATCACGGAACAGCAGGTAGCGGCGCCCCAGCAGGGTGACGGAAGCGGGCTGGTTGCCGAGCCCGTGGCTGTGCTCCACCGCGTACCAGAAATTCTCGAGTCCCTGGGTCATTCCTCAGACGGGTGCGACACGGGTTGCAATGGCCCACCGCCCTTGTTTAGCACCAGTCAGCCCGGGAACCAAGTTAATCCGGTGGGAGGAATTAGAGTTCGCTCCTGTTGATCGGCGACCCTTGCGCAAGCTTCACCTGGAACCCGGTGAGTTCGCCTACCGAAGTGGAGACAGTGGGCAGGATGTGTATCTCGTCCGAACCGGGGCGATCGAACTGGTCACCCTCTATCCCGAAACCGGTGAAGGCGTGGATGGGCGTCTTGGACCCGGCCATGTCTTTGGTGAAGTGGAGCTCATCGATGGCCGCACCCGCACCCATACGGCCCGGGCTTCCCAGCCCACGGAGCTGCTGTTGTTCAGCCGTGACGAGCTGATGGATCTGCTGTTCGACCACCCCGAACGCAGTCTCGTGCTGGGACGCAGTGTCTTTGATCGCCTCCGCGATCTCTACACCAACGAAACCCTGGAGTCCGATCTGGCCCGCCTGCGGGAGGAGATGCAGGCCAGCATCCGCGACGCGGTCGTCGCCCACGAAGGGCGCGTGGTGCGCAGCCACAGCGGCATGGCCGCCATCGCCGTTCCCATCGTGCTGATGGTGCTGCTGGCGATCGGTTCCTACTGGTACTTTCACCGGGGCTGAACCATTCCCCCTGACCGCCACGCCATGACGATCAAGTCGGTGCCTCCCGAAGACAAGGAGCGCAGCCTCTCCGAGTTCCGGCAGACGATCTCGGCCGATGTGGAGGCCGGCATCGACGGCCATGAGCGCAAGATGACGCGGATGGGGTTTGTCTTTCTGGCGATCTTCTTCGGGGTCGTCGGCCTGATGGCGGTGCTGCCCTGAAGCTCCCCCTTCGCTGAAGGGGGACGGCCCAAGGTCGGCAAGGCGGCCTCAGACGGCGGCCTTCTGGTTGGCCAGCAGGCTCTTGAGCTTGGCCAGTTCGCCGGCCCAGCGGGGATCGGGGGCGCCTTCGCCGACGGCGTCGGCATGGACCACCTTGTTGACGCTCTTGCGGGCGGGCGTCGGGGCGCTGCCGGGGCGACGATCGGCACCGGCGGCTCCGCGGCTGTCACGGCGCTGCTCGGAAATCTCAATGCGCAGGGTGCTGCCGCCGAAATCCTTGCCATTGAGCTGGGCGATCACCGCCTCGGCCTGGGCCAGATCCTCAACGTTGGCGAAGCCGAAGCCCCGGCAGCCACCGGTCTCCCGGTCGTTCACGGCCTTGAAGCGCACCCCCTCTCCCACGCTCGAGAAGAGAGCTTCCAGCTCTTTGGCATCAAAGGTTTGCGGCAGGTTGCCGACATAGAGACGAACGCTCATGGGGAGGGGGCTCGGGAAAAGGGAAAAACTCTGGCAGGCGGTGCGATCGCGCCATTGCATCCAGCAGTTAATCACGCCGTGGGTCCGCTTCCCTGGCCTCGCGCCGGCGATCCAGCCACGACTGGGCGGCAACAACGGCCGCTGCAACCAAAGCCTGATCCGCCAACTCCGCTGTCTCCGTTGCTGCTGTTCCTCCCAGGCGACCAAAGGCCCATTCGGCCGTGAGGTGGTCGATCAGCTGGCCGAGACGGGGGCCCGGGGCGATGGCCAGGAGCTGTTGCAGGCGACGGCCGTCCAGGGGCGCTCGGGGGTGGAACAGGCGATCCGCCGGATCCCGCCAGCGCCGCAGCGCCAGCTGGGCCGCCGCCGGATCCAGGTGCAGCAGCAGGGCGGGCAGCTCCTCCTCCAGCTGGCGCTGCAGGTCCAGCCGCTCCGCTTCCGCCAGCGCCTCCAGCGCCAGCGCACCGGAGTCCCCTGGCGTCTGCCGGAGACAATCGAGCCATTGGCGCAGCCGCTGGCAGCGCTGCTGCAGGCGGCGGCTGGCCCGCAGACCCTCCAGGGACGGGCCATCCAGCACGGCCGCCAGCCGTGCCAGGGGGAGGGCCCAGGCCGCCTCGGCGGCGGTGAGGCCGCAGGCTTCCGGTCGCTCGGGACCGAGGGGCTGCAGCGACTCCTCGCTCCCGTCAGCGGCTCCCCAGGGCTGGAGCAGGCCCGCCTCCAGCGCCTGGGCCAGCCCCCGATGCCCCGCGCCAGAGGCGGCCAGACGCTCCAGCTCCACCAGCACCCTCTCCCCGGCCACGGCGGTGATCCGCTGGCGGTGGCGCCGGATCAGCTCCCAGGTGGCCGGTTCGATGGCGAAGTCCAGGTCGCAGGCCAGCCGCACCCCCCGCAGCAGCCGCAGGGGGTCGTCCAGCAGGTTGGCCTCGCTGATCGCCACCAGCCGGCGCGCCGCCAGATCCGCCAGGCCGCCGCAGGGGTCGATCAGCCGCAGATCGGCGGCCTCGTTGCTGCCCCCGGCCGCCCCCTCCAGGGGCAGCGCGATGGCGTTGACGGTGTAGTCGCGGCGGCCCAGATCGGCCGTGAGAGCGTCACCGGCGCAGCGGGCCAGGTCGATCGTCCAGCCCTCCAGCACCAGCCGCGCGATCGAACGCTTCTGGTCGAGCACCACACAGGTGCCGCCATGGCGCCGCCCCAGCTGCCGGGCCAGCGCGATGGCGTCGCCGGGCACCACCAGGTCCAGATCCGGCTGGGCGCTCAGCCGCCCCAGCAACCCGTCCCGGACCGCCCCCCCCACCAGGGCTGTGCCCGCTGGAAAGCGGTGGGGGGCCACCGGCCAGCGCTCCGGTTCCAGGGCCCGCCACAGTTCCGAGACTTGACGTCCCGGCTCGCACGCCACAATGGGCGCCCTGCTGGGCCGCGGCGGCATGTGCATCTGCGTGGATTGCCACTGGGTCGAGCGTTGTCAGGCCTACCACGCGGTCGAACGTCAGCACGGCGTCGCCCACCTCACCATGAATCCCGATTTCAGCCCACGCCAGCCCCGCATCCACGTGCAGGTGCTCGATCTCGACGCCGCTGGGGCCAGTGTCGGGGTGGAGTGGGACGTGCGGGCCTGCTCCGACTTCCGCTCCGATCCGGGCCGCTGGCGCCGCTGCTGCCCCGACGGGCCCCTGCCGACATGACGGGCTTTCCCGATGACCCTGGCCCCTGGCTGCTGGCCCTGCACAGCTCCAGCGACAGCCTCGGGGTGGGGCTGCAGCGCCTCGGGGCAACCCAGCCGGAGCGGCTGGAGCGTTTCCCCCTCGGCCGCTCCCTCTCCAATGGCCTGTTCGACTGTCTGGAATCGGTGCTGCCGGCCGACGCCTGGCCCCGGCTGGGTCGTCTGGCGGTGGCCACCGGTCCCGGCGGCTTCACCGGCACCCGCCTGACGGTGGTGCTGGCCCGCACCCTCGCCCAGCAGCTGGCCCTGCCCCTGGACGGGATCAGCAGTTTCCAGCTGATGGCCCGCCGACTGCTCGCCGGGTCCAGGCCGCCCAGCGAGGCGGGCCCCTTCTGGATGCTCCAGGAGCTGCCCCGTCGCGGGGTGGTGGCGGGGCTCTACGGCGCCGACCCGGGCCAGCCCGGTGGCGTGGCCGAGCTGGAGGCCCCGAGGCTGCACCGGGGCCGCGACGCCCTGGCCCCCTTCCCCATCCACCCCGCCGAGGTGCGCCTGCCGGAGGACGTGGTCCAGCTGCTCGGCTTCAGTGCCGCCAATGCCGCCGCCGGCCTGAGCGCCCCCTGGCAGCCGGTGCTGCCCCTGTACCCCACCAGTCCGGTCGAGGCGCTCCCATGCTGAGCCGCCCCGGTCCCCAATCCCGGCCCCGCCGCCGCCCGCGTCGTCCGGAAAGCACCGGGCCGGCGCCGACGGGTCCCTCCCCGCGGGTCCGCCGTGCGCTCCCCGCACCGCGTCGACCGGGCCGGGGCAGGGGGGTGCTGGTGGGCCTGGTCGGACTGGGTCTGCTGTGGCTGTCCCGGGGGGTGTGGTGGCCCACGCCACCGCCGCCCCAGATGATCCTGGTGCTGGGGGGCGATGCCGATCGGGAGGCGGCCGCCGCCCGACTGGCCCGCGTCGATGGGCTGCCGGTGGTGGTCACCGGCGGCACCAACCCTGAGTACGCCCACTGGCTGTTTCAGCAGAAGGAGGGTCTGCCCTCCCGCCAGGTCCAGCTCGATTACCGGGCCCGGGACACGGTGTCCAACTTCACCTCCCTGGTCGACGACCTGCGCAAGGCCCGGATCCGCCACGCCCTGCTCGTCACCTCCACCGATCACATGCAGCGGGCCCTGCTGGTGGGACGGATCGTGGCCGGCAGCCGCGGCATCCACCTCACCCCGGTCCCCGTGCCCTGCGGCGATCTGTGTGTCGTCGAGGGCCGGCGGCGCCTGTGGGGCGATGGCGCCCGGGCGGTCCTCTGGGTGATCAGCGGCCAGGACATCAGGCCCTGGGTGGAAGAGCGGGTGGCTCCCTGGCTGGAGAAAGCAGGCTTCCGCTGATCGGGCCAAGGTCGAGCATCCGGTTGATCTGCTCCTGGGCGGCGCGGGTGGCGGCGTCCAGGTCGGGGCGTCGCCGGGAGGCCGGTGGCGGGATCGGCGTGCCGATGCGGATGTGGATCGGCACCAGCCGGGGGCCGTGGCCGCCGGGTCCCAGGGCCCGGTGGCTGTTGATGATCGCCACCGGCAGCAGCGGCACCCCAGCCCGGGCCGCCAGCAGGGCCGCCCCCGGCTGGGGCTGGTTGACGCGGCCATCCGGCTGGCGGGTGCCGTCGAGGAAGACACCGGTGGCCCAGCCCTGCAGCAGCCGGTCGGTGGCGGTGCGGATCGCTTCCCGGTCGCCGGCGCCCCGCTCCACCGGGTAGGCGCCGCAGGCCCGGATGATCGGCCCCAGCAGGGGCACCCGGAACAGCTCCGCCTTGGCCATGAAGGCCACCGGCCGGCCGAGGGCGTGCCCCAGGAGCGGCGGGTCCAGGTGGGACCCATGGTTGGCCACCACCACCACGGCTCCCTCCAGGGGCACGTTGTCGTTGCCGGTGGTCTGGCCCCGGAACAGCAGCCGGAAGACGGGAAACACCAGCAGGTAGCTGATCAGCCGGTAGGTCAGGCTCGGCTTTGGGGTGCTCAGCAGGGCGGGGGGATCGGCCGGGGGCCGGCGGCGGCGCCTCACTGGCCCAGGTCGCCCGTGCCGGCGATCTGGGCGGTGCCGAGCCCGGGGCAGCTGCGCTTGATCAGGCCACTGAGCACGTTGCCGGGGCCGATCTCCACTGCGGTGGAGATGCCTGCGCTCTGCAGGCCTTCCATCGTTTCGCGCCAGCGCACCGCCATGGTCATCTGCTGGCGCAGGCGCTCCTTGAGCACACTGGCGGAGGTTTCGGGTCGGGGATCGGCGTTGCTGAGCACGGGGACGCGGGCGTCGGCGAAGGGCACCGCCTCCAGTTCGGCGGCGAAGGCCGCGGCGGCGGTGGCCATGAAGGGGGAATGGAAGGCGCCGGAGACGGCCAGGGGAATGGCCCGCTTGCAGCGCACCGTGGCGCTGACGCTCGAGACCGCCTCCGGGGTGCCGGAGAGCACCACCTGGGCGGCGCTGTTGTCGTTGGCGATGACCACCCCCTCGGTGGCCGCCACCACCCGCTCCAGTTCGTCGCGGTCGAAGCCCATCACGGCGGTCATGGCGCCGCCGCCGGCGGCGGCCATCAGTTCGCTGCGGCGGCGCATCAGGGCCAGGCCGGTCTCGGCAGTGAAGACGCCGGCGGCATAGAGCGCCACCAGCTCGCCCAGGCTGTGGCCCGCCACCAGCTGGGCCGTGCGGCCCTGGCGGTGCAGCTCATCCACCAGCAGGCTCTCGACCACGAACAGGGCCGGCTGGGTGTTGCGGGTGTCGTTGAGGTCGCCGCCGGCGCAGATGGCCAGCAGGTCACGGCCAAGCAGGGCCGAGGCCCGATCAAAACGCTCCCGGGCGCCGGGAAGGTCGATCACCCCCTCGGCCATGCCCGGCTTCTGCGATCCCTGTCCCGGAAACACCCAGGCGATGGCCATGCAAGCCTCCCGTGCAACGGCAGGAGATTAGGGCTCGGCTGGGGACCCCCCCGGACCGCTCCAGCGGAACAGGGCGGCGCCCCAGCTGAGGCCGGCGCCGAAGCCACTGCTGGCGATCAGGTCGCCGGCGCCTACCCGCCCATCGCGCACCGCTTCGTCGAGCATCAGGGGGATCGTGGCGGCGGAGGTGTTGCCGTAGGCCGAGAGATTGCTGAGCACCCGCTCGGCGGGCATGGCGAACCGGTCGGCCACCGCATCAAGGATGCGCTGGTTGGCCTGGTGCAGCAGCAGCCAGTCGACGTCGGCGGCGGCGGTGCCGGTGGCCTCAAGCAGCTCGGCCAGCACGGCGGGCACTTCCCGCACGGCGAACTTGTAGACCTCCTGGCCGTTCATGTGGATCGGCGCGAAGCCGCCCACCTGGGCGGAGAGGTCCCCCACCAGGGGCCGGTGCTCGGCCACCTGGGCCAGGGTGAGACAGGCGTTGCGGCTGCCATCCGAGCGCATGCGGAAGCCCACCAGGGCGTCATCGCCGGGGTTGCAGGCCTGCACGGCCAGGGCACCGGCGCCATCGCCGAAGAGCACACAGGTGCGGCGATCGTCCCAGTCGAGCCAGCGGCTGAGCTGGTCGGCACCGATCACCAGCACCCGCTGCATCGTGCCGCCGCGGATGTACTGGGCCGCCGTGATCAGGGCGAACAGGAAGCCGCTGCAGGCCGCCGTGAGATCGAAGGCGACTGCCCGGTGGGCTCCCAGGGCCGCCTGCACCCGGGGCGCGGTGCCGAACAGGTCGTCCGGGCTGGAGGTGGCCAGCAGGATCAGATCCACCTGCTCGGGGGCCCAGCCCGCGTGGGCCAGCGCCGCCCGGCCGGCCTCGGCGGCCAGGCTGGTGACGGTTTCACCGGGGCCGGCCACGCGCCGGGCGCCGATGCCGGTGCGGCTGCGGATCCAGTCATCGTTGGTCTCGACCCGCTCGCTCAGCTGGTCGTTACTGATGCTGGCGGCGGGGAGCGCGCGTCCGCAGCCCACCAGGGCCATCCCCCGCAAGGCGGCCGTGGTCACCGTCTTGTCTGAGCCGAGCGGCACCCATTCGGTTCACAGGTGGCCACAGTCAACCACAGGTGGTTGCCACTCCGGCGCTCCCCTCGCCGAGGGCATGCAGGTCGTCCATGACGCCGTGGCTGGCGGCGGAGTGGGCCAGCCGCAGGGCGCTCACCACCGAAAGCGCCCGGCTGCTGCCGTGGCCGATCACGCAGATGCCGTCGACCCCGAGCAGCAGGGCGCCGCCGTGCTCGGCGTGGTCGAGGCGCTTCTTGATCCGCACCAGGTTGCTGCGCAGGAACGCCGACCCCACCTTGCCCCGGCGACCCCGCGGCAGCTCGGCCCGCAGCACGTCCAGCAGGACGCTGCCCACCGATTCGAGGAACTTCAGCAGCACGTTGCCGGTGAAGCCATCGCAGACCACCACGTCGAAATCCCCGGAGAGGATGTCGCGCCCCTCGCAGTTGCCGGCGAACACGAAGCGCTCGTCCCCCGCCAGCAGCGGATGGGTGCGCAGGCAGAGGTCGTTGCCCTTGCACTCCTCCTCGCCGATGTTGACCAGGCCGATGCGGGGCCGCTTCACCTGGAGCACGTCGCGGCTGTAAATGTTCCCGAGCAGGGCGAACTGGTGCAGCCATTCGGGCTTGCAGTCCATGTTGGCCCCCACGTCGAGCACCAGCACCTGCTGGCTGGGGTCCTTGGTGGGAAACAGGGCGCCGCTGGCGGGCCGATCGATGCCGGCCAGCCGGCCGAGGCGGAAGATCGCGGCGGCCATCACGGCACCGGAGTTGCCGGCGGAATAAACGGTGGTGGCGTCGCCCTTCTTGACCAGGTCCATGGCCACGTTGATGCTGGCGTCGCGTTTGCGGCGCACCACCGTGGCCTCCTCGTGCATGCCCACCGTGGGCCCGCTGGGCACCAGCTCGATCAGGCCGCGCTGCACAGCCTCCTCGAGGTCGTGGCCCAGGCCCATCGCCGCCACCGCCTGACGCAGCGGCTCCGGCTCAGCCACGAAGCGGATGCGCAGGGGCAGCAGACCCACGGCCCGCAGGCATCCCTCCAGGATCGGCCCAGGGGCATGGTCCCCGCCCATGCCGTCGACGGCGACCCAGAGGCGCTGCCGGTCATCGATGCCGCCGCCGCTGTGGCCCCCCTGCTGGAGGCGCCGCAGCGGATCGAAGACCAGGGGCTGCAGCACGGAGCCCGCCACGTTGGTGGCGGCGCCGGCCATGCTGCCCGCCACCGAGACCGCCCCCGAGGCTGCCCCCGAGGCCGTGGCCGTGGCGGTGCCCACCAGGCTGGTGACGGCGGCATTGCGCCGGTACCAGATCACCAGGCGGCGGATCGTGCGGTTGGGTTTGGGGCGGTTGGAGGCGAAGCGGCGTCCGTCGCGCCCTCCGCCTTCAGGATCCTTCGGTGGCAACGGGTTCAACGATGCGCTGGAACAGATAGCCGGTGCCCCGGGCCGTGAGGATCAGCTCGGGGTTGGCTGGATCATCCTCCAGTTTGGAGCGCAGCCGCGAGATGTGGACATCCACAACGCGGGTGTCCACGTGACGCTCGGGGGTGTAGCCCCACACCTCCTTGAGGATCTCGCCCCGGCTGAAGGGCTCACCGGAACGGCTCACCAGCAGCTCCAGCAGGCTGAACTCCATGCCGGTGAGCCGGATGCGCTCGTCGCCCCGGTACACCTGCCGCTTGTTGGTGTCGATGCGCAGGTCGCCCACCTGGATCACGCCGGAATTGGGGATCCCGGCGCCGGGGTCCTTCTCAACCCTGCGCAGGACGCAGCGGATGCGCGCCTCCAGCTCCTTCGGGCTGAAGGGCTTGACGACGTAGTCGTCGGCCCCGAGCTCGAGGCCCGTGATGCGGTCCGCCACGTCGCCGAGGGCGGTGAGCATCACGATCGGCACGTCCGATTCCTTGCGCAGCTCCTGGCAGACGCCATAGCCGTCGAGTTTGGGCATCATCACGTCGAGGACCACGAGGTCCGGCAGGACGCGGTGGAACGCCTCGATGGCCTCCTCGCCATCGCTGGCGGTGACCACCTGGTAGCCGATCATCGACAGCCGGGTCTCAAGGATCCGGCGGATGCTGGCTTCGTCATCGACGACGAGAATGGTTTCTTTGGCGGTGGGGGAGGCCGTCATTGCGGCGCGGAGAATGCAACACGGTTCCGACCCACTGAACCGGCCGGAAGGTCGCGAATTCACCGAACGCCACCTTTCTTCATACACCCCGCCCGCTGCCCTTGGCCCGTCCCGGTTCCTCGTTCGTCTGCCAGGCCTGTGGCGCCAGGACGCGGCAGTTCTTCGGCCGTTGCTCCGGCTGCGGTGGCTGGAACACGTTGGTGGAGCAGAGCGAGCCCAGCGGCGACAACCGCCGCCGGCGGCCGGTGGCCGCCGCGGCCGCTCCGGACGCCGCCGGGGTGCCGGCACCGGGCCGTCCCAGCCGTTCCGAACCGATCCAGGCCGTCGGCGACCGGCCCCTGCAGCGCCTGGCCAGCGGCTACGGCGAACTGGACCGGGTGCTGGGGGGCGGCCTGGTGCCCGGCTCGCTGGTGCTCCTGGGGGGCGACCCGGGCATCGGCAAGAGCACCCTGCTGCTGCAGAGCGCCCGGGCCATGGCCTCCCGGGCCGTGGTGCTCTACGTGAGCGCGGAGGAGTCGGCCCAGCAGGTGAAGCTGCGCTGGCGGCGCCTGGCCGAGGACGCCCCTGGCGAAGCGGCAGAGGCTGGCGAGGGCGAGGGGCTTCGCCTGCTGGCGGAGACCGATCTGGAGCTGGTGCTGCAGGAGCTGGAGACCCTGCGGCCCGAGGTGGCGATCATCGACAGCATCCAGGCCTTGCACGACGCTGAACTGGGCAGTGCCCCCGGCTCGGTGTCCCAGGTGCGGGAATGTGCCGCCGCCCTGCAGCGGATCGCCAAGCGCCAGCACACCGCCCTGGTGCTGGTGGGGCACGTCACCAAGGAGGGGATGCTGGCGGGTCCCAAGGTGCTCGAGCATCTGGTGGATGCGGTGCTCACCTTCGAGGGGGACCGTTTCGCCAGCCACCGGCTGCTGCGGGCCGTCAAGAACCGCTTCGGTGCCACCCACGAGCTGGGGGTGTTCGAGATGCAGGGAGCCGGTCTGGTGGAGGTGAGCAACCCCAGCGAACTGTTCCTGGCCGGGGATGGTCCCAGCCCGGGCACCGCCACGATCGTCGCCTGCGAG
This sequence comes from Cyanobium sp. N5-Cardenillas, assembly GCF_024345515.1. Lineage (GTDB taxonomy): Bacteria > Cyanobacteriota > Cyanobacteriia > PCC-6307 > Cyanobiaceae > Cyanobium. Next base: position 10,926 of record NZ_JAGQBG010000069.1, read on the forward strand.
GGCACCCGTTCGCTGCTGGTGGAGGTTCAGGCCCTGGTCAGCCCCACCAGCTACGCCAGCCCGCGGCGCACCGCCACCGGCATCGGCACCAACCGCCTGCACCAGATCCTGGCGGTGCTGGAGAAGCACATGGGCCTGCCCCTGTCCCGCTTCGACTGCTATCTCGCGGTGGCCGGCGGCCTCGAGGTGGAGGAGCCGGCGGCGGATCTGGGGGTGGCGGCGGCCGTGGTGGCCAGTTACCGCGACCTCACCCTGCCGGCGGGCACCGTGCTGCTGGGGGAACTGGGTCTGGGCGGCCAGCTTCGGCCCGTGGGCCAGCTGGAGCTGCGCCTGCAGGAGGCGGCCCGGCTGGGGTTCGTCCGGGCCGTGGTGCCCCGCGGCAGCGCCCTGGGGCCGGTGGCCGCCGGCCTGGGCCTGCAGCTGCTGGAGGCGGCCACGGTGGCCGAGGCCCTGGTGGCCGGCCTGGGGGTCAACCCCGCCGACGGGGACTGAGCCCGGCTCGCTCAGAAGTAGACGTCGACGTTGCTGCGGCCGGAGGACTTGAGCCAGTTCTCGATGTCCAGGTAACCGCCTGGGTAGAGCCGCACCGCCTTGGTCCAGTAGGCGGCGGCCTCGTCGAACCAGCGGTCGGCGGCGTCCTGGTCACCGGTCTCCTCGGCCAGCCGGCCCCACTTCTCATAGATCAGCCCCATGTTCTTGAGACAGGAGGGGGAGTTGCCGTTGGCGTCCAGGGACTGGCGGTAGAAGTCGAGGGCTTTCTCCTCTTCACCGTTGCTCATGAAGATGATCGCCATGTTCTTGAGGATCTCGCCCCGGTCGATGCTGTTCTCCTCGAGCTTCAGGGCCTCTTCGTAGTTTTCGAGCGCCTCGGCGTAGTCGCCGTCGTTCTGGGCCGACAGACCGTCGCGGTAATAGACGTAGGCCTCCTTCGCCTTGGGATCGATCGGCAGCAGCTTGACGATCAGGTCGGCCATGACCGTGAAGCTCTTGTCGATGAAGTTGTCGTTGCGCTGCGAGCGGGGCAAGGGTCCAGGTCCGGATCGTTCCCCCATCCTGCCTTGGGCGGCCGGGGGCGGGCGACGGCCAGTCCGCGGCGAGAGCGTTGGCGCGGGCGCCGGGGTGGCGGCTCCCTAGCCTGGGGCCCCGGTCCGTGATCGCCCCGGCACCCCCGCGTGAGCGCCACCCCCCCTGCCACCGCTGCCGAGCCCCTGCTCCTTGATGTGGAGGGGATGAAGTGCGGCGGCTGCGTGCGTGCTGTCGAGCAGCGCCTGCTCCAGACCGAGGGGGTGCGCCAGGCCAGCGTCAACCTGCTCACCCGCACGGCCTGGGTCGACCTGGAGCCCAGCAGCGACGGCCCCGATGGGGTGGCGCTGGACCCGCTGCCCGCCCTGCTGGGCAGCCTGGAAGGACTGGGCTTCCAGGCCCGGCTGCGGTCCCAGGAGCTGGAGCCGGCCAGCCAGCGGCAGCGGCGTCAGGCCGACCAGTGGTGGCGCCACTGGCGCCAGCTGCTGGTGGCCCTGCTGCTCCTGCTGGTCTCCGGGCTGGGCCACCTGGCGGAGGCGGGCCAGCTGGCCTGGCGGGGTCCGGGGCAACTGCTGGGCAGCCCCTGGTTCCATGCCCTGGTGGCCACACTCGCCCTGGCCCTGCCGGGCCGGCCGATCCTGATCCGGGGCCTGCGCTCGGCGCTGGCCGGGGTGCCTGGCATGGACAGCCTGGTGGGGCTGGGGGTGGCCAGCGCCTATCTCTCCAGCCTGGTGGGCTGGCTGTGGCCCGCCAGCGGCTGGCCCTGCTACTTCAACGAGCCGGTGATGCTGCTGGGTTTCGTCCTCACCGGTCGCTTCCTGGAGGAGCGGGCCCGCTACCGCACCGGCCGGGCCATCGAGGAACTCAGCGCTCTGCAGCCCGACCATGCCCTGCTGCTGCTGGGCGACGGCCCCCCACGCCAGGTCCGTGTGGGTGGGCTGCGTCCGGGCGACAGGTTGAGGCTGC
>NZ_JAGQBG010000007.1 GCF_024345515.1 Cyanobium sp. N5-Cardenillas
GGCGCCCAGGTGTACTGCTTCATGCGCAACAACGGCAACGTCCACGAAGTCAGCTGGACGGCCTCCTATGCCCTGATCAAGCGCCAGAGCGCCGGTCTGTTCAAGACCTCTCCTGAACATGCCGCGGTGATGATCACCGAAGCTGTGGTTCAGAATCCCGGCACCTTTCCCGATTGCGGCCGGTTCCTGGGCGATCTGTATGCGCCGCGCACCCCCGGAAGCACCGCGACCAGTCCCGAACCCAGCCCCACCGCCATCTCGGTCGTCGGGGATGGTAAGGCTGGTGGCAGCGGCATGACCCGGAGTGAGCGTTACAACTGAGCTGGCCGGCCGGCACACCCCCGTCCCACGCCGGCAACGCCGGCCGCTCCTCCTGCTGCTGCCGGCCCTCCTGGTCGGCGGCTGCGTTGAGCAGCCCCTGCCCGAGCGGCCGATCACCCGGGAGGACTGCCTGCGCACCGTGAAGCTGGAGGACCTCCCCAGCGCCCTGCAGCAGTGCGACAAGGTGGTGGCGGCCTTCCCGAAGGATCCCGGCCCCCTGAACGAACGGTTCCTGCTGCACACCCTGGCCGGCAACACCGTCGCCGCCTGTCGGGACATCGCCCAGGCCACCACCCTGGCCGCCGCGGTGCCCAAGGGCAAGCTGGATCCGATCCTGCGCCAGGACCTGGAGGTGCGGCAACGCAGCTGTCGCGAGGACGAACCCGCCCGACCGGGGGGCTGAGTCAGGCCGCCCCCTACACGGTCTCGAGCCATTGACGCACCAGCGCCGGCAGGGCCGGCTGGCGCTGCAGCAGTAGGGAAATCCGTTCGGCCTTGCTGGCGATCAGGTCGTCCACCAGCCGGTCGGCGATGCCCAGTTGCAGCCAGTGGCTGGTGAGCGCGGCGCCCATGCCGATCCGGTGGCAGCGGTCTTCGGCCTGCTCGGCGTCGCCCGGGGTCCAGGGCCGCTCGACCAGCACCACGTGGCGGGCCCGGTGCAGGGTGAAGCCCAGGCCCCCCGTGCCGTAGGTGGCGATCAGCACGGGGCTGCGCCCCGACTGGAAGGCATCCACCAGCCTCTGCCGCCGGGCCGGGGGCACGGCGCCGACCAGGGGGCCGCCATCCTGCCCCTGGCCGAGCTGCCGGTGCAGGGCCAGGGCGGTGGCCACGAAGGCCGTGAACACCACCACCGCCTCGCCGCGGCCGCGCAGGTCGGCCACCAGTTCGGTGGTGGCGGCCAGCTTGTGGCGCGAAGCGATCTGGCGCAGGGCCGTGAACACGGCCAGGGCTTCGGCATCGCGGCGCACCTCACCGGCCCAGGCCCGGCGGCGGTAGTCGTCGATCCGCTCCTGCAGGGCCTGCTCGAAGGCCTCGGCCTCGGCGGACTCGAGCCTCACGGGCCGCTCCAGCCGCTGCTTGGGCGGCAGGTCGAGGCACTGCCCCTTGCGGCGGTGCAGCACCAGGGGCCGCACCAACCGCTGCAGTTCCTCGAGCTGGCTGGCGCCGCTGGCCTGCCAGATCCGCCGCCCCCCCTGCTCGCGCCAGTGCCCCTGGCAGTAGCGCTCCTCGAAGTGGCGCTGGTCGGCCCCCAGGGGATGGCCGATGGCGGCCAGCAGGGGAAACAGCTGGACCGGCCGGCCATTCTTCATCGGTGTACCGGAGAGCAGCCAGATCGCCCGCAGGCGCGGATGGCGGGCCAGGCGCAGGAACGCCTGGGTGCGGGCCGCGTGGATCGTCTGGGCGAAGTGGGCCTCATCGGCGATCAGCACCGTGCCGGCGTCCGGCAGCTCGGCGGGCAGCCGGGCCCAGCTGTGCAGCTCCAGCCGCAGACCCAGCCCCGCCGCCTCCTGGCGCCAGTGGTGATGCAGCCCAGCCGGGGCCACCACCACCAGCCGGCAGTCGGCCAGGCGCACCAGGGCCCGACCGGCCACCAGGGCGCTGAGGGTCTTGCCGAGGCCCATCGCATCGGCCAGCACGGCCCCGCGCCGGGCCAGCAACCAGCGCACCGCCTGCCGCTGGTGGCGGAACAGCTGGCGGCCATCGGGCATCTCCTCGTCGGCGGCAGCCGCCGCCACCAGCGCCCGGTGCGGGGGCAGGGGGGGCATGGGCTGCGAAAGCCAGGCGAACCACTGCTCCAGCTCCGGCGTGACCGGGAAGCGGCCGGCGCACTGCTGCTGCAACGCGGCGGCGGCCTCGAGGGGAAACTGCCAGCAGCCCCGGCGGCTGAGCCACTGGCCCCGGGGGCGGATGGCCCGCAGCTGCGCCTGGGTCACCGCATCGAAGGGACTGACGACTTCGATCAGACCCGAGGCGCCCAGGCGCATCTGCACCAGGGGGGTGGCCAATGCGGCAAAAAGCAATCAAGAACACATTGACACCCGGGGCGCTGAGGGCAAACTTCCGCCAACCGAGGCGCGCTGATGCAGGCCAGGGATGGAGTCTTTCTCGAAGATCTCTGCCCCAAGCTGCGAGCGCGACGATGGCGACAGTCGCTGCACCGGATGACTGGTCGTCGGTGCCTCTACTGCGGCGAGGCCTCCGAATCCATCGACCACGTGCATCCGCTGAGCCGCGGTGGCCAGAGCATCACCGAAAACTGTGTGCCGGCCTGCCTGGGCTGCAACGGCCGCACGGGAGACAGTGATGCCTTCACCTGGTACCGAGGCCAGCCCTTCTACGACCCACGCCGGGCGATGGCCCTGCGGGCCTGGACCGACGGCGACCTGCGCCTGGCGCTGCGGTTGCTGCAGTGGGTGGCGCCCGTTGAAGCGGAGACCGCCTCGGCGGCCGAGGCCGAAGTGACTCACCAGACCCGGCAGGCCTCCACGCCGTTGTGGCGGTGGCAGATGGCCTCCTGATCGCGGGGCTGCTCCGGCGCCAGCAACACGGCTCCGAGCACCAGCCCGACGGCCAACCGCAGGGGCATGGTGGCCCGCGCACGGGCCACCGGTGCGAGGCCGACAGGGAGACTGGCCTGGAAGGAAGAAGCGGTCACGGGATGGGGATCAGACAGTGATACAGGTGTACTGATGTCGACGCAATCTGTCAACCCGGCGGTCGCTGCCGCGCCGATCGAACACCCGGCGCTTGCCGCTGCCGCCGCCGCCATCGGCCGGCTGCTGGTGCTCGGCGGGGGCTACACCGGCCGGCGTGTGGCCCAGGCGCTGGAGGCGGCCGGCGTGCCGGTGCTGCTCACCCACCGCCAGCCCTCCCCCGGCGGCAATGACCCGGGCTGGCTGCACTTCGATCCTGACCAGGGGGCGCTGCCCACCCCGGCGGACCTGGCCGGAGTCAGCCACGTGCTGGTGACGATCCCCCCCAATGCCGGCGGCCGGGATCCGGTGCTGGAGTCGCTGGAGGCGACGTTGCAGCGCCTGGATCCGGCCTGGGTGGGCTACCTCTCCACCACCGGGGTCTACGGCGACAGCGGCGGCGCCTGGGTGGACGAGACGAGCCCCACCCAACCCCTGCTGGAACGGAGCCGGGCCCGGCTGGCCTGTGAGCAGGCCTGGCGCCGCAGCGGCCTGCCGGTGCAGCTGCTGCGGCTGCCCGCCATCTACGGCCCCGGCCGCAATCCGCTGCTGAGCCTGCGCAACGGCACGGCGCGGCTGATCCACAAACCTGGCCAGGTGTTCTCCCGGGTGCACGTCGACGACATCGTCGGGGCCGTGCTGCACACCATCGCCCTTGCGCCCCAGGCAAGGCCGGACACCCTGATCCTGGCGGACACCTGCCCCTGCCCCTCCAGCGAGATCCTGGGCCTGGCCGCCCACCTGCTGGGCTGCCGACTGCCGGAGGTGCAGCGCTACGTGGACGTGGCACCCAGCCTGGGACCCATGGCCCGCAGCTTCTGGAGCGAGAATCGTCGGGCCAGCAGCCGGCGGCTCCGGGAGGACCTCGGCTACCGCCTGCTCTATCCCACCTACCGGGAGGGCCTGTCGTCCTGCAGCGGAGACTTCTTCTGAGAGCCGAAGATCGACGTGTCGATCATGGACGAGACGCCGGTGTCCTTGCCGATCTTCTGCCAGTCCACCACGACCCACTCATTGCGGAAGGCGACCCCACCACCCAGCAGAAGCGCACCCAGCAGCAGCAAACGGACCATGAACCGACCCCGACAACGCCCGATGGCATGAAAACTACAGCGGATCGCCTTGTCATCGCCCTGGGGGATCCCGCCGGCATCGGCGCCGAAGTGACCCTCAAGGCCCTCGCCCAGCCGCGCCCCGCCGACCAGGAGGTGGTGCTGGTGGGCTGCGGCCGCTGGCTGCGGGACTGCCACCGGCACCTGCTGACCTGCAGCGACGCCCCCCTGGCCGACCCCGGCGACTTCGCCATGGAGGACGTACCCCTGGAGCAGCCGGTCGTCCCAGGGGTCAGCAGTGCCGCCGCCGGAGCCGCGGGTTTCGCCTGGCTGACCCGGGCCGTGGCGCTGGTGGGGGCCGGCGGCGGCCGGGCCCTGGTGACGGCCCCGATCGCCAAGGCCAGCTGGCAGGCGGCCGGCCATGCCTACCCCGGCCAGACGGAGCGGCTGGCGGAACTCACCGGCAGCGGCGACGCCGGCATGCTGTTCACCGCCCTGGCCCCCGGGGGCGGCTGGCGGCTCAACACCCTTCTGGCCACCACCCACATCCCGCTGGCCGAGGTGAGCGGCCGGCTGACTCCGGAGCTGGTGAGCCGGCGGCTGGACGCCCTGCTGGCCTTCTGCCGGCGCTTCGAGGACCGGCCGCGGCTGGTGGTGGCGGGGCTCAACCCCCATGCCGGGGAAGGGGGCCATCTGGGCCGGGAGGAGCAGGACTGGCTGATCCCCACCCTGCGGCAGTGGCAGGAGCGGCATCCGGAGGCGCGGCTGGAGGGGCCCATGCCGCCGGACACCTGCTGGCTGGAGGCGGCGGCGGCCTGGAAAGGGGAGGGTGACGGGGCCGACGGCTACCTGGCGCTCTATCACGACCAGGGACTGATCCCCGTGAAGCTGCTGGCCTTCGACGCCGCCGTCAACACCACCCTGGGGCTGCCCTTCCTGCGCACCTCCCCCGACCACGGCACCGCCTTCGGCATCGCCGGCCGGGGCGTGGCCCGGGCCGACAGCATGGCGGCGGCGATCCGCACCGCCTGGGAACTGGGTTAGCCGGCCTTGATCCGCATCAGCACCTGACCGAATTCCACCGGGGTGCCGTTCTCCACCAGGATCTCCACCACTTCGCCGCTGAATTCACACTCCAGCTCGTTCATCAGCTTCATCGCCTCAAGAATGCACACCGGCTGACCGGCGCTGATGCGGCTGCCCACCTCCACGAAGGGGGCCTCGCCCGGCGCGGAGGAGCGGTAGAAGGTGCCCACCATCGGGGCGGTGACGGCCTGCAGATCGCTGCGCACCGAGGCGGCCGGAGGGGGGGGAGCCGAAGGGCCGGGGGCGGCTGCACCGGCAGGGGCGGCGGGCACGGGGGCCAGGGGTGGCGGCCCGGCCGGGGCCTGCACCATGGTGACGGTGGCCGGTGCGGGAGACGGCAGGTTGCGGCGCACCTCCAGGCGGAAGTCGTCGCCCTCGAGCTTGAGCTCCTGAATGTCGCTGTCCCCGAGCAGGGCCAGCAACTGGCGCAGTTGGTCGTGATCGAGCTGCATGGCGATCAGGACTCCCGGCCCAGATAGCTGTCGGTGCGGGTGTCGACCTTGATCTTCTCGCCGATGGTGATGAACAGGGGCACCATCACCTGGGCGCCGGTCTCGACGATGGCGGGCTTGGTGCCGCCGGTGGCGGTGTCACCCTTGACGCCCGGGTCGGTCTGGGTGACTTCGAGCACCACCGAATTGGGCAGCTCCACCTCCAGGGGCTTGCCGTTCCAGGAGACCACGCTCACCTCCATGCCTTCCTTGAGGTACTTGCGGCCGTCACCGATCTGCTTGGCGGTCAGCCGGGTCTCCTCGTAGGAGGCCATGTCCATGAAGACGTAATCGTCGCCCTCCATGTAGGTGTGCTGGAGGGTCGCTTTCTCCAGCTGGGCCTGGGGCATGGTCTCCCCGGCGCGGAAGGTCTTCTCCACCACGTTGCCGCTCTGCACGCCCTTGAGCTTGGTGCGCACGAAGGCCGAGCCCTTGCCTGGCTTGACATGCAGGAACTCGACGACGCGCCAGACCTGGCCATCCAGTTCGATCGTTGTGCCGGTACGAAAGTCGTTGCTGGAGATCATTCCGGCGGATCGGATCGGGGGATTGTACGTCTGGCTACAGGCCCACCCTTGAGCCGGGGCAGGGGAGCCAGGGCCGGTTGTGCCAAAGTCCAGGCAGTCACAAGGGAAGCATGGACCGGCGACGCGGGCCCTTCGGGTTCACCACCACGCTGGGGGCCAGCCTGGCCCTGCTGCTGACCCTGCTGCTCGCGGTCCCCGCCGCCTGGGCCTACCTGCCCCAGGGCAACGCCGTCAGCGATCCCACCGCCCTGCTGCGCAATGCCCTGCCCATCGAGCAGGGCGATCTTCAGAAGCTGCAGCACCGGCTGGAGGACACCAGCGACGATCTGAGGGCCAAGCGCTGGACCAGCCTGACCGGCTCCGTGCGCCGGGCCGAATCCCAGCTGGGCAGCAGCCGCGAGCGCATCCTGGCCAGCTTCGACCCCGCCGACCGGGCCACCGCCGAGGCCCTGCTCACCGACGCCGGCACCCATCTGCAGGAGCTGGCCGCCGCGGGCGAGGCCCAGGACCGGGACGGGTTCCTGGCGGCCCGCCGGGAAGCCCTCGCCGCCATCGGCCGCGCCGAAGGACTGCTGGTGGGGGACTTCCCCTTCACCATCCCGCCTGAGTTCGATGCGCTGCCGCGGCTGCTGGGCCGCGCCACCGTGCGGCTGACCACCACCAAAGGCGACCTGATCACCGTCGTCGACGGATACAACGCGCCCCTGACCGCCGGCGCCTTCGTCGATCTGGCCCAGCGAGGCTTCTACGACGGCCTGCCCTTCAACCGCGCCGAGGACTTCTACGTGCTGCAGACCGGTGATCCCGCCGGCCCGCTGACGGGCTACGTGGATCCGGCCACCAAGAAGGAGCGCCAGGTGCCCCTGGAAATCAAGGTGCCCGGTGAGGAGGCCCCCTTCTACAACCAGACCTTCGAGGATCTGGGGATGTTCAAGGCCGAACCGGTGCTGCCCTTCGCCAGCAAGGGCACCCTGGGATGGGCCCACTCCGACGAGGCCCTGGGCGACGGCTCCTCCCAGTTCTTCCTGTTCCTGTTCGAGCCGGAACTCACCCCCGCCGGCCTCAACCTGATCGACGGGCGCTACGCCGCCTTCGGCTACGTGGTGGATGGCCTGGATGTGCTCGAGGAGCTCACCGCCGATGACGGCATCGTCAAGGCGACGGTGATCGAAGGGGCCGACAACCTGCGCCCCCATGCCTGAGGGGCCCACCCTGGCAGAGCTGGGGGAAACGGAGCTGATCCGGCGCCTCGGCGCCTTCGCCCCCCGGGGCCAGTTCGGCGATGACGCCGCCCTGCTGGGTCCGGACCTGCTCGGCCCGACCGGCGGGGGCGATCTTCAGCTGGTGCTGAACACCGACGTGCTGGTGGAGGACGTCCATTTCAGCGCCGCCACCATGGGCGCCGGGGACGTGGGCTGGCGGGCCGCCGCCGCCAACCTCTCCGACCTGGCGGCCATGGGCTGCCGCGACGCCGTGGGGCTCACCGTGGGCCTGGTGGCCCCGGGGGACACCCCATGGGCCTGGGTGGAGCAGGCCTATGCCGGGCTGACGCAGCTGCTGCACGCCCATGGGGGCGTGCTGCTGGGCGGCGACTGCAGCGGCGGCCGTCAGCGGCTGCTGGCCATCACCGCCCTCGGCCGGCTCGAGGGCGGCCACGGTGGGCCGATCCGCCGCGGCGATGGACGACCGGGCGATCAGCTGGTGTGCAGCGGCGCCCATGGCCTGAGCCGCCTGGGCCTGGCCCTGCTGCTGGGCGAGGGGCTCCCGGCCCTGGCGCCGGCGGTGCAGGAGAAGGCGATCAGCGCCCACCGGCGGCCCGTGCCCCGCTTCGATGCGGTGGCGGCCCTGGGCGCCAGCCGGCCAGGGGCCTTGCCCTGGCGTGTGGCCGGCTGCGACAGCAGCGACGGTCTGGCGGCGGCGGCGAGCTGCCTGGCGCTGGCGAGCGGCTGCACGGCCCTGATCGAGCGTGCGGCGCTTCCCCTGGCACCGGAACTGGAGGGCCTGGCCGCCGCCGAGGACTGGTGCCTCTGGGGAGGCGAGGATTTCGAGCTGGTGCTGGCCCTTGAGCCCGCCTGGGCGGCCGCCCTGCTGGGGCAGCTGCCAGGGAGCCGCCGAGTCGGCCGTCTTGAAACCCGCCGAGCGGAAGGCCCCCTGGCCTGGTCGGACGGAGGCGGCCGGATCGCCGCCCCGTCAGCCAGCTTCCAGCATTTCGGCTGAACCAGGCCCCAGGCTCACTTCCAGTTGCGGGCCACCACTTCGGCCAGGTCGACGACGCGCTGGCTGTAGCCCCACTCGTTGTCGTACCAGGCAATCACCTTGACCATGTTCTCGCCCATCACCAAGGTGAGGTCGGCATCCACAATCGTGGATTCATCGGTGCCGGCGTGGTCGGTGGAAACCAGGGGGAGATCGCAGTACTTGATGATCCCCTTCATCCCATTCTTCGAGGCTTCCTCAAGAACGGAATTGACCTCCTCCTTGGTGGTGCCACGGCTGATTTCGAGGACGAGGTCAACCACCGAAACGTTCGGGGTGGGCACGCGCAGGGCGATGCCGTTGAGCTTGCCCTTCATCGGCGGGTAAACGAGCGCCACGGCCGTGGCGGCGCCGGTGGAGGTGGGAACGATGTTGACCGCAGCGGCACGGGCACGACGCAGATCGCGATGGCTGGCATCGAGGATGCGCTGGTCACCGGTGTAGCTGTGGGTCGTGGTCATCATTCCCTTGACGATCCCAAAGCTCTGGTCGAGAACCTTGACGATCGGCGCCATGCAGTTGGTGGTGCAGCTGGCGTTGCTGATGATGTCGTAATCCTCGTGGCGGTACTGGTCGGCGTTCACGCCCACCACGAAGGTGCCGACGCCTTCGCCCTTACCGGGAGCCGTGATCAGCACCTTTCTGGCGCCGGCCTCGATGTGTTTACCGGCCCCCTTCTGATCGATGAAAACGCCGGTGGCTTCGATGACCAGATCCACGCCCCACTCCTTCCAGGGGAGGTTGAGGGGATTGCGATCGGAGAAGCATTTGATCGGCTTGCCATTGACGACGATGGTGTCGTCGGTGTAGCTCACTTCCGCATTGCGGATGTGGCCAAGCATCGTGTCGTACTGCAGCAGGTGGGCGTTGGTCTTCGGATCGGACGTGTCGTTCAGACCGACGACTTCGATGCCGGTGTTCTCACCGCGGCTGAGCCAGCAGCGCATGAAGTTCCGACCGATTCGGCCAAATCCATTGATCGCAACGCGCAAGGTCATGGCAGAAAGCGGTGGAACCCGCTAGGAAAGGGAGATTTTGGCTGCCGATCATACAGAAATGGGGTCCTGCACTTTCCCGCAGCCACAGGGCCCGGATCGGACGGTCGGCAAAGCGCAGTATCCCGCAAGGGGGGGAGGGGGGACCTGCCGTTATTTTCGGCAAGGCCTGGAGTCCGCCTTGATCCCGAAGCTTGATCGCCGTCAGCCGCTCCATTTCATCGGGGCCGGAGGGATCGGCATGTCCGCCCTGGCGGGGATCCTGTCGGAACGGGGCTTCCTGGTGAGCGGCTCCGATCCCCGTCCCAGCCCCGTGCTCGAGCGGCTGCGGACCTCCGGGGTGCGGGTCTTCCAGGAGCAGACCGCCGCCACCATCGCCGCGGTGATGGCGTCCGAAGACGCCCCCATGGTGGTGATCAGCTCGGCGGTGCCCGCCGACAACGCGGAGCTGGCCGAGGCACGTCGCCGCGGGCTGGCGATCGTGCACCGCTCCGACGTGCTGGCAGCCCTGATCAATGACCAGCCGTCGATCGCCGTGGCCGGCAGCCACGGCAAGACCACCACCAGCACCCTGATCGCCACCCTGCTGGAGGCGGTCGGTGAGGACCCCACCGCCGTGATCGGGGGCATCGTGCCGGCCTTCGGCAGCAACGGCCGCCATGGCCAGGGGCGGTTGCTGGTGGCCGAAGCCGACGAGTCGGACGGGTCCCTGGTGAAGTTCAACCCCCGGCTCGGGCTGCTCACCAACATCGAACTCGACCACACCGACCACTACCCGGACCTGGCCTCCCTGGTGGCCACCCTGCAGCGCTTCTCGAGCGGCTGCACGACCCTGCTGGCCAACCGGGACTGCCCGGTGCTGCGGGAGCACTTCCAGGCCTCCAGCTGGTGGTCGACGCGCAGCAGCGAGGGGATCGACTTCGCCGCCATCCCCCTGGAGGAGCGGGGAGACGGCACCCTGGCCACCTGGTACGAGCAGGGGGTGGCCCTGGGCACCCTGGAGGTGCCCCTGCCCGGCCGCCACAACCTGAGCAACACCGTGGCGGCGATGGCGGCCTGCCGGCTCGAAGGGGTGCCCTTCGCCGACCTGCGCCAGGCGGTGGCTGGCCTGCGTCCCCCCGGGCGTCGCTTTGACTGCCGCGGCCTGTGGCACGACCGGGCGATCGTCGACGACTACGCCCACCACCCCAGCGAAGTGGCGGCCACCCTGGCCATGGCCCGGCTGATGGTGGAGAGCGGCCGCAGCCCGCTGCCGCTGGTGCCCCGCCGGCTGGTGGCGGTGTTCCAGCCCCATCGCTACACCCGTACCGCCCAGTTCCTGGACGACTTCGCCGCCGCCCTGGCCCACGCCGATGCCGTGCTGCTGGCGCCGCTCTATGCCGCCGGCGAGGCCCCGATGGCGGGGGTCTCCAGCCCGGCCCTGGCCGAAGCGGTGCGGGCCCTCGCCCCCGACCTGCCGGTGGCGGTGGCGGCCAGCATGGAGGCGCTGGCGGAGCTGGTGGCCAGCGGCACCGGCCCGGGCGACCTGGTGCTGGCCATGGGGGCCGGCGACGTCAACAGCCTCTGGGACCGCCTGGGGGCCCTCGACGAACACGAGCGCCCCTCGGCACTGGTGGCCTGAGGGGATGGTCGCCGCCCCGTCCAGCCAACCCCGCCCATCGGTCTGCCTGCGGGAGTTCACCACCTGGAAGGTGGGCGGACCCGCCGCCTGGTTCGCCGAACCCGCCGAGCAGGAGGCGCTGATTGCCCACGCCGCCTGGGCGGCGGCCGCGGGCCTGCCCTTCCGCTGCATCGGCGCCGGCTCCAACCTGCTGATCGCCGACGGCGGCCTCGACGGCCTCACCCTCTGCAACCGCCGCCTGCAGGGCAGCCGGCTGGATCCGGGCGAGGGCTGGGTGGAGGCGGAGGCGGGCGAACCGCTCCCCACCCTGGCCCGCAAGGCCGCCAGGAGCGGCCTGCGGGGGCTGGAGTGGGCCGTGGGCATCCCCGGCACGGTGGGTGGGGCCGTGGTGATGAACGCCGGCGCCCAGGGGGGCTGCACGGCGGAGTGGCTGGACTCGGTGTGGGTGCTGGATCCCCGCCGGCCCGAGGCCCCCTTCCGGCTGGCGGCCGCCGATCTGGCCTTCGCCTACCGCCACAGCCGGCTGCAGGACGAACCGCTGCTGGTGCTTTCGGCCCGGTTCCGGCTGGAGCCCGGCCACGATCCGGCCCTCATCACGGCGCGCACCAGCGCCAACCTGCACAGCCGCACCAGCAGCCAGCCTTACCAGCAACCCAGCTGCGGCAGCGTCTTTCGCAACCCCGAGCCGCTCAAGGCGGGCCAGCTGATCGAATCCCTCGGCCTCAAGGGGCTGAGCATCGGTGATGCCCAGGTGTCGCCGATCCACGCCAATTTCATCGTCAACACCGGCTCCGCCACCGCCGCCGACATCGACGCCCTGATCCGGCTGGTGCAGCAGCGGGTGCTGGAGGGCCGCGGCGTGCGGCTGCACCCCGAGGTCAAACGGCTGGGGTTCTAGCCTGGCCTCCAACGATGACTCCCTGGCATGGCCGGATTCGGACTTCCCAATTTCGGACAGCTGACCGAGGCCTTCCGCAAGGCCCAGCAGATTCAGCAGGACGCCCAGAAGCTCCAGGAAGAGCTCGATGCGATGGAACTGCAGGGCAGCGATCCCGAGGGTCGTGCCAGCGTCTGGCTCACCGGCAACCAGCAGCCCCTGCGGGTCGAGCTGAGCCCCGAACTGCTCAGCGAACCGGCCGAAGCCGTTGAGGCGGCCGTGCTGGCGGCCCTCTGCAAGGCCTACGAGGTCTCCACCACCACCATGCGCGAGCGGATGGAAACCCTCACCGGCGGTCTGGATCTGAATCTTCCCGGTCTGGGGAACTGAGCTCCCCATCCAGCGCCTGACGGCGGGTGCTGCGGGAGGAGCGGCGCAGCTGGGGGTCGAGCAGGGGCTCGAGGCGGTCGCCCCGCTGACGCATCCCCCCTTCCCCATGGCGGCCCTGGCCACCACGGGAGCGGACTCCCGCCAGGGCCTCCACCTCCTCCAGGCAGCGCCCATAGAGGCCATGGCGGTCCCAGCTGTCCCCCATGGCGCAGCCGGGATCCCCCTGATGACGGCAGTTGGCGAACCGGCAGGGGGAAGCCCTGAGCCGGGCCAGCAGCTCCGGGAAGGCGGCGGCGAGGGTCTGGGGATCGCTGGGCAGGGCGGGGGTGTTGAAGCCCGGCGAATCCGCCACCAGGGCCCCCGGCGCCAGCGGAAACAGTTCGACATGCCGCGTGGTGTGGCGTCCCCGGCGCAGGCGTCCGGACACGGCGGCGACGCGGAGCTCCAGGGCGGGGGCCAGGGCATTGAGCAGGCTGCTCTTGCCCACGCCGGAGGGGCCGCAGAGCACGGCGATGCCCGGCTGGCTCAGCTGGCTGCGCAGGGCCACCAGGCCCGCCCCGGTGTGGGTGGAGAGCGCCACCGTGGCGTAGCCCCAGCCCTCCAGCCGGCGGCACCACGCCGCCACCGCGGCCGCCGGCAACAGGTCGGCCTTGCTCAGCACCACCTGCACCGGCTGGCCGGTGGCCTCCGCGGTGATCAGGAAGCGCGTCAGCTGCAGGGGATCGAGGCCCGGCTCCGCCAGGGACACCACCACCACCACCCGGCTCACGTTGGCGACCGCCGGCCGCTGCAACAGGCTCTGGCGGGGTTCCAGGCCCACGACCGATCCCCGCCGTGCCCGCCAGTCAACGGACGCCACCGTCACCCGGTCACCGACGCAGACCTGCAGGCCGCTCTTGTCGAGGCGTGTGCGGCGGGTGCACAGCAGGCGACCATCTGGGCCGAGCTCGGAGGGCCCATCCAGATCCACCAGGCAGTAGTTCGCCTGCAGGGCCACCACCCGACCCGGCAGCGGCTCAGCCCCCATCCCGTTGCACACGAAGCCGCACCCCGTCCCCCGGGGCCAACGGCGAAGGGACAACCAGTTCCACGGCGTGCCCCTCGGAGCGCAGGCCTTCGGCCACCATCAGCTCCGGCTCGCCACGGTCCAGATCGATCTGGAGCCACCCCCCCGCCGGCACTGTTTCGAGCGCCAGCCGGGCCCGGATGAAGTTCACCGGGCAGGCGGTGCCCCGCAGATCGAGGGTCACCGGGTCGTTCAACCGAACAGGCCGCCGAACAGGCCGCTCTTGTGGTGGTGGCGCTGGCCCTTGCTGGTGTGGTGTCCGGCCAGCTGCTCGAGCAGTTGCCGCTCTTCACCGTTGAGCTTGGTGGGCAGCTGCACCTTGATGGTGAACTGGTGGTTGCCACGCGCCACGGGATTGCCCAGGCGCGGAATGCCCTTGCCCTGCAGGGTGATCACCGCCCCGGGCTGGGTGCCGGGGGGGATCTCCAGGGGCTCCTGACCGTCGACGGTCTCCACCTCGATCGTGTCGCCCAGGATCGCCTGGAGGTAGTTGAGCGAGACCTCCGAGTGGATCGTGACCCCGTCCCGGCGCAGGTGCGGATGGGCCTGGACCGTGAGGAACACATAGAGGTCACCCGCAGGCCCGCCCCGCTGGCCGGCGTTGCCTTCCTGGCCGACCCGCAGACGGGTGCCCGAGTCGACACCGGCGGGAATGTTGATGCGCAGCTTCTTGCGGACCTGCTGCAGGCCCTGGCCGCCGCAGGCGGAGCAGGGATCGGCGATCACCTGGCCGGTGCCTTCGCAGGTGGGGCAGGGCGCCACCTGGGTGAAGTTGCCGAAGGGGGTGCGGGTGGCCCGCCGCACCTGGCCGGCGCCGCCGCAGGTGCCGCAGGTGGTGGGGCCGCTGCCCGCCTTGGCCCCCGAGCCGCTGCAGGTGGTGCAGGTTTCGAGGTGGCGGATCTGGACGTCCTTCTCGGTGCCGAACACCGCCTCGCTGAAGCTGATCGTGAGATCGAGGCGCAGGTCGTCGCCCTGGCGCGGTCCGCGGCGGCGGGCACCGCCGGCGGCAGGACCACCGGCCCCACCGAAACCACTGAAGAAGGTTTCGAACAGGTCGGCGAAGCCCCCCATGTCGCCCATGTCTGGCATGCCACCACCCCCGCCCAGGCCGGCCTCGCCGAACTGGTCGTAGCGGGCCCGGGCCTGGGGATCGCTGAGCACCTCATAGGCCCGGCCGATCTCCTTGAAACGATCTTCCGCAGCCGGGTCCTTGTTGACGTCCGGGTGGTACTGGCGGGCCAGGCGCCGGTAGGCCTTCTTGAGGCTGTCGGCATCCACGTCCCGGCTGACACCGAGCAGGTCGTAATAGTCGGCCATCAGTCGGATTGCCCCTCACTGGGGGGGGCCGGGGCCTCAGAGGGGCTGGCCCCACCGGCCGGACCGGGGCCCATGGACACCTTGACCAGGGCGTGCCTGAGCACGCGGCCATCGAGGTGGTAGCCCCGCTGCAGCTCCTCGATCACCACATCCTCCGGGTGGTCCTCACTGGGTTCGCGCAGCACGGCTTCGTGAAGGCTGGGGTCGAAGGGTTCCCCTTCCACCCGCATCGGCGAAACCCCCAGCTGCTTGAACACATCGACCAGCTGTTTATAGAGGTTCTGGTAGCTGCGATGCAGGGTCTGGGCCTCGTCGCTCTGGGGATTGAGCTGCTGGCGGGCCCGGTCGAAGTTGTCGACCACCGGCAGGATCTCGCTGAGGGTCGTGCAGGTGATGTGCAGGCGCTGGTCTTCCTTGTCGCGGCTCTGGCGCTTGCGGAAGTTGTCGAAGTCGGCGGCGATGCGCATGTACTGGCCCCGCAGCGACTCGTTCTCACTGCGCAGGGCGGTCAGTTCGGCCTCCAGCTGGCCGAGGCGATCGCCGGCTTCCCCCTCAGGGGATGGCGGGGGCTCGGAGGCCGCGCCAGCGGGCGGGGCATCCGTTTCGCCGTCAGCCGTCACCTGCAGGGTCTCGAGGAGCTCCTCCACCCGGGCCGCGTCGACCGCGCCCTCCCGGGGATCGATCCGTTCCTCATGGGGGGGGGTGATGTCGCCGGTCATGCGTTCTGGCAGGGATGTCCGATCCCGTTATGTTGAATGCCGAGGAGCCCCCTCCACAAGCGGTGGAAGCCCGCACCTCGGTCCCTGGCTTCGCTCCTGATCCTTCCCTCGATGCCATCAGAAGGTCTCACCCAGCGTCCGCAGGTCACCGGAGCGGAGCACACGTCCCTGTTCCGCGACCTCGACCTGGGCCAGGCCGCCACGCCGCAGGGGCAGATCGCACCGGAAACCGAAGACCTCGAAGCCAGCAGCTCCGGCGAGGGGATCTCCCCGGTGATGAGCCTGGTGGACCGGATTCTGATCGAGTCGCTCACCACCGGCGCCAGTGACATCCACGTCGAACCCCAGGAGGACGGCCTGCTGATCCGGTTCCGCCAGGATGGCGTCCTGCGCAGCATCGACAAGCTGCCCCGCACCCTGATCCCGGCGGTGACCTCCCGCTTCAAGATCATGGCCGACCTGGACATCGCCGAGCGGCGGATGCCCCAGGACGGTCGGATCCGCCGCAACTTCCGCGGCCGCACCATGGACTTCCGGGTCAGCACCCTGCCGGGCCGCTACGGCGAGAAGGTGGTGCTGCGGCTGCTCGACAGCGGCGCCACCCAGCTGGGACTGGACAGCCTGATCACCGACGACGAGGCCAGGGCCACCCTGCGGGACATCGGCTCCAAGCCCTTCGGCATGATCCTGGTCACCGGGCCCACCGGTTCCGGTAAGTCCACCACCCTCTACGCCCTGCTCTCGGAACGCAACGACCCCACGATCAACATCTCCACCGTCGAGGATCCGATCGAATACACCCTCACGGGCATCACCCAGACCCAGGTGAACCGGGAGAAGGGCTACGACTTCAGCTCCGCCCTACGCGCCTTCATGCGGCAGGACCCGGACGTGCTGCTGGTGGGGGAGACCCGCGACCTGGAAACCGCGCGCACCGCCATCGAGGCGGCCCTCACGGGCCACCTGGTGCTCACCACCCTGCACTGCAACGACGCCGCCAGCGCCTTCGCCCGGCTTGATGAGATGGGGATGGAGCCCTTCCTGGTGAGCGCTTCGCTGCTGGGGGTGGTGTCGCAGCGGCTGCTGCGTCGCCTGTGCAGCGAATGCCGGATTTCCTACCACCCCCACAATGCCGAACTGGCCCGGTTCGGCCTGGTGGCCTCCGATGAGAGCGAGATCAGCTTCTACCGCGCCAACACGGTGTCGCCCGGCACGGAGGGCTGCTGCAGCACCTGCCAGGGGCGGGGCTACAAGGGCCGGGTGGGGGTCTACGAGATCCTGCGGATGAACGAGACCCTCTCCGCCGCCGTGGCCAAGCGGTCGACCACCGAGGAGCTGCGCCGCCTGGCCCTGGAAAGCGGCATGAAAACGCTGCTGGGCTATGGCCTCGACCTGGTCCGGCAGGGGCTCACCACCCTTGAGGAGGTGGAGCGGATGCTGCTCACCGACACGGGCCTGGAATCGGAGCGACGGGCCCGGGCCCTGAGCACCCTCACCTGCCGCAGCTGCGGGGCAGGCCTTGAGGACGAATGGTTGGAATGTCCCTACTGTCTGAGCGTTCGGAGCTGAGCGGAATGGACCTTCTGATCGAAGACCTGATGCAGGAGCTGGTCAAGGCCGGAGGCAGCGACCTGCACCTTTCTGCGGGGAATCCTCCCTACGGCCGCTTCAGTGGCCAGCTGCGTCCGATCATCCAGGACACGAATCTCAGCGAAGAGAGCTGCAACCGTCTGATCTTCTCCCTGCTCAACAACGCCCAGCGCAAGAATCTCGAGCAGAACTGGGAGCTGGACTGCTCCTACGGACTCAAGGGCGTCGCCCGTTTCCGCATCAACGTCTACCGCCAGAGGGGCACCTACGCGGCCTGCCTGCGGGCCCTCGGGAACTCGATCCCCAGCCTGGAGAAACTCGGCCTGCCGCCGATCGTCGAGGAAATCAGCAACAAGCCCAAGGGGCTCGTCCTGGTCACCGGGCCCACCGGTTCCGGCAAGACCACCACCCTGGCCTCCCTGATCGAGCACATCAACGCCTCCCGTTCGGAGCACATCCTCACCATCGAGGATCCGATCGAATTCACCTACAGAAACAACAAGTCGATCATTCACCAGCGGGAGCTCAACGAGGACACCCGCAGCTTCTCCAATGCCCTGCGGGCGGCCCTGCGGGAAGATCCCGATGTGATCCTGGTGGGGGAACTGCGCGACCTGGAGACGATCCAGCTGGCGATCACAGCCGCCGAAACCGGCCACCTCGTCTTCGGCACCCTGCACACCAGTTCCGCCGCCCAGACCGTCGACCGGATGGTGGACGTGTTCCCCGCCGGCCAGCAGACCCAGATCCGGGTGCAGCTCAGCAGCAGCCTGCTGGCGGTCTTCTCCCAGACCCTCTGCAGAAGCGCCGTGCCCACGGCCAAGGGGGCCTTCGGGCGGGTGATGGCCCAGGAAATCATGATCAACACCCCCGCCATCGCCAACCTGATCCGGGAGGGCAAAACCTCCCAGCTCTATTCCCAGATCCAGACCGGCGCCAGCCAGGGCATGCAGACCCTTGAGCGCGCCCTGGCAAACCTGGTGGAGGACGGCAAGGTCAGCCGCGACGAGGCCCTGCTGAAAACCACCAAACCCGAGGAGCTCGTCAGGCTTCTCGAGCGATGATCCTCCTCTGATCCCCTTTCCCCGGACGCCGACCCCCGATTCCCCCGAGCGCCGCCATGACCGCCTTCGTCGTCACCTACACCACCAAGTCCGGCCAGCGCCGGGAGATGACGCTCACGGCGGATAACCCTTCGGTGGCACGGCGGGAACTGCGCCGGCGCGGCATCCTGCCCAACACCCTGGTGCGCAAGGAGGCGCCGAAGGTGCCCCAGGGGAGCGTCAGGAAAGTGGGCACCTCCTTCAGCGGCCTGTCCGACCTGCTCGAGGGCCCGGTGACGATCCGGGACAAGGCCCTGTTCGCCAACAAACTCTCCGCCCTGGTGGACGCCGGCGTGCCGATCCTGCGCAGCCTCGACCTGATGCGGATGCAGCAGCGCTCCACCAAGATGCGCCAGGCCCTGGCGGGCATGACCCAGGACGTGAACCAGGGCGACAGCCTGGGCAACTCCATGCGCCGCTGGCCGAAGGTGTTCGACAACCTCAGCATCGCCCTGGTGGAAGCCGGCGAGGCCGGCGGCGTCCTCGACGACACCCTCAAGCGCCTGGCCAAGCTGCTGGAGGACAACGCCAAGCTCCAGAACCAGATCAAGGGGGCGATGAGCTATCCGGTCACCGTGCTGGTGATCGCGATTGCGGTGTTCCTGGGCATGACCATCTTCCTGATCCCCACCTTTTCGAGCGTTTTCGATCAGCTGGGGGCGGAACTGCCCCTGTTCACCCAGATGATGCTGAACCTCAGTGAGTTCCTGCGCTCCTGGAAGGCCCTGATCCTGCTTGGTGGTCTGGTGGGCTTCGCCTTCTGGGTGGTCTCCACCTACAACACCCCCATCGGCCGCCGGCAGATCGATGGCCTGCTGCTGAAGCTGCCCCTGTTCGGTGAGCTGCTTCAGAAAACAGCCAGCGCCCAGTTCTGCCGCACCCTGAGTTCCCTCTCCAAGGCGGGGGTGCCGATCCTTCTTTCCCTCGAGATCGTGAGAGAAACGGCCACCAATTCCGTGATTTCCGATGCCATCATCTCCTGCAAGAATGAAGTGAGCGAAGGCATGCCGCTCAGTGCCGCCCTGCGCATGAAGAACGTGTTTCCGGAGATGGCCGTAAATATGCTCGCCATCGGTGAGGAAACCGGCGAGATGGACGCCATGCTTTCCAAGGTGGCCGACTTCTACGAAGACGAGGTGACCACCATGGTGAAGGCGATGACCTCCATGCTCGAGCCGGCCATGATCGTGCTGGTGGGCATCATCGTCGGATCGGTGCTGCTGGCGATGTACCTGCCGATGTTCTCGATCTACGAGCACGTGCGCTGAGCCGCCAGCGCCTGCCCCGCCAGCCAGCCCGAGCTCCAGCAGTGCTGGAAGTTGAAGCCACCCGTGACGCCGTCCACATCCAGCAGCTCCCCCACCAGGAACAGCCCCGGCTGAACACGGCTTTCCATCGTGGCCAGGTTCACTTCCGCCAGGGGGATGCCACCGGCGGTCACGAACTCCTCGCCGAAGGGCCCGCGGCCTGAGATCTGGTAGCGGCTGTCCCGCAGGGCGGTGACCAGGGCCAGCTCGCGGCGGCGGGGGAGATCGGCCCAGCGCAGGCTGGGGTCGATGCCGCCCAGGGTCAGCAGGTGCAGCCAGAGGCGGCGGCTGAGGTCGGGCCAGGGGCGCCAGTTGCCGAGCTGACGGCGGGCCTGGTCGCGGCGGGCGTCGGCGAACCAGCCCTCCAGGTCCGCCGGCTTGCGGCCCCCGGTCCAGTCGACCCGGAGCTCGGCCCGGTAGCGACGCTCCCGCAGGGCGCGGGCGGCGAAGGCCGTGAGCCGCAGGGTGGCCGGACCGCTGAGGCCCCAGTGGGTGATCAGCACCGGCCCCCGTTGCCGTTGGGGCTTGGTGGCGGCGCTGGCGGCGATTCCCGGCAGGGGCGTCAGCAGGAGCTCCAGCTGCACCGGATCCATGGCCACCCCTGCCAGATCCACCAGGGGGTGGTCGGCCAGGGTGAGGGTGAACAGGGAGGGCACCGGCGCCACCAGGCCATGGCCCAGGGAGGCGGCGATGCGGTGACCGCTGGGGTGGCTGCCCGTGGCCAGCACCAGGTGCTCGGCCTCCACGTCGGCCCCCGAGCGCAACCGCAGCCGGAAACCACCCCCGGGGAGGGCCTGGGCCGTCTGGCCCGCCTGGGCCGTGTGCAACTCCACCCCGGCGGAGAGTGCCGCCCGGCGCAGGGTGTCGACCACCGAACTGGAACGGTTGGAGCGGGGAAACAGGCGGCCGTCAGGCTCCTCCACCAGCTGCAGGCCGTGGGCCTGGAACCAGGCCACCGTGTCGCCGGTGGCAAAGCGCGAGAAGGGCCCCCGCAGGGCCTTGCCGCCACGGGGGTAGTGATCCACCAGCACCCGCGGGTCCCAGCAAGCATGGGTGACGTTGCAGCGACCACCGCCGCTGATCAGCACCTTGTGCAGCGGTTCGGGGGTGGACTCCAGCAACAGCACGCCGCCGGGGAAACGGCCAGCGGCCGCTTCGGCCGCCGCAATGGCGGCCATGAAGCCCGCAGGACCGCCTCCCACCACCACCACGGAGGCACGGCTGGGCAGCATGGGGCGATGGAGCACAACTACCGCTTCAGTGTGGCGCCCATGCTGGACTGCACCGATCGGCACTTCCGGGTGCTGATGCGGCAGGTCAGTCGGCACTGCCTGCTCTACTCCGAGATGGTGGTGGCCCGGGCGCTGCACCACATCGCCCTGGAGGGCTCCGCCTCCCGGATGGGGGAGCGGCAGCAGCGGCTGGAGAGGCTGCTGGGGTTCGATCCGATCGAGCACCCGCTGGTGCTGCAGCTCGGCGGCGACGACCCTGAGCTGCTGGCGGAGGCCGCCCGGATGGGGGCCGACTGGGGCTACGACGAAATCAACCTGAACCTGGGCTGCCCGAGCGAAAAGGTGCAGCAGGGCCGCTTCGGGGCCTGCCTGATGGCGGAGCCGGAGCGGGTGGCCCGCTGCGTGGCGGCGATGGCGACGGCCACACCCCTGCCGGTGACGGTGAAGCACCGCATCGGCATCGACGAGCGGGACTCCTACGAGGAACTGCTGGCCTTCGTCGACAGCCTGGCTGGGGCCGGCGCCGCCCGCTTCGCCGTCCATGCGCGCAAGGCGTGGCTGAACGGCCTCGATCCGAAGCAGAACCGCACCGTGCCGCCCCTGCGCTGGGATCTGGTGCACCGTCTCAAGCGGGAGCGGCCGGCGCTGACGATCGAACTGAACGGCGGCCTCGAGGAGCTTGCCCCCTGCCGGGAGCAGCTGGCCTGGGTGGATGGGGTGATGGTGGGCAGGGCGGCCTACGCCCACCCCCTGCGCTGGGCTGGGGTGGACGGGCAGATCTTCGGGGATGAGTGCGCCGTCGAGGCCCGGGCCTCGACGGTGCTCCGGGGGGTGCTGCCCCATGCCGAGCGCTGGTGCACGGCGGGCGGACGGCTGTGGCCCATTGCCCGGCACCTGGTGCAGGTGGTGGAAGGGGTCAGCGGAGCACGGGGCTGGCGCGGCTGGCTGACCCGGGAGGCCGGCCAGGCCGGCGCCGGCCCGGAGGTGCTGGAGGCCGCC
Organism: Cyanobium sp. N5-Cardenillas; assembly: GCF_024345515.1. Lineage (GTDB taxonomy): Bacteria > Cyanobacteriota > Cyanobacteriia > PCC-6307 > Cyanobiaceae > Cyanobium. The sequence continues at coordinate 21,643 of NZ_JAGQBG010000007.1, forward strand.
GCCAGGCAGCTGGAGGAACGGGGGCTGTGACGGGGATCAGCCTGGGGGCGCGGAGGCTTCAGACTTCGGCGCCGCCGTAATCGCCGCCACCGCCGTACTCACCACCGCCGCCACCGGAGCGGCGCCGGCGGGAGCGACCCGCTTCGAAGGCATCCGGGGCGTCACCGCCACCGCCCGCAGCGCCACCGCCGTAGCTGCGGTCTTCCCATCCCTTGGCACCGGAGCCCCGATCGGCACCGCCGCCATAGCCGCCGCCACCACCGCCATAACCTCCACCGCCGCCATACCCGCCGCCACCGCCACCGCCGTAGCCGCCTCCACCACGGCGCGGGGCGCCACCGCCACCACCGCCGCCACTGCGGGGTTCGGCCTTGTTGATGCGCAGGGGACGGCCCATCAGCTCGGCGCCCTGGAGGGCATCGATCGCCCGGGTCTCAGTGTCGGCGTCGGCCATCTCGACGAAGGCGAAGCCGCGCTTGCGGCCGGTGTCACGCTCCAGGGGCAGGGAGCAGTTGACCACGTCTCCGAAGGGAGCGAACAACTCAGCCACGTCCTCCTGCTCAGCGCGGAAGGGAAGATTGCCGACGAAAATACTCACTGACCGATGAGGGGGAACCGATGGCGCGCGCAGGCGCCTGAGACCCGCCAAGGTTAGACGGAGACGCGCGATTCCAACGCCTGGCCACCCGAGCCAGCGCCGGGGTGCCAGGGGCGGATGGCGACGCGCCTCAGGGGGTCCGGTCGAGGCGCTCACGCGCCAGCCGCAGCTGCTCGGCCACCCGCTCGAAGCCCGTGCCACCTTCGCTGCGCCGGGCCGCTACCACCTGCCGCGGCGCGATCACGGCATGGATGTCCGCCTCGAAGGAGGGATGCAGCTCCTGCCAGCGCTCCAGGGGCAGATCGGCCAGCAGCCGCTGCTCCACCAGGCAGGCCTTCACCAGCCCACCGACGAGCTGGTAGGCCTCCCGAAAGGGCACGCCCCGGGCCACCAGGTAGTCGGCCACATCGGTGGCGTTGGAATAGTCGGCGGCCACGGCAGCCTCCAGCCGGGCGGGGCGGAAGTCGAGCCCCTCCTCGAACAGCACGGCCATCGCTTCGAGACAATCGAGGCAAGTGCGAACCCCGTCGAAGAGAGCTTCCTTGTCCTCCTGGAAGTCCTTGTTGTAGGCGAGGGGCAGACCCTTGATCATCGTGAGAAGCCCCATCAGATGGCCGAAGACCCGGCCGCTCTTGCCGCGCACCAGTTCGGGTACATCGGGATTCTTCTTCTGGGGCATCAGGCTGCTGCCGGTGGCGCAGCGGTCGGTGAGCCCCACAAAGCCGAACTCCTCACTGGCCCAGAGGATCACCTCCTCCGCCAGGCGGCTGAGGTGGGCCATCACCAGGGACAGAGCCGCCATCGTCTCGACGGTGAAATCACGGTCACTCACCGCATCAAGACTGTTGGCGTAGATGGCCTCGAAGCCGAGTTCGGCGGCGGTCTGACGGCGATCGATCGGCACGGGCGTGCCCGCCAGGGCGGCCGCCCCGAGGGGGCAGATGTTGACGCGGCGACGCACGTCGGCCAGGCGCTGGCGGTCGCGTTCGGCCATCTCCACGTAGGCGAGCAGGTGGTGGGCCAGGCAGACCGGCTGGGCCCGCTGCAGATGGGTGTAGCCGGGGATGAGGGTGTCGGGGTGGGCTTCGGCCTGGGCCAGCAGGGCCCGCTCGAAGCGCACCAGGGCGGCATCGATGCGGTCGATCCGACGCCGCAGCCACAGGCGCAGGTCGGTGCCCACCTGGTCGTTGCGGCTGCGGCCGGTGTGCAGCTTCTTGCCGAGGGAGCCGAGGCGTTCGATCAGGCGCCGTTCCACGGCGAAATGCACGTCCTCCGCCTCGAGGCCCGGCGTGAAACTGCCGGCGGCCGCCTCGGCCCGGATGGCCTCGAGCCCCTCGATCAGGCGCCCGGCTTCCTCCGGGGTGATCACACCGCAGCGGCCCAGCATGCGGGCGTGGGCGACGGAGCCATCGAGATCCTCCTGGAGCAGGGCGATGTCGAAACCGATCGAGGCGTTGAACCGCTCGATCGCCGGATGCAGACCCTGCTCGAAGCGATCGCTCCAGGTGTTGGGGGAGGGGTCAGCGGCCATCGCGGGGTTCCGGGCAGCCCTTCAGCTTGCCATTCGCCTCAGGTCGGGGGCAGGGAGGGCAGCACCACCCCGTCGCGCACCTTGAGCACCACCATCGAGGCATCGTCCTCGAGGCGGCGGTCGCTGCCGACGAAACGGTCGAGGCGCTCGAACAGCCGATCCAGGATCGTCTGGGCCTCATGGGCCGCCCGGCAGGCGCCCTGGAAGGCCTTCACCAGCCGCTCCTCATCGAAACGCTCGCCGCTGAAGCCGCTGGCTTCGGTGACGCCATCGGTGTAGTAGAGGATCACATCGCCGGGCTCCAGTTGCAGCTCGCCGCAGCCGTATTCCGCCTCGCTCTGCAGGCCGATCAGCAGGCCGGGGGTGTCGAGCCGCTCCACCCGGCCCGTCTGGCGCCGCCAGACCAGGGGGGGGTTGTGGGCAGCGTTGGCGTAGCGCAGCAGGCGGGTGCGGGGGTCGTAGTCGGAATAGAAGAGGGTGACGAAGCGGTGCGAGTGGGCCAGGTCCTCCTGGGCCAGCTGGTTGAGGTCGTGGAGGATGCGGTCGGGGGGCAGGCCGCTGAGCACCTCGGCCCGCAGCATGCCCCGCAGCAGGGTCATCAGCAGGCCGGCCGGCACCCCCTTGCCCATCACATCGCCCATCACCAGCGCCCAGGGGGCCTGCTCGCGCCGGTGGCCGGTGAGCTGGGGCTGGGTGGGGATGAAGTCGTAGTAGTCGCCGCCCACCTGGAAGGCGGGACGGCAGAGGGCCGCCAGCTCGACGCCATCGATCACCGGGCAGTGATCGGGCAGCAGCTGGGACTGGACCTCGGCGCCGATGCTCAGCTGGCGGTCGAGCCGTTCATGGCGGCGCCGGTCCTGCTGCAGCCCCTCGTTCTCGAGGGCCACGCCGGTGAGGTCGGCCACCAGCTGGAGGTGGCGGCGGCGCACGTCGCTCCAGCTGAAACCGCGCCGGCCACTGAACACGTAGAGCCGGCCCCGCTGACGGCTGCGGGCCACCACGGAGGTGGCGAACACCTGCTGGGCGCCGAGCAGGCGCTGGATCAGGGGGTCGAGCAGCACCGCGACGGCCTCATCGCCCTCCTGGTTCTGGAGCTGGCCATCGGGCAGGGCCGCCAGCTGGCGCAGCACCTCAGCGCTGCGCTCACCGGCGGTGGCCTGGAGCTGCTCGCGCCAGAGCCGGCCATCGGCATGGAACACCACCAGCAGGCTGCCTTCGGCCTCCACCAGCCGTGCAGCCACCAGGGGCACCAGTTCGAGGAAGCGCTTGAGGTTGGTGTAGCTGCGCAGGGCGAACGACAACGACGCCAGCAGCTCCTGGTTGCGGCGCTGCTCCCGGCCGAGGCTGTCGAGCAGCTGGCGCAGCGAAGCCGTGACCGACGTCGACCCCCGATCAGGAGCCGGGGACGGTGCGGAGGTGGAGAGGGGCTGCGGAAGCGGCTGGCTGCTCACCGAGCGGCCGCAAAGGACACGCAAGGTAGCAGCGGGGACTGGCCTCAGGAGGCCAGCAGCGCCTCGACGAACTCAAAGCTGTTGAAGGGCCGCAGGTCACGGATGCCTTCGCCGGCGCCGATGAAGCGGATCGGCAGCCCCGCCTCGGAGGCGACCGCCAGGGCGACGCCGCCGCGGGCGCTGCCATCGAGCTTGGTGAGCACCACCCCGGTGAGGCCGGCGGCACTGGCGAAGGCCATGGCCTGGCGCAGGCCGTTCTGGCCCTGGCTGGCATCGAGCACCAGCAGCGACTCCACCACCGCCTCCGGTGCCAGCTTGGTGATCGTGCGCCGCACCTTGCCCAGCTCCTCCATCAGGTTGTGCTTGGTCTGCAGCCGGCCGGCCGTGTCCACCAGCACCAGCTCGGTGCCCTTGGAGCGGGCGGCGCCGATGGCGTCGTAGACGACGGCCGCCGGATCGGCGTTGGCGCTGGGGTTGGCCACCACCGCCACACCGCTGCGCTCGCCCCAGACGCTCACCTGCTGCACCGCCGCGGCCCGGAAGGTGTCGGCGGCGGCGATCAGGCAGCTGTAGCCGCTGCGCACCGCCAGGTTGGCCAGCTTGCCGAGGGTGGTGGTCTTGCCGACCCCGTTCACCCCGACCAGCAGCCAGACATTGAGCCTGTCGCGCTGGGGGGCCAGCACGGCGGTGTCACCGGCGCGGATGGGGGCGTCCAGCAGGCCGCGCAGCTGCTCCTTGAGGAAGCGCAGGCCTTCGGCGGGATCCACCACCTCCTCGTTGAGGCGGCGGCGCAGGGCTTCGAGCACCTGGTCGGTGGCCTTGACGCCCACATCGGCGCGCAGCAAGGTCGACTCGAGATCGTCCAGCACCGCCGGGGTGAGGGGATCGTCGCCGAGATTCTCCAGCAGCTGGGTGACGAAGCCCTTGCGGGTCTTCTCCAGGCCGCGGCGCAGCCGGCCCAGCCAGTCGATCTCCTCGAGGGACACCTCCTCGGCGCGCCGCCCCTGGGCGGCCAGCACCTCGGCCGACCAGGTGAAGGTGGCATCGAAGGCCCCGAGGCTGGGGTCAGCGGCATCGGCCTCTGGGCCCACGGGGGTCGCTGCGGCGGTCGGCGGCCCGGCCGGGGCGGGCTCGGCGGGGGCGGTGATCTCCTGGAGGCGCTGCTGACGCTGGGCGGCGGCCTGCTCCAACAGGGACAGGCCCGTGGCCACGGGAGGAGCGGCAGGGGATGTGGGCTCGGGCGCCGGGGCGGCGGGTTCAGGGGCGACGGGCGGGCGGGCCTCCTCCTCCTGCTGGGCCTTGAGCCGGGCGTAGGCCTGCCGCGCCCAGGCCAGGGCGTCCTCGTCGACACCGGCGCCGGCCGCAGCGGCTGGGGCCGGCGTGGGAGCCGCCACCGGCTCCGCAGGCTGCACCGACTCGTCTGCCGCAGGCGCCGCTTCGGGCTCCGGCTCGGCCTCGGGAGGGGGCAGCGGTTCGGACTCCGGGGCGGGCTGGGCCACGGCCCGTTTGAACCAATCGAAGACCATCGCGTTCCTGCCTACACGCGGGCGGCGGTGAAGCGCCGCAGCACACCGTTGATCATGCGTCGCCCCTGCTCATCGCTGTAGCGGTTGGCCAGTTCCACCGCCTCGTTGCAGGCCACGGCGGCGGGCGTGGCGAAGTCCTCGAGATCCACCACCGCCAGGCGCAGGATGTCGCGGTCGACCCGGGGCAGGCGGGTGAGCCGCCAGCCTTCCATCACCACATCGATGCGGCGGTCGAGGCCCTCACGGTCGCGCAGCACCGCTTTGCTGCGGGCGATGGCGTCGAGCCGGACGGCGTCCTGATCGGCCAGGAGCAGCAGGCGGGGCAACTCCAGGCTGGCCGAGAGGCGATTGAGGGCCTGCTCAGCGTTGGTGAGACCGTCCTGCAGGTGGCGCCGAACCGTGGGAAGCTGCTTTTCGCCCTGGTCCTGCAACTCGCTGTCCAGCAGCCGTTGCTGGGCCTGCTGCAGATCCTCGGCCGACCGATCAAGGGCCTCGCGCACGTGCTGGCTGAGGGTGGTGACGGCCTGCTGCAGCAGCTGGTCGAAGGAGCCGGTGGGGGCTTCGGCCCCGCTGCCGCGATCACTCACCTGACCCAGCATCAGCAGGGCCAGTTCACGGGCAAGGGTGCGACTCTGCATCAGGAGGTTTGGGGGGCGCGCAGCTGGGCCAGGAGGCTGGCGAAGCTGCGGTTGGAGTTGGGTTCCCGCTCGTCGGGGCTGACGATGCCGGCGGAGATGATCGTGCGGAAGGCATCCTCCACGCTCAGCTCCAGATCCTTCACCAGGCGCTCGGGCACCACCGCGTACCAACCGGTGGTGGGGTTGGGGGCGGTGGGAATGAACACACTGAGCATCTTCTCGCCGAAATCGGACTGGATGGCGGTGCCGATCACACCGGTGACGAAGCCCACGGCGTAGAGCCCTTCGCGGGGATACTCCACCAGCACCACCCGCCGGAAGCGGCTGGAGTTGCCCTGCAGGAAGGTTTCCAGCAGCTGCTTGAGGGTCTTGTAGACGGAGCCCGCCAGGGGGATGCGCAGCAGGGTGCCCTCACCGAACTCCAGCAGCCAGCGGCCGACGATGTTGCGGGCCATCAGGCCGATCAGCAGGATGCCGAGCAGGGGCACCAGCAGCCCCACCCCCAGGTTGATCAGGTCCTGGAGGAGGGGGTTGAGGGTGTTGAACGGGTTGAACTGCTTGGGAATCGAGGTGAGGAACGCCAGCACGAAGCGGCTCACCGTGGTGGCAAGCCAGATCGTGGTGGCCAGCGGAATGACCACCAGCAGGCCGGCGATCAGATCGTTCTTGAGATCCTGCTGCAGCCTGTTGCCCAGGGGCTGGTCGGAACTGGGACTACTGGATGGGACCAATGGAAGAAGGGGTCCGTAGGGGCGAAACCCTAACGGTAACGATCCACGGGGGTCTTACAGGACACTGCCGAGGCAAAGGATGGTGAAGGCAATGATCAGCACCACCGCGCCAAGCGATCCACCGTAGCGACGCTGGCTGAGGGTGACCTTGCCGGTCTGCTCGGTCTGCTTGAACTGGGTTTCGAGCTGGTCGAGCTGGCGATCGATGAAGGCCCGGGCCGACTGGGTCTTCTGGGCGTCGGTGGCGCCGGGGGGCACCTGGCCGGTGGCTTCGGCCTGGCGGATCAGCTGCTGCAGCAGGGCGGGATCCTTGCTCTGCTGGCGGGCCATCTCCAGCTGGCCGCGCTTGGCGGCGATCTGCTGGTCGTTCTGCTGCTGCATCTGCTGGTCACCGCCGAAGGTGATCGGCAGCGAGGCGGTCAGCAGGACGGCCAGCAGACCACTGATGATGCAGACCGTCCAGAGGACGGGCGTGCGCCCCTCCGACTGGTCTTCCAGGCGGGAGGAGAGGTACATGAGCAGCAGACCGATCAGACCCATGGGGGCCTGGCTGATCAGTCGCTCCACCACCAGCTGGCGGAACGCCTCCTCTTCCCAGTCCCACAGACTCAGGACGGCGACCAGTTGCAGAACGAGCAACACCACCAGGGTGAGGCCCATCCAGCGCAACAGCGGGCTGAAACGGGAGGAGGGAACGGCAGCCACTCAGGGAGGGTCGGATTCGTGGGACTCTACCGGCAGCCCTTGAACGGCCCTTCCTCCCCTGGCGCCCTGGCGGCGGCCCTGCGGGCCCGGGCCGAGGCCCTGGGCTTCGCGCCGGTGGGTCTGGCGGCGGTGCCGGGGGGGGCCCGGCTGGCGCTGCGCAGTGCCGCCCTGGAGCGCTGGCTGGCGGCGGGCCACCAGGCGGGGATGGGCTGGATGAACGACCCGCGCCGCCAGCGGATCGAGGCGCTGCTGCCGGGGGTGCGCAGCGTGCTGGCCGTGGGCTGGAACTATCACGTGGCCCAGGAGCAGGCACCGGGCAGCCTGCGGGTGGCCCGCTACGGCTGGGGGCGTGACTACCACCGGGTGATCGATGGGCGCCTGCGGCAGCTGGGGCGCTGGCTGGAGGAGGCCGCACCGGGCTGCCGCTGGCGGGCCTGCGTCGACAGTGCGCCCCTGCTCGACAAGGCCTGGGCGGAGGAGGCGGGCCTGGGCTGGGT
>NZ_JAGQBG010000070.1 GCF_024345515.1 Cyanobium sp. N5-Cardenillas
GTACGGGTGATGAGGGGGCGTCCGTCTTCGGGATCGTCGATGGCGAGGTGGGGATCGACTGGGGCCAGGAGCACCAGGGCGAAACCCTCGGCCCTGGCAGCAGCTTCGGGGTGGGGGCGTTGGTGGACAACCAGCACCGACGCGTCGGCACCGCCACCGCCCTGCGGGACACCCAGCTGCTGGAGATGAACCGGGAGGAATTCCTGTTCGCCCTCCAGGAACTGCCGATGTTCGCCCTGGAGATGCTCCACGGCCTGGAACATCGCCTGGGCCACCTCAAGCAGCCCAGCAGCGATCTCAGCCAGCCACCCCAGGCATGAAGCGCCGTTCGTGGGAATAGCCCTTGAGCATGCGGTTCCAGTAGATCCAGGGCAGCACATCCTTCTTCACCACCCACATGCTCCAGCGCTCCTGGGTGGGGTCGAGGGGGAAGGAAGGCACGGGTTGGCCGTCGTAGTTGAACTCGGCCATGATCACGCGCCCGTAACCGGTGATCAGCGGACAGCAGGCGTAGCCGTCGTAGCGGGCGGCCAGGGGCTGGCCATCGAGGTGGGCCAGCAGGTTGGCCACCAGCACCGGCGCCTGGCCACGCACCGCAGCGGCGGTCTTGGAATTCGGCAGTGAGGAGACATCGCCGAGGGAGAAGACGTTGGGATGGCGCACGTGCTGGGTGGTGAATTTGTCCACGTCCACCCAGCCGCCCGGGCCCGCCACCGCCAGGGGGCTGGTGGCCACCACATCCGGGGCCGCCATCGGCGGGGTGACATGCAGCATCCCGAAGGGAAGCACCTCCTCCCGCACCGTGTCGCCGTCCTTGACGGCGAACACCGCCTCCCTGCTGGCGGCACGCACCTCCTTCAGGGTGTGCTGGTAGTGGGGCTCGATGCCGCGGCGGGCCACCACCCGGCGCAGGGGTTCGGCGAAGGTGGGAATGCCGAAGATCCCCGGGGTGGCCGTGGCAAAGATCACCTTGGTGGCCGCCGCCACCGCAGGCGAACGTTTGAAGACGTCGTCGGCCAGATACATGATCTTCTGGGGCGCCCCGGCGCATTTGATCGGTGTATCGGGGAAGGTGAAGATCGCGTTACCGCCTCTGAAGCCCTGGATCGTCGTCCAGGTGTAATCGACCAGATCCTTGGAATAGTTGCTGGTGACGCCGCCTGAGCCGAGGGCCTCCGGCAGCCCCTTGATCCGATCCCAGCAGAGCTTGATGCCAGTAGCTACCACCAGCACGTCGTAGTGGAGCGTTTCACCATCGCTGCAGGCCACGGTGCCGGCCACCGGATCGAAACCGGCGGCCGCGGCGCGGATCCAGCGCACCCCCTCGGGGATCAGATCGGCCTCGGCGCGGCGGGTCTGCTCCAGGGTGAAGACACCGCCGCCCACCAGGGTCCAGCCCGGCTGGTAGTAGTGGTCGGGGGAGGGCTCGAGGATGGCGATCTCCAGGCCTGGCCGCGCCCGCTTGAGCTGGCTGGCCACGGTGAGGCCCGCGGCGCCTCCGCCGACAATCAGGATCTGGTGATGGGCCATGGAATGGAGATCGAACGCAGGAGCCGGGCAACGGCGATGAAAAACATGGCACGCCCGCTCCCCTGTCGGGCCCCCGGGCAACACAGCGAAGGTATCGAGAATCGGCGTGGAACGCTGTGGCTGAACACACGCCAGCGCTGCTAAGACGCCTGCATGGCGTCCCATTCCCATTCCCCGCACGATCACCAACGGGAACGGGGCGCACCCAGGGCTTTCTTCTGGGGGGTGGTGCTCAACAGCGCCCTGTCGGGGCTGCAGCTGGCGATCGGCATCGGCTTCGGCTCCCTGGCCCTGATCGGTGATGCCATCCACAACCTCGGTGACGTGGCCGGCCTCCTGTTCGGCTGGGGGGCCGAACGGCTCAGCGCCCGGCCGGCCACGGCCCGCTTCACCTACGGCTTCGGCCGCAGCACCCAGCTGGCCTCGCTGATGAACGCGGCCCTGATCCTGATGGCCGCCGGGGTGGTGATCGTGGAGGGGGTGCAGCGGCTGCTGGATCCGGTGCCGGTGGTGAGCGGTCCGGTGGCCTGGGCGGCGGCGGCCGGCATCGTGGTCAACCTGCTGTCGGCCCGGCTGTTCGGCAGCGGCCACCACCACGATCTGAACCGGCGGGCGGCGGTGGTGCACCTGCTCACCGATGCCGCCGTCTCGGCCGCCGTGCTGGTCAGCGCCCTGCTGGTGGGGCTGTTGGGCTGGCCGTGGCTGGATGCCGCCACCGCCATCGGCGTGGGGCTGGCCGTGGCCTGGAGCGGCTGGGAGCTGCTGGGTGAGGCGCTCAGTGCCTCCCTGGACGCCGTGCCACGGGGCATCGACCTGGCCGCGGTGGAGGCGGCCCTGCGAAGTCTGCCCGGCGTGGAGAACCTGCACCATCTGCATGTCTGGGGCATGAGCACCTCCCGCACCGCCCTGACGGCCCACCTGAGCCGCGCCACCGCTGGCGGAGATGATGGGGAATTGCTGCAGCTGGCCCAGCAGAGGCTGGCCGACCTCGGCATCACCCACAGCACGATCCAGATCGAACCGCCCGGGGGCTGTGCGGAAGGCGCGGCCCACGACGCTCGATAGGCTGCCCCAAACCCGCTGCTGCGGCCGCCTTGCTGTTCTCCCCTTCGCTGCTGCCGAGCCACCTGGTGCCCCGGCTGAAAGGGCGGGCGCGCCGGGGGCTGGAGAGGGGGCTGGCCGCGGCCGGCCTCGGCCTGGTCAAGCTCGATCCCCCCGACTCGGCCGCCCACCGGGCCGCCGAGCGCCAGCGGACCCTGCAGCGGCAGATCCTGGATCGCCATGACCAGCAGTCGATCGTCGATGTGGAGGCCCTCAACGACCGGTATCGGAGGCCGGTCTTCGGCAGCCTGCGCCCGATGGAGCTGTTCCGGATGCTGGGGGAGTGCCTGGATCCGACCGACAATCGGCTGGGCTGCGCCAGCCAGCTGACCCACAGCCTGCAGATGATCGAAGCGATGGTCGGCGATGGCGTGCTGGACGACGATCTGCTGCTGCTGGCCCTCCTCCATGACCTCGGCAAGCTGCTGCTGCTCACCAGTGAGGACCCGGCCAACGTGGTGGGCACCAATGCCATCCTCACGCCGAGGGCCAGGACCGGCCTCGACAAGCACATCTGCCAGTGGAACCACTGCGAGTTTGGCTACCTGCGGTTCCGCTCCTTTCTGCCGCCCCATCTCAGCTGGACGATCCGCCACCACGGCCTCAAGAACACCAACCCCGTCGACTACATGGATGCCAGCGATGAACAGCACTTCACCGGCATCATGAAGCGCTTCCGCCACTACGACACGGCCTCCAAATCCATCGAGATCCGACCCGAAACCCGCCTGGACGACTACCGAGATTTCATCGAATCAAGACTCCCCCATCGCATCACTTTCTGAGTTTTTTCCAAGGCTTTCCGTCATGCGTTTTCTTGTGGTTGGATCCGGCTTCGCCGGCGCCGTGCTGGCCAGGGAACTTGCCGATCACACCGATCACCAGATCGATGTGGTTGAAGCCAGGGATCACATCGGCGGCAACTGCCACACCCACAAGGAGCAGGAAACGGGCGTCACCGTGCATACCTACGGAGCCCATATCTTTCACACCAGCGATCTGAACGTCTGGAACTACGTGCAGCGCTTCACCGAGATGATGCCGTTCATCAACCGCCCCAAGGCCAGCATCGACAAGGGAATCTTCAGCCTTCCCGTCAATCTGCATACCATCAACCAGTTTTTCGGCAAGAAGTTCTCACCATCGGAAGCCCGGCAGTTCGTCGACAGCATCCGGCGCCAAGACATCGAGGAGCCCCGGAACTTCGAAGAGCAGGCGCTGCACTACATGGGCGATGAGCTCTACCGGGCGTTTTTCCATGGCTACACGAAGAAACACTGGGGCTGCGATCCACGGCAGATCCCGGCCTCCGTGCTGAAGCGGTTGCCGTTGCGCTTCAACTACAACGACAACTATTACTCCTCCCTTTACCAGGGCATCCCCAAAGACGGTTACACCGCCGTCTTCGAGCGGCTCCTCGACCACCCGCGCATCTCCCTGAGCCTCAACCACCGCTGGCGACCCTCCGATGGCCTCTCCTATGACCATATGTTCTACTCAGGCCCCCTCGATGGCTTCTTCGGCCACCGGCGGGGCCGGCTTGGCTATCGCACCGTGTTCTGGGAGCGGCAGATCGAAACAGGGGATGCCCTGGGCCATCCTGGAATCAACTTTCCCTCACTGGATGTGGGCTTCACCCGCCGCAGGGAGCACAAGCACTACGAATACTGGAAGCAGCACGACAAAACCATCGTGTTCACGGAATACAGCAAGGAAACGGGCACCGAGGATGAGCCCTACTACCCCAAGCGCCTGGCGGACGACAAGGCCCTGATGCACGGCTACCTGGGCGATTGCCTGCAGACCGACAAAACCAGCTTCATGGGCCGACTGGGGCTGTACAAATACATGGACATGCACCAGGTGATCGCCGAGTCCCTCTCCCTGGCACGGGAATTCATCGCCGCGATCGCCTCAGGAGAGCCCCGGCCCATTTTCCCCGAGGCCTTTCGCCAAAGCCTCTCATAGCTTGTCTCCCACCACACCCGGGCCATCTTCCTCCAGTTGGAACACCAGCCCCCGGTTGCGCCGGGTGATGGCCGGATCGGTGCCGCGGCAGGCCGGGTCGGGACACAGCCGCAGGCTGTTCCAGGCGTACCACTTCAGGGGGAAGGAACTGACGCGGGGGGAATTCCGCATGCCGTCGCAGATCATGAAGTCATACCCGTAGACCACCCGCTGGCCGGTGAGCCAGCCATACAACTGACGGCATCCGGCCTGGGTGAGGGTGTAGGCGTGGGTGCAGAACAGCGGGCCGGGCACGATGTCTTGCAGCAGCGGCGTCGGCCGGGAGGCCAAGCGGCGGGTGGCGGACATCAGGCGAGGATGGCGATCGAGGAAGCGGAAGGGACTGGGCCAGGGCAGTTCCTCGTAGAGGATCTGGGAACCGAGAAACAGCAGGTCCCAGTCCGCGGGGGTGGCGTCATGGAAGGCCCTGGCATGGGTCGTCCAGATGGGCGGGAAAAAGACATCGTCCTCGAAGATGTGCAGCAGGGGGAGGTCCCGCTCGATGGCATGGGCCAGCAGGCCCAGGTGGGAGAGCAGGGACCCCTGGGAACCGCGGCGGGCCGGAAATCGATCGACATCCATCGGCCGGCCCAGGCCGTGGCGGTCGAACAGGGCCTCGAGATTCTCTGATCGGGCATCGACGGCGGGCCAGATCGAGACCCGGGTGAAGCCAGCCTCCCCCAGGCGCGCGAGCAGCCCGTCGCGGCGATCGGTACGGCGCTCGAGATTGATGCAGAAGGCGGGGGCCTCCAGAAACGCCTGCCAACGCCCCATGGCTGTCCTGCCGTGCCGACGCGAACGTTAGGGAACCGGCCCGGGCCCGGGCGAAGACAATGGGGGCCTCGGTGGACCTCGGGTGATGTGTGAACTGCTGGCCCTCAGCGCCAACACCCCCACCGACATGCGCTTCTCCTTCCATGGCCTCACCCGCCGGGGCGGCGCCACCGGAGTCCACGCCGATGGTTGGGGGGTGGCCAGTTTCGACCCGGACGGCCGCGGCGTGCATCTGTACCGGGAGGACGCCCCGGCGGCCTTCTCGCCCATCGCCGCCCGGGTGGCCCGCCTGGATCTGCGCTCCCGTTGCTCGATCGCCCACATCCGCAAGGCCACCCAGGGGGTGGTTGCCCTGGAGAACTGCCACCCCTTCCATCGCCGCTGGCGCGGGCGGGAGTGGGTGTTCGCCCATAACGGCAACCTGCTGGGGCCCCTGCCGGGTACGCACCTGTTTCGGCCGGAGGGATCCACCGACAGCGAAATCGCCTTCTGCTGGATCCTCGAGCAGTTGAACGCCGCCGATGCCGATCCGGAGGATCTGGAGGCCACCTTCGCCACCCTGGTCGAAGCTTCGCGGCGGCTGGAGCGTCAGGGCACGTTCAACTGCCTGATCAGCAACGGCAGCTGGCTGTTTGCTTACGCCAGCAGCCGGCTGCACCGGATCACACGCCGGTCTCCCTTCGGCCGGGCCACCCTGGCGGATGACGACCTCAGCGTCGACTTCTCCGAGCTGGCAGGCGTCGACGACGTCGTGACGATCGTCAGCACCGAACCACTCACGACCGACGAGGAATGGCTGCCATTGCAGGCGGGAGAAGCCGTTCTGCTGGTGGACGGAGAGGTGGTGCGGCTCCAGGCCCCTGGAGCGACCAGGACAGCCAGCCGCAACCCGGACAGAACGATTTGATGAGAACCAACAACTGGGAGAAGAAACCGATCAACTGGCCGACGTCCGGTGGGCTCCCGACGACATCCCACTGACTACGTTGTGAGCCTTCGTGGTGCCTGTCGGTGCTGAAGGATCCCTACAGCCTCACCACCGCCGCCCGCTTCTGGCTGCGGCTTGGGCTGGTCAGCTTCGGCGGGCCGGCCGGCCAGATCGCGCTGCTGCACGCCGAGCTGGTGGAGCGCCGGCGCTGGCTGTCGGAGCGGCGCTTCCTGCACGCGCTCAACTACTGCATGCTGCTGCCGGGGCCGGAGGCCACCCAGCTGGCCACCTACCTGGGCTGGCTGATGCACGGCCTGGGCGGCGCCCTGATCGCCGGTGGCCTGTTCCTGCTGCCCTCGGTGGTGGTGCTCCTGAGCCTCTCGGCGGTCTACGCCCTCTGGGGCCAGCTGCCGGTGCTGGAGGCGGTGTTCTGGGCGCTCAAGCCGGCGGTGCTGGGGATCGTGCTCCAGGCGGCCTGGCGGCTGGGCCGGCGCACGCTGCACAACCCCGGCCTGGTGCTGATCGCGGCGGCGGCCTGTCTGGCCCTGGCCGTGGGCCGGGTGCCCTACCCCGCCCTGATCATCGCCACGGCCCTGGTGGGCTGGATCGGCGGCCGGCTGCGGCCGGCCCTGTTCCAGGCCCCAGCGCGGGCTGTCGCCAGCGCCACGCCTGATGCAACTGGCGATGCCACAGCCGGCGCCGCCCTGCACGGCGACGCCACAGCCACCCCCACCCACGCCCGCTTCCACTGGCGCCGCCTCGCCCTCACCCTGCTCGGGGGCGGGGTGGCCCTCGGCCTGCCCCTGACCCTGCTGACGCTGGCGGGGGGCTGGAACGGCCAGCTGGCCACCATGGCCCGCTTCTTCACCAAGGTGGCCCTGGTCAGCTTCGGGGGGGCCTACGCCGTGCTGCCCTACGTGGCCCAGGGGGCGGTGGACACCTACGGCTGGCTGGACGCCACCCAGATGGTGGACGGCCTGGCCCTGGGCGAGACCACGCCGGGGCCGCTGATCATGGTGGTGGCCTTCGTGGGCTTCATGGGCGGCTGGAACGGCAGCGGCACCCTGGCGGCCGGCGTGGTGGCCGCCCTGGTGGTCGTGTGGTTCACGTTCCTGCCCTCCTTCCTGTTCATCCTGGCCGGTGGCCCCCTGGTGGAGGCGAGCCGGGAGGACCTGCGGGTCGGCGCCCCCCTCACCGCCATCACCGCCGCCGTGGTGGGGGTGATCGTGAGCCTGGCGCTCTACCTGGCCGGACCGGCCCTGGCCCCCACCGGCGCCATCGATGGCGGCGCCGTGCTGGTGCTGCTGGCGGCCGTGGCGCTGCTGGGCCGGGGCCTAGGGGCCCTGCCCGTGATCGGCGCCGCAACGGTCGTGGGCCTGGGGCGCTGGTGGCTCACGGCGGCGGGCTGAGGTGGCGGGCTGAGGCGGTGGGCTGAGCTGCCCGTTCAGGGGATCATTCCGCAGATGAACAGCTTGTTCATCACCGGGCCGGCGACCTGGTCGATGAAGGTCTGACGCAGCTGGGGATCGTCGTTGAGCATGTCGAGCACCCGCTGCTCCTGCGACCCACGCCGCTCACTGCGGGCGGCCCAGAGCTGGTCACAGGTGGATTTCTGATAGCGCTCGATCACCTTCTTGGCGACCAGGTTGACGACCGGAGACTGGGCCTGGGCGGGGGTTGCCAAACCCAGCAAGGCCGCCACACCCAGGCTGGCCATCCGACGGATCTTCATGGAGCGCAGGCGGTGGAGGGCCCTTCAACGTAGGTCCGACGCCCCGCTCAGAAGACCTCCAGGGGCTCCAGCCGCAGGGTGAGCGACGCGTCCTGGCGCCGCGCCGATTCGCCGCAGCTGCGCGGGGTGGGAAAGATCTTGCCGGGGTTGGCCAGACCCGCCGGGTCGAAGGCCTCGCGCACCAGCCGCATCGTGGCCAGGTCGTCGGGAGCGAACATCCAGTCGAGGTAGCAGCGCTTGTCGCTGCCCACCCCGTGCTCGCCGGTGATGCTGCCGCCGGCCTCGATGCAGAGACGCAGGATGTCGGCCCCCAGCTCCTGCACCCGGTCGGTCACGCCGGGCTCGTCGGCCCGGTAGAGGATCAGGGGGTGGAGATTGCCGTCGCCGGCATGGAACACGTTCGCCACCGGCAGGTCGTAGCGGCGGCTGAGCTCCTCGATCGCCGCCAGCACGGCGGGCAGGGCGCTGCGGGGCACGACGCCGTCCTGCACGTAATAGGTGGGGGTAATGCGGCCGACGGCGGCGAAGGCCGACTTGCGGCCCTTCCACAGCAGGGCCCGGTCGGCCTCGCTGGAGGCGCGCCGGATCGTGCGGGCACCGGCCTGGCGGCAGAGCTCACCGGCGATCTCCACCGCGGCCGTCACCTCCCGCTCCTGCCCGTCCAGTTCGATCAGCAGCACCGCGGCCGCGTCGCGGGGGTACTCGTCGCGGCCGAACAGGTCGTCGACGGCATTGATGGTGAAGTTGTCCATGATCTCCATCCCCGCCGGCAGCACGCCGGCCGCCGTCACCAGGCGCACCGCCTCACCGGCGGCCTCCATGGCGGTGAAATCGGCCAGCAGCACCGCCACGCTCTGGGGCGCCCGCAGCAGCCGCAGGGTGATGGCGGTGGCGATGCCCAGGGTGCCTTCGCTGCCGATGAAGACGCCGCGCAGATCCAGCTCGGGGGTCTCGGCCAGGCCGCTGCCCAGGGTGGTGACCGTGCCGTCGGGCAGCACCACCTCCATTTCCAGCACGTGGTTGCTGGTGACGCCGTACTTCAGGCAGTGCACCCCGCCGGAGTTCTCGGCCACGTTGCCGCCGATGCTGCACACCACCTGGCTGGAGGGGTCCGGGGCGTAATAAAAGCCGTCGCCGGCCACCGCGCGGGTGACCCAGCCGTTGATCACCCCCGGCTGGACGGTGATGCGGCGGTTGGCCAGATCCACCTCCAGGATCGAGCGCATGCGGCTGGTGGCGATCACCAGCGCTTCGGTCTCGGCGAGGGCGCCGCCGGAGAGGCCGGTGCCGCTGCCGCGGGCCACGAAGGGCACCCCCCGGGTGTGGCAGAGCCGCAGCAGGGCCGCCACCTGCTCGGTGGTTTCCGGCAGCACCACCAGGCGGGGCTGGGCCCGGTGCAGGGTGAGACCGTCGCAGTCGTAGGCCAGCAGCTCCTGGGGCGCCGCCACCACCGCCCGTGACGGCAGCAGGGCACGGCAGTGGCGCTCCATCGCGACCCAGTCGATCGTCACGCAGGGGCTCCGGTGGGCCGGGGGAAGGGAGGCATTGCTTCCGAACTTACTGAGGCCAGGCACCCCGGCACCCTTCTGGGTCAGGATGGGAAACGAAAGCGTCCACCTTCCGCGGATCCCGCCTTGAGTTCGGCCACCCCTTCAGCGCCCGCCTCGGCCCCTGCTCTCCTCACCACCCGATCCGAGGAGATCTTCGCCGCCGCCCAGAAACTCATGCCCGGCGGCGTCAGCTCGCCGGTACGGGCCTTCAAGTCGGTGGGCGGCCAGCCGATCGTCTTCGACCGGGTCAAGGGCGCCTACGCCTGGGATGTGGACGGCAACCGCTACATCGATTACGTCGGCAGCTGGGGTCCCGCCATCTGCGGCCACAGCCACCCGGAAGTGATCGCCGCCCTGCACGAGGCCCTGGAGAAAGGCACCAGCTTCGGCGCCCCCTGCGTGCTGGAGAACGAGCTGGCCGAGCTGGTGATCGCCGCCGTGCCGTCGGTGGAGATGGTGCGCTTCGTGAACTCCGGCACCGAGGCCTGCATGGCGGTGCTGCGGCTGATGCGCGCCTTCACCGGCCGGGAGAAGGTGATCAAGTTCGAGGGCTGCTACCACGGCCACGCCGACATGTTCCTGGTCAAGGCGGGTTCCGGGGTGGCCACCCTGGGCCTGCCCGATTCCCCCGGGGTGCCGCGGGCGGTCACGGCCGGCACCCTCACCGCCCCCTACAACTGCCTGGAATCGGTCAAGGAGCTGTTCGCCAACAACCCGGGTGAGATCGCCGGGGTGATCCTGGAGCCGGTGGTGGGCAATGCGGGCTTCATCACCCCCGAACCCGGCTTCCTCGAGGGCCTGCGGGAACTCACCAAGGAGAACGGCGCCCTGCTGGTGTTCGACGAAGTCATGACCGGCTTCCGCATCAGCTACGGCGGCGCCCAGGCCCGCTTCGGGGTCACCCCCGACCTCACCACCATGGGCAAGGTGATCGGCGGCGGCCTGCCGGTGGGGGCCTACGGCGGCCGGGCCGACATCATGGCGATGGTGGCGCCCGCCGGGCCGATGTATCAGGCCGGCACCCTGAGCGGCAATCCCCTGGCCATGACCGCCGGCATCAAGACCCTGCAGCTGCTGAAACAACCCGGCAGCTACGAGCGCCTGGAGGCGATCACCCGCCGGCTCAGTGACGGCATCCAGGCCGCCGCGGCCGAGGCGGGCGTGCCCTGCTGCGGCGGCAACATCAGCGCCATGTTCGGCTTCTTCCTCTGCGAGGGGCCGGTGCACAACTTCGAGCAGGCCAAGGCCGCCGACACGGCCCGCTTCGGCCGGCTGCACCGTGGCATGCTCGAGCGTGGCATCTACCTGGCACCGAGCGCCTTCGAGGCCGGCTTCACCTCCCTGGCCCACAGCGACGCCGACATCGACGCCACCATCGCCGCCTTCCGCGACGTCTTCCACTCGCTGGCGTGAGCCCCGGTCGTCTCCAGCGGGTCGGCACGGGGCTGCTGACCCTCACCCTGCTGCTGGCCGGTTGCGGCACCGATGACGCCAACCAGCCCGTGGATGTGGCCGGCGGCGTGCCGGTGGGGGCGGTGCTGGCCCTGACGGGCAACGCCAACGTCTACGGCCAGGACCAGAAGATCGGCCTGGAGCTGGCCCTCCAGCACCGCAACGGCGCCGGCGGCATCAACGGCCGGCCCCTGAAGCTGGCCCTGGAGGACAGCGGCAGCGACGAACCCGGGGCCAACGCGGCCTTCACCCTGCAGATCAACCGGGGCGTGCTGGCCCTGGTCGGCCCCACCCTGTCCCAGCAGGCCTTCTCCGCCGACCCCATCGCCCAGCGCCGCGGCGTGCCGGTGGTGGCCCCCTCCAACACCGCCACCGGCATCCCGGAGATCGGCTTCTTCATCAGCCGGGTCTCGGCCCAGAGCTCGGTGATCGCGCCGCTGGCCATCGAGCGGGCCCTGAAGATCCAGCCGGGGCTGAAGCGGGCGGCGGTGTTCTACGCCCAGGACGACGCCTACAGCACCGCCGAGACCGCCATCTTCCAGAAGGCCCTCAAGGAGAAGGGCCTCGATCCGGTGACCGTGCAGCGCACCCAGCTCAACGACCAGGACTTCCAGAACCAGATCAGCGCCGCCCTGCGGGAGAAACCCGACCTGATCGTGCTGTCGCTGCAGGCGGTGGACGGCGGCAACCTGATCCGCCAGCTGCGGGAGCTGGGCTACCGGGGCCTGATCGTGGCCGGCAACGGCATGAACACCCCCAACATCTATCCGATCTGCCAGACGTACTGCGACGGGCTGCTGATCGCCCAGGCCTACAGCCCCGAACTGGACACCCCCGCCAACGCGGCCTTCCTCAAGGCCTTCAAGGCCGCCAATGGCGGTGCTATTCCGCCCCAGCTCACCGCCCAGGCCTACGCCGCCCTGCAGGTGATCGGCGAGGCCCTGGTGCGCCTCGACAAACGCCAGCCCCTGGCCGGCGCCCCCCTGGCGGCGACCCGCAAGCAGCTGATGCAGGAGATCCTGGCCGGCACCTATGCCACCCCCCTGGGGGAGATCCGCTTCACCCCCGAGGGTGAGGTGATCCAGAGCCAGTTCTTCGTGGCCCAGGTGCGCATGGATCCGGGCGGGCGCAACGGACGCTTCGCCCTGCTCAAGTAAGTCCCGGGTGGACCTGCTCCAGATCCTGGTCAACGGTCTGTCGGTGGGGGCGGTCTACGGGCTGTTCGCCCTCGGCTACACCCTGGTGTTCTCGGTGCTGGGAGTGATCAACTTCGCCCATGGGGCGGTGTTCACCCTGGGGGCCTACTTCACCTACCTGCTGATCGGCGGCGGGGTGGGGGCCAACGGACTGCTGGCCGGTTTCCAGCTGCCCTTCGCCCTGCCCTTCTGGGGCGCCCTGCCCCTGGCGGGGCTGGGGGCGGCCCTGGTGGCCCTGCTGGTGGAGCGGGTGGCCTTCCGCCCCCTGCGCCGCCGCCGGGCCGACCCGCTGCTGGCCCTGATCACCAGCCTCGGGGCCGGCGTGATTCTGGTGAACCTGATCCAGCTGCTGGTGGGGGCCGAAAGCTACGCCATCCCCACCGGTGCCCTGGGCGGCCTGCCGGCCTCCTTCTCCCTGCTGGGCGCCAGGGTGCGCACGGTGCAGGCCCTGCTGCTGGGGGTCGCCGTGGTGCTCCTGGCCCTGCTCACCCTCTGGCTGGAGGGCAGCCGCAACGGCAA
>NZ_JAGQBG010000071.1 GCF_024345515.1 Cyanobium sp. N5-Cardenillas
GCCCTGGTGCTGGTGCTGGCCGCTGCCTGGGGGCTGCGGCAGCGCCAGAGCTCGCCGCCACCGGCGCCGGCACCGCCGGTCACCGCTCCGGCTCCCGCTCCGAAACCCGCCCCTGCCCCTGTGGTCGGACTGCGCATCACCCCACTCACCGTGAGCCGTCCCGATGCGGCCCAGGTGCGCCGCCTGCTGGAGAACTGGCTGACGGTCAAGAGCGGTGTGCTGGCGGGCGAGCCTACCCCTCCGGACCTTGATCGCATCGCCAGGGAAGGGCCGATGGCCCTGCTCGCCCGCGAGCGCCGCGGCGATGTCGCCCGGGGCCAGACCCAGAAACTGGACGTTCAGATCATCGAACTCAGCCTGTCGGAAAGCGGCCCCCGGCGCGTCGTCGCCGTCGCCCGGCTGCGCTACAGCGACCGGCGCCTCGATGCGAACGGGGCGGTGGTGGAAACCACGGCGCCGCTGGAGCTGCGCAATGGTTATGTATTCGGACGCGACGGCGACAGCTGGCGCCTGGCGGCCACCCAATCCCTCAACTGATGTTCGACGAACTCTCCCAGCGCTTTGAAGACGCGGTCAAGGGACTGCGCGGCCAGGCGGCCATCTCGGAAACGAACGTCGACGGTGCCCTCAGGGAGGTGCGACGGGCGCTGCTGGAGGCGGATGTGAGCCTGCCGGTGGTGAAGGAGTTCGTCGAGGAGGTGCGGCGCAAGGCCGTGGGGGCCGAGGTGGTGCGGGGAGTGAGCCCGGATCAGAAGTTCATCCAGCTGGTGCACGAGCAGCTGGTCGACACCATGGGGGGCGCCAACGCGCCCCTGGCCCGGGCGACGGACGGGCCCACCGTGATCCTGATGGCCGGTCTGCAGGGGGCCGGCAAGACCACCGCCACCGCCAAGCTGGGCCTGCACCTCAAGGAACAGGGGCGGCGTGCCCTGCTGGTGGCCGCCGACGTCTACCGGCCGGCCGCCATCGACCAGCTGCAGACCCTGGGCCGCCAGATCGGCGTGGAGGTGTTCAGCCTCGGCAGTGACGCCAAGCCGGAAGCGATCGCTGCCGCCGGCGTGGCCAAGGGACGGAACGAGGGCTTCGACACCGTGCTGGTGGACACCGCCGGCCGGCTACAGATCGATGCCTTGATGATGGAGGAGATGGTCAGGATCCGGGAGGCGGCGGCCCCGGATGAGGTGCTGCTGGTGGTGGATTCGATGATCGGCCAGGAGGCCGCCGAACTCACCCGCGCCTTCCATGAGCAGGTGGGCATCACCGGCGCCGTGCTCACCAAGCTGGATGGCGATTCCCGCGGCGGGGCGGCGCTCTCGATCCGCAAGGTGAGCGGTGCGCCGATCAAGTTCATCGGCACCGGCGAGAAGGTGGAGGCGCTGCAGCCGTTCCACCCGGAGCGGATGGCGAGCCGGATCCTGGGGATGGGCGATGTGCTCACCCTGGTGGAGAAAGCCACCAAGGAGGTGGAGCTGGCCGACGTGGAGAAGATGCAGCGCAAGCTGCAGGAAGCCAGCTTCGATTTCTCCGATTTCGTGCAGCAGATGCGCCTGATCAAGCGCATGGGCTCCCTGGGCGGGCTGATGAAGCTGATCCCGGGGATGAACAAGATCGACGACGGCATGCTGCGACAGGGGGAGAGCCAGCTCAAGCGCATCGAGGCCATGATCGGCTCGATGACTGAGGCCGAGCGCCGCCAGCCCGAACTGCTCGCCTCCCAGCCCTCCCGGCGCCGCCGCATCGCCGCCGGCAGTGGCCACACGCCGGCCGACGTCGACAAGGTTCTCAGCGACTTCCAGAAGATGCGCGGCTTCATGCAGCAGATGAGCCGCGGAGGCATGCCGGGAATGCCGGGCATGCCTGGGATGCCGGGCATGGGTGGCTTTCCAGGGATGGGCGGGATGCCGGGCATGGGGGCTCCTGGTGGCCGCGGCGGCGGCAAGCCACCCAGGCCCCCCAAGCCGGCCAAGAAGCGCAAGGGCTTCGGCCAGCTGTGAACCGGCCTGTAGGATTGGGGGCTGCATTTCGAGCACCCTTTTCCAGATGATCAAGCTCCGGCTGAAGCGGTTCGGCAAGAAACGGGAAGCGAGTTTCCGTCTGGTGGCCACCAACAGCACCTCCCGCCGCGATGGCCGTCCGCTCGAGGAGCTGGGTTTCTACAACCCCCGCACCAAGGAAACGCGCCTGGACACCGAAGCCATCCGCCTGCGCCTCGGCCAGGGGGCCCAGCCCACGGACACCGTGCGCACCCTGCTCGAAAAGGGAGGTCTGATCGAGAAGACCACCCGTCCGGCCGAGACCGTCGGCAAGCTCAAACAGGCTGCGGCCCGTGAGGAGGCCGCCGCCGCTGCGGTCAAGGAAGCGGCCGCCGCCAAGGAAGCCGAGGCTGCCAAGCAGGCCGCTGAGGCTGCCGCCGCCGCCGAAGCGGCCGCTGCCGCTGCCGAAGCTGCCGCTGCCGAACCAGCTGCCACCGAGGCCTGAGCGAGCTCTCCTCCACGTTTGCCCTGCCTGACGGCAGCGCCGCCGTCGCCCTGGCGGGCCGTGATGGTGCCTCCCTGCGGCGGCTGGAAGCCCTGACGGGCACCCAGATCGTCCTGCGGGGCCTGGATCTGCAGATCCGGGGCCGTACGACCCAGGTCGAGCGACTCCTGGCCGTGATCAAGCTGTTGGAGTCCCTCTGGCAACGGGGGGAGCCCATCAGCCCAGTGGACATCCAGGCCGCCCTGACGGCCCTGGACACCGGGCGCTCCGACCAGCACCGCAGCATGGGCCTCCAGGTGCTGGCCACCAGCGTCAACGGCAGACCCCTGCGTCCCCGCACCCTGCGGCAGAACAGCTATGTCGAGGCGATCGAACGCCACGACCTGACCCTGGCGATCGGGCCCGCCGGCACCGGCAAGACCTTCCTGGCCACGATCCTGGCCGTGCGGATGCTGCAGGAGCGCAAGGTGGAGCGGCTGGTGCTGACCCGACCCGCGGTGGAGGCCGGTGAGCGGCTGGGGTTTCTGCCGGGTGACCTGCAGCAGAAGGTGGATCCCTATCTGCGCCCCCTCTACGACGCCCTTCACGGGCTTCTGGGTCAGGAGCGCACCAGCCAGCTCCTGGAGAAGGGGGTGATTGAGGTGGCGCCCCTGGCCTTCATGCGCGGCCGCACCCTGGCCGATGCCTTCGTGATCCTCGATGAGGCCCAGAACACCACCTGTGCCCAGATGCGGATGGTGCTGACGCGGCTGGGGGAGAACTCCCGCATGGTCGTGACGGGCGACACCACCCAGATCGACCTGCCCCCGGGCCAGCTGAGCGGCCTGGTGGAGGCGGAGCAGGTGCTGGCCGGCGTCGAAGGGGTGGCGATCTGCCGCTTCTCCGACGCGGACGTGGTGCGCCATCCGCTGGTGCAGCGGCTGGTGCAGGCCTACGCCCGTCGCGATGCCCGGGCGCCGGCCCCCCCCGCCCGGAAGCGGACGGATGGCCCGCCAGCCCGATCGGAACCATGAACAGCGCCGAACGACTGCGCATTCCGGCCCAGATCGCGGTGGCCGCACTGGTGGCCTACCTTCTGGGCTTCTGGTTCACGAGCCTTTTTCCGGGCTATCTGCCCAAGATCGGCGCCCTCTGGTCGGCGATCTCCGCCGTCGTCGTGACCCAGGTGACCCGCAAGGATGCGGCCACTTCTGCCTCGCTGCGGATTCTGGGGTCGGCGATCGGTGCCATCACCAGTGCGGTGTACCTGACGCTGCTGCCCTTCCACCCCCTCGGCATGGCGGCGGCGATCTTCGCCACGGTGGTGATCTGCGCGGCGATCAACGTGCCCAGCCACGGCCGTCTGGCGGCGATCACGGTGGTCGTCGTGATGGTCACCGGCAGCCTGGATCCGGCCCTGAGTCCGGGTGTGAATGCCCTGCTGCGCTTTCTGGAATCCTGCATCGGCACGGGTGTCGCCCTGCTGGCGGTGTGGCTCTGGCCCGGATCGGGCCGCCGGCCCGGGGGCGACGGCTGAGGCCTGGCTCCATGACGGGGGGCCGCATGGGGAGATCCGAACCGGCGCCCCCGCCGCAACCCAGGGGCCACTGGCAAGATGGATTCAGTTTGAAATGCCAGCGCCATGCCGGCCCGCAGCAACTTTCAGGAAGCGATCCGCGAAGCCCAGTCCAGCGCCCTGATCGGACCCAACGTGGTCAACAAGGCCCTGCCCTACGTGGGCGGCGGCATGGTGCTCACCGCTGGTGGTGTCCTGGGTGGCATGTCCCTCATGGCCAGTGCCCCGGCCCTGTTCATGCCCCTGTTCTGGGTGGCCCTGATCGGCAACTTCATCCTCTTCTTCGTGGCCCAGAACGCCGCCACGAAGGGCAACGCCGGCACCGCCTTGCCGATCCTGACGGCCTACAGCCTGATCACCGGCTTCACACTCAGCGGCATCGTGAGCTATGCCGTGACCGCGGCCGGCGTCGGCGCCGTCGGCACCGCCGCCCTGGCCACGGGCATCACCTTCGTGATCGCCTCCTTTTTTGGCCGCCGCATGAGCGACAACGTCGGCCAGGCCCTCAGCGGAGTGGTTGGCCTGGGCATCATCGGCTTGGTGATCGCCATGGTGGTGCAATTGGTGGGTGGCCTGTTTGCCCCGACCATCTTCACTGGAGGTACTTTCGAGCTGATGATCGCCGGCTTCGGCACGGTGATCTTCGTGGGAGCGGCCTTCGTCGATTTCTACACGATGCCCCGCACCTACAGCGACGACCAATACCTGGCAGGCGCCCTGGGCATGTACCTGACCTACATCAACCTCTTCGTCTTCATCCTGAGGCTGATCATTGCTCTTCAGGGTGGCGGTCGACGCGACTGAAGCCTTCAGCCGCTTCTGCCTGAATACCTTGGCTGGGCCTGTCCTCTATGGACAGGCCCATTTTTCTGCCAGAGAGGTTCAGCGCTCCCGAGGTCTTGCCGAAGGTCTTCCAACACGTATTGGAGGGGAAAGAAGAACTCCGTCGCCATGACCAGCGGGCATGAGGCCTGTGAACCCCCTCCCTGCCGCCGCTGTCCCCAGATGACAGGACTGAAGCGACCGCGGCAGGTGTCAGTTTCGGACCCGTTACGAGCTACCGGTTAAGATGCCTGGGATTTCAATCCATCATGGTGGCTCTCTCCAAGGCCGTTGTGCTCCCTGCACCCACGGGCCGTTCAGCGAGCCACTTCAACCCTTGAATGCACTGAAAACTCCATGACCAAAACGGCTCTGATCACCGGGATCACCGGTCAGGACGGTTCCTACCTGACGGAGTTACTCCTGGAGAAAGGGTATGTGGTGCATGGACTCAAGCGGCGGGCCAGCAGCTTCAACACCGACCGGATCGACCACCTTTACCAGGATCCCCATGAACAGGATCCTCGACTGGTTCTGCACTATGGGGATCTGACGGACTCCACCAACCTGATCCGGATCGTTCAGCAGATCCAACCCGATGAGATCTACAACCTCGGGGCCCAGAGCCACGTGGCCGTGAGTTTTGAAAGCCCCGAATACACAGCCAATTCCGATGCCTTGGGCACACTGCGAATTCTGGAAGCTGTTCGCATTCTCGGGCTGACGGAAAAAACCCGCATCTACCAGGCCAGCACCAGTGAGCTCTACGGCCTGGTGCAGGAGATCCCCCAGAAGGAAACCACGCCCTTCTATCCCAGGAGCCCCTACGGCGTGGCCAAACTCTACGCCTACTGGATCACGGTCAATTACCGGGAGGCCTACGGCATGTACGCCTGCAATGGCATCCTGTTCAACCACGAAAGTCCCCGACGGGGCGAAACGTTCGTGACCCGCAAGATCACCCGCGGGCTGGCGCGTGTCGACGCCGGGCTTGATCAGGGTCTGTTCATGGGCAATCTCGATTCCCTTCGCGACTGGGGTCACGCCAGGGATTACGTCGAGATGCAGTGGCGGATGCTGCAACAGGACCACCCGGAAGACTTCGTGATCGCCACGGGTCGCCAGGAGTCGGTGCGACGGTTCATTGAGCTCACCGCCGAGGAACTGGGTTGGGGCGGCATTGCCTGGGAAGGCACGGGAGTCGAGGAGACAGGAGCCCGCCGCGACACGGGGGCCACCGTGGTGCGCATCGATCGACGGTACTTCCGCCCTGCGGAGGTGGAGACCCTGCTCGGGGATCCGACCCGGGCGCGGGAACGGCTGGGCTGGACGCCCACCACCACCCTGGAGGAGCTGGTGGCGGAAATGGTCGCCACCGACAAGGAGGAAGCCGCCGAGGAGGCCACCCTGCGCCGGGAGGGCTTCAAGGTCGTCGGCTCCATGGAGAATCCTCCCCAGGTCGGACTCAAGACCGCACCGTGAGGAGAGATCCGAAACGCCGCTATGGTCAGGTCTGTGACCAGTTCTCGCCGCAGCCGATCACGGCAGTAACGGTGCCGTCAACAGAGATTTTCCACCTCGCGCAACGGCCCAGGGGCCTGAGGCTTTCCGCATGCTGATTTCACCGAACGATCGGATCTTCATCGCCGGCCATCGCGGCATGGCCGGCTCTGCCATCACCCGACGCCTCAAGGAGGAAGGCCACCAGCAGCTGCTCACGGTGAGCCGCACGGAGCTGGATCTCATGGATGGCCCTGCCGTGGCGGCGTGGTTCGCCGACCAGCGGCCCGATGTGGTCGTGCTGGCGGCCGCCAGGGTGGGCGGCATTCTGGCCAACGCCACCTACCCCGCCGATTTCCTGCTCGACAACCTGAAGATCCAGCAGAACGTGATCGAGAATGCCTGGCGGCAAGGCAGCCGCCGCCTGCTGTTCCTGGGCAGCAGCTGCATCTACCCCAAGCTGGCCGACCAACCCATCCGGGAGGAGGCCCTGCTCGGGGGGCCGCTCGAGCCCACCAACGAGTGGTATGCGATCGCCAAGATCACCGGCATCCAGCTGTGTCGTGCCTTGCACCAACAGCATGGCTTCGACGCCATCAGCCTGATGCCCACCAATCTCTATGGCCCCGGAGACAATTACCATCCCACCAACAGCCATGTGCTGCCCGGCCTGATCCGGCGCTTCCAGGAAGCCCGTGAAGCCGGAGCCGAGGAGGTCGTGTGCTGGGGGAGCGGCCGGCCGCGCCGCGAATTCCTCCACGCAGATGATCTGGCGGCTGCGGCGCTGTTCTGCCTGCAGAACTGGCAACCCGGCCCCGAGGAGAGGCCATACATCAACGTGGGGACAGGAACAGACGTGAGCATTCAGGAGCTGGCCACGATGGTGGCCGACGCGGTGGGGTTCCGAGGCCGAATCAGCTGGGACACGTCCAAGCCGGACGGGACTCCGCGCAAGCTGCTGGACGTCAGCCGCCTGGCTGCCCTGGGCTGGCGATCCGCGATTCCGCTGCAGGAGGGATTGCGGCGCACCGTGGCGGAGTTCGTCTGCGAGCGGTCCAGCGGCGCTGAGGTGCGACTGTGAGGGTTCTTGTCACCGGAGGAGCTGGCTACATCGGCAGCCATGCCGTCAAGGCCCTGACCCGGGCGGGGCACCAACCCGTGGTTCTCGACAACCTGGTCTATGGCCATGCCGACATCGTCGAGAAGACCCTGAAGGTCCCCCTGGTGCTCGGCCAGGTCGGCGACCGCGAAGTGCTGGAGCCGCTGCTGCGCGGCCGCCACCCCGCCCTCGATGGGACGGCCCTGGAGGGCAAGCCCATCGAGGCTGTCCTCCACTTCGCCGCCTACGCCTATGTGGGTGAATCCGTCACCGATCCAGCCAAGTACTACCGCAACAACCTGGGCGACACCCTCACCCTGCTGGAGGCGTTGGTGGCCACCGAGCGTCCCTTGCCGATCGTCTTCTCCTCCACCTGCGCCACCTACGGCATCCCCCAGCAGGTTCCGATCACCGAAGACCATCCCCAGGCTCCGATCAACCCCTACGGCCGCAGCAAGTGGATGGTGGAGCAGTTGCTCACCGATTTCGCGGCCGCCTATGGCCTGCCAAGCGTCATCTTCCGCTACTTCAATGCCGCCGGTGCCGATCCCGACGGCGACCTAGGGGAGGACCACGATCCGGAAACCCACCTGATCCCGAGGGTGCTGGACACCATGAGCGGTCGGGAGCCCTATCTGCAGATCTTCGGCGACGATTACCCCACCCCGGATGGCACCTGCATCCGCGATTACATCCACGTGGCCGATCTGGCCGATGCCCATGTGCTTGGCCTGGAGAGGCTGCTGCGGCTGAGGGAGCGGGAGGAGTCCGAGCGCAAACCCCTGATCTTCAACCTGGGCAACGGCACCGGCTACTCGGTTCAGCAGGTGATCGAAACCGCCAAGGCCGTGACCGGCCGCGGCCTGCTCGCCCACGTGGCCAGACGGCGGGAGGGTGATCCTCCCCATCTGGTGGCCGGCGCTTCCCGCGCCCACCAGGAACTGGGCTGGCGGCCCCGCTTCCCCGAACTGGAAACGATCATCGAGCACGCCTGGGCCTGGCACCAGCGGCGTCACCAGGGTTGAGTCCCCCACGCACCGGCCAGGGCCGGGCCAGGGGCTCGCCGATGAACACACCCTGGCCGGGCATGGCCACGCTGCGCCAGTAGCTCTCGATCAAGGTGTCGCCTCGGCGGTAGTAGGTGAGCAGCAGGCCGGGATCGGAAAACTTGGCCGGGAAGTTGCATGGCTCCACCACGGTGCCGTAGCTGCCGGTGGCACCGGCCTCAAGCCAGCGAAGCGCACTCATCTGCGGACTGTCGGTCAGCTTCCCTCCGAAGGACGTGAGATGGTCGGCAACCGCTCCCGGCCGGAAGCGGTTGGTGCGGATGCCCACGGGGAAGGCCAGTCCGGTGAAGTAAGCCATGACGTCCTGGGCCCCCACCAGGGCATCGGAAGCGACGACCCTGACCCGGAACCGTGATCCCATGGCCGCCACGACCCGCCCATAGCCGGCGGCCCGGGTGTTGCGCCTGGCGTCACCGGTGCTCAGCAGGTAGGCCGTCCCCTCCGGCGCCGTGCCATCGGAAGCCACACCCTTCTGGATGAAGCGCCGGGCCATCTCCGGACTGGTCGCCGCCAGCAACATGCTGGGCCGAATCCCCAGCTGATCCCAGGGACGGCGCACATCGCCACGGGCAAACAGGGGACTCAGGGCGGTGGTCCGACAACCGCTGGCACAGAAGCGGGAATCCAGGCCGAAGGTGAAGGCACTGGTGATCGACTGGCAGCCGACCCGGTAAGGGGCCGCCCAGGCCAGCGCATAGACCTGGACATGGCCTGGGGTCCGGCTGTCCACCGCGCGCTTGATGCGGCGGAATTCCGATGGACTCAACGCCTCTGTCCTGGGGGAGAAGCGCACCCGGATCACCTGATCAGCGGGAATCAGGCGGGCGCCCTGGTAGGCACGGCCGATGGTCTCACTGAGGGGATCGGCGGCGTTGATGATGATGGCCAGGTGCCGATGGTCGAGAGGCCCAAGCGGGGAGGCCCCACGGCCGATGGGCCGCGACCGGCGCGGGAGGGTCTCGCTGGCGGCCACCGCCAGCAGCAGCAACAGCGAAAGAAAGGCGGAGAGCCGGCGCCGGAAGGGGGTCGACAGCCGTCCACGGAACGACCCAGCGGCCATGGGGAGGGGGAGAAGGCTGGCCGACGCGGCGGCGGAAGGCCCGGCGACCTGGCGGAATCAGTGGACTCTGGGACACCAGCGAGCCGGGTGAGACCAGGTTGGGTGCCGGTTCTGGCGCTCGGACCGAGGGTTTGGAGGGAGTCCCGCCCCCAGCGCCAACCTGGGCACACACCAGATCGTAGGTCCAGACAACGTTGGTGCAGGCTCCCGATGACGGCCTAGATTTCAGATCAAGCGGCTTGTTGATCCTCGGTTGCAGACTGACCATGTGCCCAAACCCGGTTCAGGGACCCTGATCAATCGACCCGATCAGATGCGTCACTGACAAAGACATGCCAACCAGCGACCTTCATCCGTTGAAGCCTGGACCCTTGACTTGAACGTTTCAGATCCCTTTCTGCCTCGCCGTTGATGCCGCTTCTCCATCGCATCGCCAGACGTCTCCCCAGCTCCCTGCTTGCTCCTTTCACCGACCAGAGACCTGCAGCGCGCCTGATTCGGCAATCGGCGAAGAAAAACTGGAAGCTGCTGGCGCTGAACTTTTTCACCAGCCTGGCCGCAAGCCTCAGCGAGGGCGCCACCCTCGGGATCATCTTTCTCTCGGTGAGCCTGATCAGTGCTCCTGAGAACAGCGATTGGAGCAAAATATCGGTCCTTGGATCCCTGAACCAGCTCCCCTGGCTCCAGGACTGGCTCAGCGCAACCCTCAGCACCCGCACAGGGCGCGACGGAATTTTCATCCTTCTGCTGATCGCCGCCGTTGCCTTGCAGGGCCTGATGGCGGCGACCACCTATGTGAACAGCGTCTGCACCGCCGTGATGGGGGCCCGGATGGGCACGGAAATCACCGGCAATCTGAACGACCGAGTGCTGTCACTGAGTTTCGGCTGCGCCAGTCGCTACCGCGTCGGCGACCTGCTCAACTACGTCGGCTCCGGGGGCAGCACTGTCCAGAAGGAGATCTCTCTGGCCAACGGGCTGCTGATGAACAGCCTGCAGCTGCTGATTTATGTGTTGATCCTGGTGGCCATTTCCCCGTGGCTGCTGCTGGTTGCCATCGGCATGGCTGCTGTGATGCAGACAGTTCAGAAGTTTCTGTTGCCCCGTATTCGCAGGAATTCACGTGAACAGCAGAGCGTGGGTGTTGAGCTCTCGAGCCATCAGAATGAGCAAATTCAGGGCCTCCGTTTACTGCACAGCACTGGCCAACTGGAGAGCTCTCGAGCCAGACTTAAATCGCTGCTCAGCGAGAGCAAACGGCTCTCCATCAGGCAGAGCAAGCTATCGAACATGGTGCAGCCGATCTCTAATATGTTGCCGATCATCTCCATTGCTCTGATTGCCGCACTGAGCCTGTTGGTGTTCAAGGACCGAAGCAGTGGTGTACTGCCAAGTCTGGTCACCTTCATCATTGCCCTGCAGAGACTCAATCAGCGTGTCGGCAGCCTGACAGGACTGGCAACGGGCTATGCCGCCAACAGCGCCAATGTGGAGCGCCTCAACGAAATCCTTCGTGACGATGACAAAGATTTTGTCAGATCCGGAGGGATACCTTTCACGGCCCTCAAAAGTGGCATTCAACTCGATGATGTCAGCTTGCAGTACAGCCCGAATCTCCCTCCAGCACTCTCTTCGATTCAGCTCAGGATCGGTCGCGGCCAGACAGTGGCCCTGGTCGGGTCCAGTGGGGCTGGCAAGAGTTCCATTGCCGACCTGCTGGCGGGTCTGTACGAACCCACGGGCGGGAGGATTCTGATCGATGGCGAAGATCTCCGAGACATCAAACTCTCCAGTTGGCAGCAACGGCTAGGTGTCGTCAGCCAAGACACCTTTCTCTTCAATGCCAGCATCGCCAGCAACATTGGCTTCGGCGTCAACAGGGCGTCCCTCGACGACATCAAGGACGCGGCCGCCAAGGCTCAGGCCGCTGGTTTCATTGCCGACCTTCCCGAGGGGTACGAAACAAAAATAGGTGAACGTGGCTACCGCCTCAGTGGCGGGCAGCGTCAGAGAATCTCCCTGGCCAGGGCAATACTGCGCAAACCTGAACTGCTGATTCTTGATGAAGCCACCAGCGCCCTGGACAGCCAGAGTGAACGTCTGGTGCAGCAGGCGATTGAACAGTTCGAACGCCAGCACACCGTGCTGGTCATCGCCCACCGACTCAGTACAATCGTCAATGCCGACGTCATCTGTGTGATGTCGGAAGGACGGATTCTGGAGCGGGGTCGACACCATGAGCTGTTGGCCCAGTCAGGGCTGTATGCGAAACTCTGGAGTGATCAGTCCAAACATCCACAACAGTCGTTCAAGGCCGCAACACCCGTCTGATGGTCATTGAGGCACCCCCAATGAATCGCCCCGACCCAGGACATTCACCGGTTCGATCATTGACCAGAGCGTTGGCCGTCACGACGGCACCCCTGAGATGATCATCGCCTGCACGATCGACAACAACTACATCCGGCACTGCGCCGTGATGCTGAAATCCCTTCAGCTTTCCAATCCAGCTGAATCGATCAGTGTTTACATCCTTCACGGCGTGATTGATTCCGGCGAACGTGCCCGGTTGGCGGCCTATCTGGGTGATTTTTTGCCTTCAGTCTCCTTCATTCAGCTGGATGAAGAGATGCTTGCGGGATTTCCGGTGTTCGGCCACATCACCCTGGCCACCTACTTTCGGCTGTTGCTGCCTGCGGCCCTTCCCCATGCGGTGGAGAAGGTGCTCTATCTGGATTCCGACCTGATCGTCGTCGACTCCCTGCGCGATCTCTGGGAGACGGCACTGGTGGCGGAAAGCAGCATCGGTGCCGTCGAGGAACATAATCAGGAGTTCGACCGCAACCGCCTTGGCCTGGCCGAGGGTTCCCTGGTGTTCAATGCGGGCGCGATGCTGATTGATCTGGGCCGGTGGCGCCGGGAGAACATCCTGGCCACGGGTCTCGAGTTCGCCCGCACCCATCCCGAGCGCATCAAGCACTGGGATCAGGACGTGCTGAACTCCCTGCTGGAAGCCCGCTGGCTGCCCCT
>NZ_JAGQBG010000072.1 GCF_024345515.1 Cyanobium sp. N5-Cardenillas
CTGCAGGCGGTGGCCGAGGATCCCGAAACCGCCCAGCTGCTGGGCATCGACAGCACGGCGATGGTGCGGCTGGCCTTCGGGCTCAGCGGCTTCCTGGCCGGGGTGGCCGGCGGTCTGGTGGGGCTGAGCGTCAGCATCGCCGGGCCCTACTTCGGCATCGGCTACGGCCTCAAGGGCCTGGCGGTGCTGGTGCTGGGGGGGCTGGGCAGCGTGCCGGGGGCGGTGCTGGGCGGGCTGATCGTCGGCCTGGCGGAAGCCCTGGTGCCGGCCGATTGGTCGGGCTACAAGGATGCGGTGAGCTACGGCTTCCTGTTCCTGGTGCTGCTGCTGCGGCCCCGGGGGCTGCTGGGCCGGCCCCTGCCCACCAAGGTGTGAGGGCCATGGACGCCGCCCTGCTCGAACAGATGCTGCTCGGCGCCCTGCTGGCGCTCTCGGTGTACCTGCCGCTGCGCTGCGGCCAGCTGTCCCTGGCGACGCCGGGCTTCTATGCGGTGGGTGGCTACGTGGCAGCGCTGCTCTCCACCCGCGTCCCCGCCTTCGCCGGCAGCGGCGTCACCTCACCGCTGCCGGCCCTTCTGGCGGAGATGGGGCTGGGCGGGGCCCTGGCGGGGCTGATCGCCCTGGCGATCGGCGGGCCGGTGCTGCGATTGCGGGGCATCTACCTGGCCATCGCCACCATCGCCCTGGTGGAGATCCTGCGGGTGGTCAACCTCAACCTGCCCTTCACCGGCGGGGCCATGGGCATCTTCGGCATCCCCCAGCCCTTCGCCCACGCCGAGGGCTACGTGCTGTTCACCCTGGCGCTGCTGGCCCTGGCCTGCTGGCTGTGCCAGCGGCTGGAGGTGCTGCGGCTGGGGCGGGCCATGGCCGCCATCCGCGACGACGAACTGGCGGCCGCCAGCGTTGGCATCGACACCCCCCGCACCAAGCTGATCGCCTTCGTGGCCAGTGCCGTGCTCGCCGGCGTCACCGGGGCGCTGGCGGCCCATTTCTTCAACTCCTGGAACGCCCGGGCCGGCAGCTTCGACGCCAGCATCACCACCCTGGCCTTCGTGGTGTTCGGCGGTTCGCGCCTCTGGCTGGGGCCGGTGCTGGGGGGCCTGGCGCTCACCGCCCTGCCGGAGCTGCTGCGGCCGGTGGGGGATCTGCGTCTGATCCTGTTCGGCGCGGTGATCCTGCTGGGGCCGCTGTTCTTTCCCCAGGGACTGGTGACGGCGGAGCGGCTGCGCTGGCTGGCCACCCGCCTGGGCCGGGGCCGCCACCGGAGCCACCAGGCTCCCCAGGCCCCATGAGCCGCCCTCCCGACGGCACGGCCACGGCTCCCCTGCTGCAGGTGGAGGCGATCAGCTGCCGTTTCGGCGGCCTGCTGGCCCTCGATCGGGTGAGCCTGGAGCTGGTGGAGGGGGAGATCTTCGGCCTGATCGGTCCCAACGGCGCCGGCAAGACCACCCTGTTCAACGTGATCTCCGGCCTCACCACCCCCAGCGGCGGCCGCTGCCTGTGGCGGGGCGCACCCACCACCGGCCTGGGGGCCAGCGGCCTCAACCGGCTCGGCATCGCCCGCACCTTCCAGAACCTGCGCCTGTTCGAGAGCCTGACGGTGCGCGAGAACGTGCTGGTGGGGCTGCACAACGCCGCCCGCGCCCCACAGCTGGGGGCCCTGCTGGGCAACGGCGCCTTCCGCCGCCACCAGGGGCGGCTGGAGGCCCGGGCGATGGACCTGCTGACCCTGCTGGAACTGGAGGCCCTGGCCGACCAGCGGGCCGGGGACCTGCCCTACGGCGATCGGCGGCGGCTGGAGATCGCCCGGGCCCTGGCCACGGCACCCCAGCTGCTGCTGCTGGATGAACCTGCCGCCGGCATGAACCCGGCCGAGAAGGACGACCTGCGGCAGCTGATCGGCCGGATCCGCGACCACTTCGCCCTGACGGTGCTGATCATCGAGCACCATGTGCCGCTAATGATGCGGCTCTGCGACCGGCTGGCGGTGCTCAACTTCGGCAGGCGCATCGCTCTGGGCAGCCCCGCCGAGGTGCGCACCGACCCGCGGGTGATCGAGGCCTACCTGGGTGGTTCGGGTGGGGGTTCGGGTGGGGGCTCGGGTGGGGGCTCGGGCGGCGGTTCGGGCCGTGCCGCCGGAGACGGCCGATGAGCGCGCCGCTGCTGGAGCTGCGCCGGCTCACGGTGCGCTACGGCGCCCTCACCGCCCTGCGGGGCCTGGATCTGCAGGTGCGGGAAGGCGAGCTGGTGGCGCTGCTGGGGGCCAACGGCGCCGGCAAGAGCACCACCCTTCGGACCATCTCGCGGCTGGTGGGCGCCGCCGCCGGTCAGGTGCTCTGGCGCGGCGCCGACCTGGCTGGGGTGCCCACCCACCGCACGGTGCGCCTCGGCATCGGCCACTGCCCGGAGGGCCGCCGGGTGCTGGCGCGGCAGACCGTGGCCACCAACCTGGAGCTGGGGGGCTGGATGCGCCGCGACCGGGCCGGCATCGCTGCCGACCTGGAGCGCTGCTACGGCCTGTTTCCGCGTCTGGCGGAGCGGCGCCACCAGCTGGCCGGCAACCTGTCCGGGGGCGAGCAGCAGATGCTGGCGATCGCCCGGGCACTGATGGGCCGGCCCAACCTGCTGCTGCTGGATGAGCCCAGCCTGGGGCTGGCGCCGAAGCTGGTGGCCGAGGTGATGGCCGCCCTGGCGGCACTGCACCGCGAAGGCCTGTCGATGCTGCTGGTGGAGCAGAACGCCACCGCCGCCCTGGAGATCGCCGACCGCGGCGTGGTGCTGGAAAGCGGCGGCATCAGCCTGGAAGGCAGCGCCGCCGCCCTGCTGGCCGATGAAGGCCTGCGGGCCTCCTACCTGGGGAGTGGCTAGCGATGCTGCTGGTGCCACTGCTGCTGGTCGGCCTGGTCGTCCTGGCCCTGGGGCTGGTGCGACTCGTCGGCCGCCCCTGGCTGGAGCGCACGATCCTCGAGACGGACACCCCCTCCGGCAAGTCCTTCGACGCCCTGCTGATGCTGGCGATCGCCCTGAGTGTGCTGGCGGTGGTCCTGGAGAGCGATCCCCTGCTGCGACAACGCTGGGCCGGCACCTTCCTGGGGCTGGAGTGGGGCTTCACCCTGCTGTTCAGCCTCGAATACCTGCTGCGGCTACTCGTCGTGGCCGAGCCACGGCGCTATGCGACCAGCTTCTTCGGGATCGTGGACCTGCTGGCGATCCTGCCCTCCTACCTGGGGCTGCTGATCGGTGGCGGGCAGCTGTTCCTGGTGGTGCGGGTGCTGCGGCTGCTGAGGGTGTTCCGGGTGCTGAAGCTGGGGGCCTACCTGCAGGAGGCGGAACTGCTCTGGAGCGCCCTGATCGCCGCCCGCCGCAAGATCACCGTGTTCCTGCTGGCGATGGTGACGCTGGTGATCCTGATCGGCGCCTTCATGTATGTGATCGAAGCCGGCAATGATGGCTTCGGCAGCATCCCGGTGGCCATCTACTGGGCCTGCGTCACCATCACCACGGTGGGCTACGGCGACGTGGCCCCGGTGACACCCCTGGGGCGGTTCATGGCCTCGGTGGTGATGCTGATCGGCTACAGCATCATCGCCGTACCCACCGGCATCCTCAGCGCCGAAATCGGCTTGAAGGTGCTGCGGCCTGCCGAAGGAACGTCAGCCGGAACGGGCGCGTTCCAGGCCCCCCGGCAGGAGGATCAGAAGCGCCTGATCGTCTGCGGGGCCTGCCGGAAGGACGGCCATGATCCTGATGCGCACCATTGCAAGTTCTGCGGGGCTGAGCTCTGAGCAAGGTCGCCCGAGCTGCCGTCGCCAACCGGGAGGGAAGAAGCGGCGTGTGCGCGGATAGGGACTGCTATGGTACCCCGTTAATATTAATAACCCATTTTCATTGGTTACTGTCCACCCGCCCGTCAGCAGGCCAT
Organism: Cyanobium sp. N5-Cardenillas; assembly: GCF_024345515.1. Lineage (GTDB taxonomy): Bacteria > Cyanobacteriota > Cyanobacteriia > PCC-6307 > Cyanobiaceae > Cyanobium. The sequence goes on from NZ_JAGQBG010000072.1 coordinate 3,923, forward strand.
CGGAATGGCCGGTCTGAACAATCCGCTGACGTCCTGGCTGAAGCGCCGCAGCAGGAGGCGCAAGCGAGGCCATCCAGCCCAGGGCCAGGGGACTCAGAAGCGACGATCGCGCCCTCTGGGAAGGCTCCTGCGGAGCCAGAGAGGTCGGAACGCCCGACAACCGCGCTGGGTCGTTGCCGCGCGCTGGGGCACCGGACTGATCCTTCTGCTCAGCCTCGGACTGCTTGGCAGGCTTGCCTTCCGACCCACGCCGGCACTTGAGGTGTCCGTGAAGGATCGGCGCTCAGAACAACAGGCGGAATGCGAGAAACTCGCAACCGGCAAACTGCTGCATCCAGACAGTTACAAACGGGTCAGCCCGTTTGACGAAACAGCGGATGACGGGGCGCAGCGAACCTTCCAATGGACCTTCACCAGCCGAACCAACCAGGGGGGTACTGGCAAGGGTTCGGTCATCTGCAAGGCCAGCAACCATCTGCAGATGGCGACCGTCGACGTCAAGCAAGTGAACTAGCCAGGATTTCCTGATGGCCCCGTGCTGCGGGTGCTGGGCTGGTGGAACCCAGCATCGCTTGAACTCCGAGAACAGTTCCGGCGTTGCGTTGAAAATCAACAGGTTCCGTGCTCAGGCGTGCACCGGTCTCCCATGATTGGGCCACTGCGCCTGGCTTGGCGTGGCCTCCACCGGTGTCTGACCATGACGGCAGTTCTCCTGCAGCGCCTGACCGCTGCTTCGTTCGGCCTGCTGGTCACGGGACTTGTTGGCTTGGCCTCGCCGGCCAGCGCCCAGGTGGGCCGCCGCCCGATCAAGGTGGCGGCGGTGGATTTCATTCCCGCCTGGGGGGATCGCGATGGCAATATCCGCCGGCTGGTGCAGGCCGCTGAGCGGGTGGCTGCTGAAGGTGTGAACTACGCCGTGTTTCCAGAAACGGCGATCAGCGGCTACGACTTCACCGGCCCGGCCCAGTTGGCGCCATTTGTGGACACCATTCCCGGGCAGGCCACCGCGGCCTTGCTGCCGGTGCTGAAGCGCACAGGGCTCTACATGAGCGTGGGCATGGCCGAAAAAGACAACGCCACCGGGCTCTTCTACAACACCGCTGTGTTGATGGGGCCGGAAGGCATCATCGGCAAATATCGCAAGAACGGCCTGAACGGCCAGGACGTGCAATTGTTCGGCCCTGGCGATACCGACGTGGGCGTCTTTGCCACGCCGATCGGCCGGATCGCCCTGATCATCTGCTACGACGACACCTATTGGCAGTACGACAGGCTGGCGGCGTTGCGCGGTGCGCAGATCATCGGCTGGCATTCCGTTTCCGATCGGGTGATGCCCGGCACGCCGGCAGCCCAGGCGCGCTCGAACCATTCCACGGTGGCCAGTGTGCAGCACATGAGTGCACTGAACGGCGTGTGGGTGGTGGGGGCCACGCGCAGCGGCATCGAGCGCAATCCGATCACCGGCAGCCAACTCTTCTACAACGGCGGATCCAGCATCTGGTCGCCCAGCGGGCGCAAGCTCGTGCAGGCGCCGGTGGTGCCGCCCGAGGTGCTGCCGCCTGGCCTGAACGGCATCTTCGCCGCCACGATCACCCCGGCAGACGCCGACGCCGTGCGCGATCAGCGCCTGGCCGCACGCCGGCCCTCGCTCTACAACCCCCTCCTGGCGCTGCGCCGGGCGCCGGTGGACATCACGGCCACCGCCAGCCGCCGTCCCGTACAGCTGGCCGCCGCCCAGTGGAGCAGCGGTTCTTCACGCCTGAGCAGCAGCCAGCCCGAGCCGAATGAGCTGCTGGTGCTGCCCGAGCTCTCGGCCCTGCCCACCGGCCTGGATGGCGCCGAGCTGCGGCGCCGGGCAGAGCCCCGTGGGGGCGCCTTCGAGCGACTGCTGGGGCAGCGGGCCAAGGCCGGCAATGGCTACCTGGTGGGTAGCTACCCCGAGCGTGAGGGCGACAAGGTGTTTCACACGGTGGCCCTGGCGGGCCCCGCCGGCACGATCCTGGGCCGCTATCGCGCCACCCACCTCACGGCTTCCGAGCGGGCCTGGGCCAGTGCCGGAGACGCTCCGGTGGTGGTGGCCACGCCGCTGGGCCTGGTGGGCCTGGCCACCGTGGGCGATCTGGCCGTCACGGAGGTGATCGGCCTCTACCAGAGCCTGCGCGCCGACCTGCTGGCGGCCCCGGCCGGTGCCCCCTCCGCCCTCAAGGTGGAGATCGACCGCCTGCTGTACGCGGTGAGCGATCCCCCCACCGGTCGCGCCGATCTGCATCCCTACCTGGCCGCCAAGCTGGGCCAGCTGTGGGTGGTGAGCGGTGGCCGCCGCGTGGACAGCTCCACGGCCGCCGGCATCTTCGGGCCGGAGCCGGTGGTGTCCACGCCCACCCTCACGGCCGCCGCCGGCGCCGATGCCGTGCGCTACCGCACAGTGGTGCCCTACCCCGGCACCTGGATCAACCAGCAGCAACTGATCGACGGGCAGCGCAACGATCTGTTCCGCCCGCTGGTGCTCGAGGTCGAGAACAGCTGCTTCCAGATGTGGCGCCGGGCTGGCCAAGGAATGGTGCGTTGCCCGTGAGCCCTTGGGGTGGCCAGGGGCTCCGCATCCAGTGCCTTGCGTTGCAAGACAAGGTTCGCCTCAAGCCAACCACCGATGTGGCCTACAGCGGCTACAACCAGGGTGGCCTCACCGAAACGGGCGCGCAGTCACTGAATCTGGGCGTCAACGCTCATTCGGCCGATTCCCTCGTATGTGGCATCGGCTTCTCCCTGGACCCCCCCCTGCAACTGGGCCGCCAGACACGCCTGATCCCCCGGCTTTCGGTGGCCAACGCGTATGACTTCTACGCCGGCACCAACGAGCCGCACCAGGTGACGGCCTCCTTTGCGGAGGTTCCGGCCCTCGGGCCCATCGACGTGCTGGGGCAGAACCTTGGGGCCAACGACCTCAATGTCGCCCTGAATGTGGAACTGGAAACCTCCGATCAGTACTCTCTCTACGCCGGGGTGGGGGGCTCCTTCCGGAGCAACGTCAACGAACTCAGCTACGGAGGCGGTGTGCGCTGGCGCTTTGGCGGTGTCCCCCGTGCGCCTTCAGCCCCGACGATTCGCGGCCTCTGGTGAGCAGCACGGGCTTGGCAGATCTCCAGCAGGGCTGTTTCGTGGCCCTCGATTTCGAGACGGCCGACCGGGCCGGGACAGTGCCTGCTCGATCGCCCTGGTGCGGGTGGAGCGGCGAGCCATCGTGCACCGCGAGCACCGCTTGATCCGTCCACCGCGGCGGACCTTCCAGTTCACCGCCATCCACGGCATCAGCTGGTCGCAGGTGGCCCAGGCACCCACCTTCGCTGAACTCTGGCCGCAACTGGCGGCCGCTCTGGAGGTGGCGCAGTTCATCGCCGCCCACAACGCCAGCTTCGATGCCGGTGTGCTGCGGGCCTGCGGCCCACCAAGTTGCCGGATGTGTGCCGGCATCTGGGCCTGCCGCTCCAGCATCACAACGCCCTCTCCGATGCCGAGGCCTGCGCCAACATCGTCCTGGCGGCGAGGGCCAGCAGAAATCCGAAGAACTGCACGATCACCACACAGGGGCCGGAGGGGAGGTTGGTGAGGCCCGATCCGAGCAGCCCCAGCACGGCGCAACCGCCACCGATCACCGAGGAGAGCACCAGATAGGAGCCGAAGTGGCGGCTCACCAACCGGGAGGCACAGGCGGGAATCACCACGAAGGCGCTGATCAGCAGCACCCCCACCGCCTTGATCGACACGGCCACCACCACGGCGAGCAGCAGGATGAAGGCGATCCGGTGCCCCTGGTTGCCCACGCCGAAGGCCCCGGCCAGATCGGCGTGGAGGGTGAGCAGCACCTGGGCCCGCAGGCTCACCAGCAGGTAGCCCACCGCCGCCACCAACAGCACGGCGATCAGGCCGAGATCCAGCCAGGAGATGCCGAGGATGTCGCCGAACAACAGCTGCTGGATGCCGCCCCGGTAGGTGGTCACCAGGCTGAGGGCCACCACGGCGAAGGCCAGGGACGTGGAGTACACGATGTTCAGCAGGGCATCGGCCGGCAGCTGGCTGCGCTCCACCAGCAGGTTCACCAGCAGGGCGAACAACACGGCGAAGGGGATCAGCACCAGGGTGGGGTTGAGGCCCAGCAGGATGCCCAGGCTGAGACCCAGCAGGGCGGAATGGCCCAGGGCATCGCTGAAGAACGACAGCTGGCGCAGCACCGCGAAACTGCCCAGCAGACCGCCCAGGGTCCCGGTCAGCAGTCCCCCCACCAGGGCGCGCTGCATGAACGGCTGGCCGATCACCGTGCCGAGCTGGGAGAACGCCGTCATCCGATCCCCAGGCCTCCAGCCTCCAGCGCTTCCATCAGCGGAAGGCGCTCACCAGGTCGGTGACGTTGCGGCCCATGACCTCGCCGTAGGTGGCCGGGTTGCGGGAGGCCTCCTCGGTGCCGGTTTCCATCGGATCGAAGACGCTGATGCGGATCCCCAGATCGCCGGCCAGGGCGTTGAAGGAGCGGTTGCCCTCCTGGGGTTCGCTGAGCAGGGCCCGCAGCTGGCTGCGCTTCACCGTGTCGGCCACCCGCGACAGATCCGCCGGGGAGGGGTTCTGCTCCGGCACATCCACCAGGTACTCGGCCTTGAGGCCGTAGCGCGCGGCGAAGTAGGGGGCGAAGTCGTGCACCACCACGAAGGTCTTGCCCCGGAACGGGGCCAGCTGCTTCTCAAAGTCCGTGTTCAGCTGGCGCAGCTCGGCGGTGAAGGCGGCGGCATTGCGGCGGTAGCCCTCGGCGCAGGCCGGATCGGCGGCGATCAGGCCATCGCGGATGTTGTCCACCTGCTGGGCGGCGCGCACCGGATCGAGCCAGATGTGGGGATTGGTCGGACCGTGGTCGTGGCCGTGGTCGTGGCCATCGGCGTGTTCCCCGGCGGGCTCCTCCGGGTTCTCCAGGGTGGCGATGCCCCGGCTGGAGTCGATCACCTTGAGGGCCGGGTTTTCGGCGCCCTGCACCAGCTTGTCGAGGAACGACTCCATGCCCAGGCCGTTCTTCACCAGCACCGTTGCGTTGCGGATGGCCGCCACATCCCCCGGACGGGCCTGGAAATCATGGGGGCCGCTGGCGGCGGGGATCAGCGCCGTCACCTCGGCGCAGTCGCCGGCCACGGCATGGGTGAACAGGGTGATCGGCAGGAAGGTGGTCACCACCCTGGGGCGATCGGCGCGGCCGGCCTGGGGTGCGGCCGACTCCGCCGCCGGACGGCAGGCCAGCAGGAGGGAGGACAGACCCACGGCCAGGGCCAGCAGGGGACGACGGGATGGGGTCTGGCGTGACCGAGGCGGCATGCAAGAGGGTATGGGAATCATTCTCAATCTATCAGTCCATCCTCCCCATCTCCTCGAAAACCGCGTCCTTCACTACCGCCAGGGATGTGGTGCTACCTCCAGCTGTCTCCTGACGATCAGTCCCGTTGCCACCGGGACGCTTCTTCCTTGAACTGGACCCACCCCTGGAGGCCATTCACGGCTGGCCCCACGTGGCGATCGTCGGCGGTGGCTTCGCCGGGCTCAAGGCCTGCAACGCCCTGGCCGGCAAGCCCGTGCGCGTCACCCTGATCGACACGCGCAACTTCAACCTCTTGCAGCCCCTGCTGTATCAGGGGGTTTCAGGGCTCGTCACGGAGGCCGCCCTGGCGACAGCCTGCTCCCTTTCAAGCGCAACTCTTCTGGCTCGAGCGCTGGCGAGATCCATGCCAAGAAGAACGATCACAGTTGCTATTAGCCCGACACCAGACACCCAAGGAAGGGCGCTCCAAACATTGATCGCATGCCCACCGACGAGGGCGGGAGCAAACCAGATCGCAATAACGATTGGAGCCACAGCCATCGCGAAGAAAAACCAAGTGTCATTCAGAATTTTCATGTCGGCGGATGCCGGATTGAAACGCTGAACCCACGACGAGACTGGTGCGCCAGGCTCAACACCTGGACGAACTCCGAAGAAGTTACTCAGCTCATGGGAACCCCAGCGCTCCCATACCCACCGCAACACTCGGCTTGATGCGTAGATCGTGAGAAGGGCACCGCAGGTTGCCAACCAGACTTCTCTGGTAGGCGGCACTGGCGTCGGATGACGCATCAAGCCCGGAAACAGGAAATTCACTACTCCGAGCATCTGCGCAAAAGTCCACATGCCTAGTTGACTCCATGCCCCGGCATGGGACCACACCACGGCCAGAGCAGAAATGGATGCAAGCAAGTGAGCTGCGGACAAGGATCCCACACGCCACCTGCGCCGAACCCTTCCAGTGACATACGAACCTGTAGGTAGGGTGCTGAGTGATTTCCACGGCTCACCAACGACATGCAAAAGAGCGTGAGAAACGCTGGTCACAAATTCTTCGGTATTCCGCCAGTAGGATGTGTGATCTCTTACCAGAGAGCGCTCATTCACGATCTCAACAGAATCTGGCCCAATCACATCAGACTCATGATCCATGAGTGAGCCATTGGAAACTGGGTCATCGGTGGCATAGAGATCTAGCCACCATAGGCCCTGCATCCTCTGGCGAGACCCGTGCCAGTTGATCTCATGAGCCGGGTACTCGAAGAGATACATGATCAGCAGAAAAATGCAAATGCTGACGCCGATAATTCCAGTGGCCATGACTCCAAGCATCCCAAGGATCTTCGCTCCAGTCAACGAGAATCCAATCAGCAGAACAGCCGCGAAAGTAAGATAAAGACGTCCGAAGAAGCCATCGGACTCCTTGGATATCTGCTCCAATTCCTCAAGCTTTCGCAATCCCGATCCGAACGTCAGAAGTAAAGCCACTTCAGGTGGTCGCGCGCCGCGCAGCGCTCGGTGGGCCACGGCGCCTCCCTGGGAGTGCGCAATCACGGCCACACGCTTGCACCGCTCCGACAGCCAAGTCACATCACGATGCACCTGGGCGATCATGGCCGCCTGCTGCATCGGACTCCCCACCAACACCAGACTGTCCCCGAGAAAGCTTGCCAGTAGACCTTCGATCGCGACCAGTACTCGGCTCAGACCAGGAATAGGCAGCAGACCTAACAACACGATGGCAGCAATACCTAGTTCCAGCAACACAGCCACAGGCAAGGAAAAAACCAGCAACAACATGTTCTTCAGCAGCGACAGCACCGCAGCAAATCGCGCAAGGCCAGACAGAGCTCTGATACCTCTGACCGACCGCCTGACACGGACACCGAAGTGCGATCCCATCGTCCAAGGCACGATGGCGATGAGCCAGGTGGCCAGCTCACGAAACCGAGGTGCGGCAAAGGACTCAGCCCACCACGACTCAGCCATCAACCATCGCGTCTCATGCAGGGTGCCCTCCCTGTCCAACGCCTGGAGCTCGAGAAGGGCATGGGAAGGCGCGTCTTTAGACGTGGTTGTTACCTGGGCGTCACGAAGGAAGGCACGGGCACAGACGAAGTTTCCGGCGGCATCATTCGCCATCTCCTCCAACGGTTTCAGCGGCCCTTGTGCGGTATCCATCGCCAGGCTGCCGGCGAGGGATCTGAGCGTCTCGAAGTGTTTGGTGGTATCTGTCAGACCCGCTGGACCTCTCCACCCCGGCTCCTTACGGGCGAGCCAGTCACTCTGCTGGGACAAACGAAGGCCCGTAAACGACCAACTGCGAGCGATGCCATCGAAGCGTTCCTGGAACCAGCGAAACAGTGGCTCTCCAAAGCCGACGAGTGTCGATCCTCGTTTCTGTTGCCCAATACCATGAACGAAAAGCACGCCAAGATCTTGCTTTTCGTCCGTGTCAACAGTCGTGGGAGGGGGAACATCCACAGCACTTCAGTGCAACGAAAGTGCACGGATTAAGGAGAAGAGTCCCATACTAAGCCCGTGGAAACGGGATGCCCAAGGACATGGCACGGCGGAGGGAGTGTGTTTTTCTTTCACGATCAGAAGCAGCCTCCTGCAGACCACGCCGTCCCTTCCCAGCCAAACCGCTGCCCCTACTACAACCCCTAACCCGGTGATCTGGATACGTTGAGAGGCCCTCGAGGCGTGCGATGGCCCCGGAACGCTTTTTCCTTGAGCTGGACCCACCCCTGGAGGCCATGCGCGGCTGGCCCCACGTGGTGATCGTGGGCGGTGGCTTCGCGGGGCTCAAGGCCTGCAACGCCCTGGCCGGCAAGCCGGTGCGCGTCACCCTGATCGACAAGCGCAACTTCAACCTCTTCCAGCCCCTGCTGTACCAGGTGGCTTCCGGGCTCGTCTCGGAGGCCGACGTGGCCTCACCCCTGCGCCAGATGGTGGGCGAGGCCGCCAACATCCAGATCCTGCTGGGCGAGGTGGTCGACATCGACACCGACGCCAGGGAGGTGGTGTTCAACGACCACCGCTACGGCTACGACCACCTGATCCTGGCCAGCGGCTCGGGCAGCACCTACTTCGGCCACGAGGAATGGCGGCCCCTGGCGCCGCCGATGAAGATCCTCGAGCACGCCGATGAGATCCGCCGCCGGCTGCTGATGGCCCTCGAAGAAGCCGAGCAGACCGGGGATCCCGAGCGGCGCCGCTACCTGCAGTCGGTGGTGGTGGTGGGGGCCGGTCCGGCGGGATGCGAACTGGCTGGCTCCCT
>NZ_JAGQBG010000073.1 GCF_024345515.1 Cyanobium sp. N5-Cardenillas
ACACGGTGCCGGTGTGGGAGAGCGACCTGTGCGTGCAGTGCGGCAAGTGCGTCATCGTCTGCCCCCATGCGGTGATCCGGGCCAAGGCGGTGGCGCCGGAGGCCCTGGCCGGTGCCCCCGAGGGATTCCGCCAGGCCCCGGCCCGTGACCCCGACTTCAAGGGCCGCAGCTTCACGATCCAGGTGGCCGTCGAGGACTGCACCGGCTGCGCCCTGTGCGTGGAGGTCTGCCCGGCCCGGGACCGCACCGAGCCGAAGCGCAAGGCGATCAACATGGCCCCCCAGCGCCCCCTGCGGGAGCAGGCCCGGGGCCACTGGGACTACTTCCTGGGGCTGCCCGAGATGGCCCGCGGCGACCTCAACCTGCACAAGATCGGCCAGCAGCAGCTGCAGCAACCCCTGTTCGAGTTCTCCGGTGCCTGTGGCGGCTGCGGCGAAACGCCCTACCTCAAGCTGGCCAGCCAGCTGTTCGGCGACCGCATGCTGGTGGCCAACGCCACGGGCTGCTCCTCCATCTACGGCGGCAACTTGCCCACCACCCCCTGGAGCACCAACGCCGAGGGGCGCGGCCCGGCCTGGAGCAATTCCCTGTTTGAGGACAACGCCGAGTTCGGCCTGGGCATGCGCGTCGCCATCGACCAGCAGCGCCAGATGGCCCTCGAGCTGCTGGAGCGGCTGGGGCCGGCGCCGGAGCGGGCCGACCCCCTGCTTCCCGGGGCCCTGGTGGCGGCGATCCGCGACGCCGACCAGCACGACGAGGCCGGCATCGTCGCCCAGCGGCAGCGGGTGGAGGAGCTCAAGCGCCTGCTGCGGGCCGTGGTGCGGGAGGCATCCGGGGCGGTCATGACCCCCAGGGACGCCGAGGCGGCCCGCCTGCTGGATCTGGCCGATGCCCTGGTGAAGAAGAGCGTCTGGCTGGTGGGGGGCGACGGCTGGGCCTACGACATCGGCTTCGGTGGCCTTGACCACGTGCTGGCCAGCGGCCGGGACGTCAATGCCCTGGTGCTCGACACCGAGGTGTACTCCAACACCGGCGGCCAGATGTCGAAGGCCACCCCCCGGGCGGCGGTGGCCAAGTACGCCGCCGGCGGCAAGGCCGCCCCCAAGAAGGATCTCGGGCTGATGATGATGAGCTACGGCAGCGTCTATGTGGCCAGCGTGGCCATGGGGGCCCGCGACGAACACACGGTGCGGGCGTTCCTGGAGGCGGAAAGCTACCCGGGGCCCTCGCTGATCCTGGCCTACTCCCACTGCATCGCCCACGGCATCGACATGGCCCGGGGCATGGAGCAGCAGAAGGCGGCGGTGGACTCCGGCCGCTGGCTCCTCTACCGCTACGACCCGCGCCGCACCGAACGGGGCGAGCACCCGCTGCAGATCGACAGCCGGGGCCAGAAGCGGCCGCTGGCCGAGGCGATGGCCACGGAGAACCGCTTCCGCATGCTCTCCTTCAGCCAGCCGGAGCGGGCCCGGGCCCTGGCGCGCCAGGCGGAGCTGGAGGTGGCCCGGCGCTGGGCCATGTATCAGGCCCTCGCCGGCACCCCGGCCCCATCGCCGAGCGAGGCACCGGCATGACCCGTCCCGATCTGTCCGTCACCTACCTGGGCCTGGAGCTGCGCAGCCCGCTGGTGGTGGGGGCCGCGGCGCCCCTCAGCGAGGACATCGACCAGCTGCTGCGGCTGGAGGAGGCCGGGGCCGCGGCCGTGGTGCTGCATTCCCTGTTCGAGGAGCAGATCGAGCGCGACCAGCTGGAGCTGCACCGGGTGAGCCTCCAGGGCGCCGACAGCTACGGCGAGGCGCTCAGCTACTTCCCCGAGCCCTCGATCTTCCACGTGGGCCACGACCTCTACCTGCGCCACCTGGAGCAGGCCCGCGCCCGCCTGTCGGTGCCGGTGATCGCCAGCCTCAACGGCGCCCACCCCGGCCAGTGGGTGCAGGTGGCGCGGCGGATGGAATCGGCCGGCGCCAGCGCCTTGGAGCTGAACATCTATTCCGTCCCCACCGACCCCGACCTCTCCAGCGCGGCGATCGAGAACCAGGTGCTGGAGATCGTTGCCGAGGTTCGCGCCGAGGTGTCGCTGCCCCTGGCGGTGAAGCTCAGTCCCTTCTTCACCAACTTCGGTGCCATGGCCAAGCGGCTGGCCGCCGTCGGGGCCGATGGCCTGGTGCTGTTCAACCGCTTCTACCAGCCGGATATCGACATCGAGGAACTGGAGGTGCGGCCCAACCTGCTGCTGTCCACCCCCCACGACCTGCGGCTGCCCCTGCGCTGGATCGCCCTGCTGCATGGCCGCCACCCGCTGGATCTGGCGGCCACCGGTGGCGTGCACCGCGGCACCGATGTGGTGCGGCTGCTGATGGCCGGCGCCGCCATCACCCAGGTGGTGGCGGCCCTGCTGCGCCACGGCCCCGGCCGGCTGGCGGGCCTGGAGGAGGAGCTGAGCCAGTGGTTGCTGGAGCACGAGCACGCCACGGCCCGGGAGCTGATTGGCTGCATGAGCCAGCAGCGCTGCCCCGATCCGAGCGAGTACGAGCGCTCCCAGTACATGCGCGCCGTCCAGACCTTCCTGCCCGCCGAGGCCGCGTCGGCGCCGGGGCCTTGGTGAGTGCTCCGCTGGCGGCGACGGCGGAGGTGGCCGCCGTGCGGGAGCTGGCGGCCGAGCTGGCCGCGGTCACCACCCGCCCCTGGACCCTGATGGAGGTGTGCGGCGGCCAGACCCACGCCATCGTGCGTTGGGGGCTTGACCAGCTTCTCCCCCCCGGGCTGCGCCTGATCCATGGGCCGGGCTGCCCCGTCTGCGTCACGCCCGCCGCCACGATCGATGCCGCCCGCACCCTGGCCCGCCGGCCCGAGGTGATCCTCTGCTCCTACGGCGACATGCTGCGGGTGCCGGGCCGCGCCGCCGATGGCGGGGCGGGGGATCTGCTTGGGGTGCGGGCCGAAGGGGGCGACGTGCGCCTGCTCACCTCCCCGTTGGAGGCCCTGGCCCTGGCCCGGCGCCATCCGGATCGCCAGGTGGTGTTCCTGGCGGTGGGCTTCGAGACCACGGCCCCGGCCACGGCCCTGCTGGTGCGCCAGGCGACGGCCGCCGGGGCATCCAACCTCTCCCTGCTGGCGGCCCACGTGCGGGTGCCTCCCGCCATGGCGGCGATCCTCACGGCCGAGGGCAACCAGGTGCAGGGGTTCCTGGCGGCGGGGCACGTCTGCGCCGTGATGGGCACCGCGGAACTGGAGGACCTGGCGGAATGGCACCGGGTGCCGGTGGTGGTGAGCGGCTTCGAGCCCCTGGATCTGATGCGGGGGCTGGTGGCCTGCGTGCGGCAGCTGGAGCGGGGCGAGGCCCGGGTGGCGAATGCCTACGGCCGGGTGGTGCGCCAGCAGGGCAATCCGGCCGCCCGGGGCCTGCTGGAATCGGTGTTCGAGCCGGTGGACCGGCCCTGGCGCGGCTTCGGCGTGATCCCGGGAGGCGGCCTGGGTCTGCGGGCACCCTTCCGCAACCTGGAGGCCCGGGCCCGTTTCCCCGACCTGCCAGGCGAACCTGCGGCCGCTCCCGAGCCGGCGGGGGTCTGCATCAGCGGTCCCATCCTGCAGGGGCGGGCCCGGCCCATGGACTGCCCGGCCTTCGGGACCGCCTGCACCCCGGAGCATCCGCTGGGCGCCCCGATGGTGTCCTCGGAAGGGGCCTGCGCCGCCTACCACCGTTACGGCCGCCGTGGCTGAGCCGGATCCAGTCGCCACACCCCGCATCCAGCTGGCCCACGGCGGCGGCGGCACCCTGATGCAGCAGCTGATCGACGCCGAGCTGCGCCGGCTCTACGCCGACCCCGACCAGGTGCTGCACGATGCCGCCCGCCTGTCCCTGCCCCACGGCCGGCTCGCCTTCACCACGGACAGCTACGTGGTGCAGCCCCTGGAGTTCGAGGGGGGCGACATCGGCAGCCTGGCGGTGACGGGCACCGCCAACGACCTGGCCATGGCGGGCGCGAGGCCTCTGGTGCTGAGCCTGGGCCTGATCCTGGAGGAGGGGCTGGAGCTGGCCCTGCTGCGCCGGATCGTCTCGTCGCTGGTGGAAGCGGCGCGGCGCTGTGGTGTGACCATCGTCACCGGCGACACCAAGGTGGTGGAGCGGGGCAAGGGGGACGGGGCCTTCCTCAACACCAGCGGCATCGGCCTGCTGCAGGTGGACGAGCCGATCGATCCGCTGGCGATCGCCCCCGGCGACCAGCTGCTGGTGAGCGGCGACCTGGGCCGCCACGGGGTGGCGATCCTGGCCGCCCGCCATGGCCTTGATCTGCAGCCCCCCCTGGCGACGGACTGCATGCCCCTGTGGCCCGCGGTGGAGGCGCTGCTGGCCGCGGGGGTGCGGCTCCACTGCCTGCGGGACCTCACCCGGGGCGGGCTGGCCAGTGCCCTGCAGGAACTGGCGGCCCCCAACGCCCTGGAACTGCTGATCGAGGAGGAGCGCATCCCGGTGGCCGACCCCGTGCGGCGTACCTGTGATCTCCTGGGCTTCGATCCGCTGCACCTGGCCAACGAGGGCCGCTTCCTGGCGGTGGTGCCTGAGGCCGATCGCGAGCGGGCCCTGGCGGTGCTGGCGCCGGCGGGGGGGACCTGGATCGGCCGGGTGGCGGAAGGATCAGGAGTCGGCCCCCCCCGGGGCCGGGTGCTGCTGCGCACCCCCTTCGGCAGCGAGCGGGTGCTGATTCCCCTCAGCGGCGAACTGCTGCCACGGATCTGCTGAACCCTGGTGGCACCAGTCCTGCGTGCCGCCAGCGTTTGTCGATGGCATCCACCAGGATCACCAGTAGCGGAGCCAGGGCCATCGGCCCCAGCCAGGCCATCGGGAATGGCCGCATCCCGAACACCGCTGCCACCGGAGCCAGCAGCACCAGGGCGCTGGCCAGCAGCGGCTCGCTGACCAGTCCCAGCCAGAGCATCGGATTGGGGATGCCGAGCATCGCCCAGGCGGGACGGCGTTCACTGCGGCAGGCCAGCAGGGTGCCCATCTGGCCGGCCACGATCAGGCAGAAGGTGACGGTGGTGGCCTGCTGCTGGATCGCCACCACGCCGGCGCCAGCGGTGTGATGCAGCAGCTGGGGGGCCAGGACGCGCAGCAGGCTCCAGCCCACGCCATTGGCACGCCAGGTCAGCAGGTACCCCGCCATGGCCACCAGGCCCTCCACCAGCCCCAGCACCAGATAGGCCCGCACCATCACGGCCCGGTTGAGCAACGGCAGGCCCTTGGGGCGCGGGGGCTGGCGCATCACCCCCGGCTCGGGGGGGTCGGCCCCCAGGCCCAGGGCCGGCAGCAGGTCGGTGCCCAGGTCGACGGCCAGGATCTGCAGCACCGTGAGGGCGGCGGGAATCCCGGCGATCACCATCGCCAGGAAGGGCAGCACCTCCGGCACGTTCGAGGCCAGCACGTAGGTGATGAAGCGGCCGATGTTGGTCACCACCGAGCGGCCGAAGCGGACCGCCTGCACGATCGTGGCGAAGTTGTCGTCGAGCAGCACGATGTCGGCGGCCTCACGGGCCACGTCCGTGCCGCTGATCCCCATCGCCAGCCCGACATCGGCGGCACGCAGGGCCGGGGCATCGTTGACGCCATCGCCGGTGACGGCCACCACCTCGCCCAGGGCGCGGTAAGCCAGCACCAGGCGCAGCTTCTGCTCCGGCGCCATGCGGGCGAACACCAGGCGGCGGCGGTACTTGAGCAACTGGCGCAGCTGCACATCGCTGATCTGGGCCAGGGTGGTGCCCTCGATCACCCGCACCGGGTCGGCGCTGGCCTGCTGCTGCGCCGTCGACCGGTCCGGGGAGCTGGGGGGGTCGAGCAGACCGATCTGCTGGGCGATCGCCTGGGCCGTGAGGCCGTAGTCGCCGGTGACCATCGTCACCTTGATGCCGGCGTCGCGGCACTGCCGGATCGCGTCCGGCACCTCCGGCCGCGGTGGGTCGTAGAGACCCAGCAGGCCGAGGAACATCTGCCCGCTTTCCAGGTCATCGCTCGGCACCGTGGTCGACTGGTCGTCGACGCGGCGCAGTGCCACGGCGATGACGCGGAAGCCTCGGGCGGCCAGCCCATCGTTGGCGGTCACCACCTGCTGGCGCAGCTCGGCGGGCAAGGGGGCGTCACCAGCGGAGGACAGCCAGCTGGTGCAGTGCGCCAGAACCTCCAGGGGGGCCCCCTTGGTGATCAGCAGGGTGCCCCCCGTGGCGATCGGCAGATCGTCGGCCTGGTCGCTCCACTCAACCAGCACGGTCATGCGGCGGCGGAGGGAATCGAAGGGGATCTCCCGAAGCCGTGGGTGCCGGCCTGGCAACGTCTCCGGCTCCAGCCCGGCTTCAGCGGCGGCCACCAGCATCGCCGTTTCGGTGGGATCCCCCACCCCCAGCCACGGTTCGGTGGCTCCACCAGTCCCGGCCACCGCCTCCAGACGGGCGTTGGAGCACAGGGAGGCGGCACGCAGCAACAGCCGCTCCAGGACCTCGGCGGGCAACGGCAGCCAGGTGCTCTCCACCGCCATGCGGTTTCCGGTGAGCGTGCCCGTCTTGTCGGAGCAGATCACACTCACCGAGCCCAGGGCCTCCACCGCCGAGAGGCGGCGGACCAGGGCCTTGCGGCTCGCCATGCGCTGCACCGCCATGGCCAGGGCCAGGGTCACGGTGGGCAGCAGGCCTTCGGGGACGTTGGCCACGATGATGCCGGTGGCGAACACCACGCTTTCCAAAGGGGCCATCCCCACCAGCAGGACGCTGAGGGCGAAGGCGACCACGCCCATGGTGACGGCGATGGTGCAGATCGTCTGCACGATGCGGCTGACCTGCACTTCCAGGGTGCTGGCGCTGCGGGCGGTGCCGGCCGCCAGCCGGGCCACCTGGCCGAATTCCGTCTCGGCGCCGGTGGCGTAGACGAACGCCTCCCCCCGTCCGGAGGCCACCGTGCTGCCGGCCATCACCAGGTTGGCCCGCTCACTGGTGCTGACCTTCGCCTGCTGTTGGGCACCTTCCAGGGCGTCACTCCGGCGCGCCACCGGCAGGGACTCGCCGGTGAGCACGGACAGATCGAGATAAAGCGCGTGGGCGGTGCTCACCCGACAGTCGGCCGGGACCCGATCCCCCTCCTCGAGCCGAACCCGATCGCCCGCCACCAGGTCCTCCGCCGGCAGAAAGCCCAGCTGCCCGTCGCGCCAGACCTGCACCTGGCTGGGCAGGGCGCGGGTGAGCGCCGCCAGGGTGCGCTCCGCCTGGAATTCCTGCCAGAAGGAAAAGACGCCATTGATCAGGACCACCGCCCAGATGGCCCAGCCCAGCTGGGGAGTGCCGGCGGCGAAGGCCAGGCCTCCGGCGATCCACAGCAGCAGGGCCATGAAGTGGACCATCTGGTCGAGGAAGCGCAGGGCCAGGGGGCGGCGCTTGGCGGCCGGGAGCCGGTTGGGGCCGAACTGCGCCAGGCGTCGTTCGGCTACTTCGCTTCTCAGACCCTGCGCTGAGGTCTGCAGGGCCTGATGGACCTCCTCCAGGGGCAGCGACCAGATCGGCTGGGACGCGGCGAGACGCACGGATCGGCAGCGGGGGCCACAGTCAGCATGACCAGCCTGCGGAGCCGCGAAGCACTGTCGCTAGCGTCGAGGGCACGTTGTTGATGGCGCAGCCCATGCCCGCGCTGGCGCTGCGCCGCCCCCTGGCCGTGCTGGCCCTGCTGCTGGCCACTGTCCCGGCGGCGGCCACGGTCCCGGCGGCGGCCGCCGAGGTCGGCACCCTCTGGCGGCTGCGGGACGGCTCCGGCACCGTGTTCATCGCCGGCTCCCTGCACCAGCTGCGCCGCGACCGGGCCGCCCTGCCCCCGGCCTATGGCCAGGCCTATGGGGAGGCGGAGGGGCTGGTGATGGAGCTCGACATGGACGCCATCAGCCCGGCGTCCCTGGCCGGCGAGCTGCTGGGGCGCGCCATCGATCCCCAGGGCCGCTCCCTGCGCGACGGCCTGCCGCCGGCGTCCTGGCGGGCCCTGCAGCCGCGGCTGCAGGGCCTCGGGCTGCCGGAGGCGGCGATCGACCGTTTCGAGCCCTGGGCGGTGGCCCTGCTGCTGGCTTCCGCCGAGTTCCTGCAGCGGGGCTATTCCCCGGACAGCGGCGTGGAGGGCCAGCTCCAGGCCAGGGCCGCAGCCGACCGCAAGCCCATCGACGGCCTGGAGACCCCCGCCCAGCAGCTCGAGCTGTTCGATGGGCTGCCGCGGGCGGACCAGGTGCAGCTGCTGGAGGTCACCCTCAAGGAACTGGACAGCGTCGGGCCGAGGCTTGAGGCCCTGGAGGGCGCCTGGCGGGCCGGCGACCTGGCCGGGCTCGAGGCCCTGCTGCTCAGCGACTACCGCCAGCGGCCCGATCTCTTCCAGCGCCTGGTTGTCCGGCGCAACCGGGCCTGGGTGGATCCGGTGCGGGGGTTCCTGCGTCGGCCTGACGACACGCTGGTGGTGGTGGGGCTGATGCACCTGCTGGGGGAGCAGGGGCTGATCGCCCTGCTGCGCCAGCAGGGGCTGAAGCCGGAGCGCTTCGTGGCCGGGGCCTGGCGGCCCGATCCCTAGGCCGCTTCCCCCCGGCGGCCCGCGCCCAGGCTCAGCTCCCATCCCTTGACGATCCGGTAGAGGGTGGGCACCAGGAACAGGGTGAGCACCGTGGCCACCAGGAGTCCGAAGAACACAACCGTGCCGATGCTGGTGCGGCTGGCGGCACCGGCGCCGCTGGCGAACAACAGGGGCATGAAGCCCGCCAGCGACGAGATGGCGGTGAGCAGGATCGGTCGCAGACGGGCGACGGCGGCGCCGTGCACGGCCTCATCGAGGGGCATCCCCTCCGCCAGGCGCTGGTTGGCGAATTCGACGATCAGGATCGCGTTCTTGGCCGCCAGGCTCACCAGCACCAACAGGCCCATCTGGCCGTACACATCCAGGGGCAGGCCCCGCAGCGCCAGACCCAGCACCCCTCCGAGCACCCCCATCGGCACCGTCGCCAGAATGATCAAGGGATCGGCGAAGTTCTCGTAGAGACCGGCCAACACCAGGAACATCACCAGCACCGCCAGGGCGAAGACCTGCACATTGCCGCCACCGGCCCTGGCCTCCTCCCGCGCCAGGCCCGCCCATTCCAGGTCGGTGGCGGTGCTGCCTCGGTCGCGCTGCAACTGTTCCAGCAGGGCGATGGCCTGGCCGCTGCTCACCCCCGGGCCGGGTTGGGCCCGAATGCTGATCGAGCGCACCAGGCGGGTGTGGTTGATGGTGGTGGGGCCGGTCCCCGCCTCCACCCGCACGATCTGGGCCAGGGGGATCAGCTGGTCGTCCCGATTACGCACCTGCATCGAGAGCACATCGTCGGCGTTCCGCCTGGCGTTGCCGTCGAGCTGAACGATCACCTTGCGCACCTGGTCCCCCTCGAAGCTGTCGTTGACGTAGTCGCTGCCGAAGCTGGCCCCGAGCACGCTCACCAGTTCATCGAGATCCACCTGGAGCGAGGCCATACGCAGCCGGTCGGGGATGAGGCGCAGGAGGGGGGCGTCGGCGCTGAAGCGGGTGCCCACCTGCTCGAAGGCGCCGGTGTCCCGGGCCGCCGCAATGAAGGCTTCGGCCTCCTGCTGGAACTCCCCCAGGTTCAGGCGGCCACCACTGGTATCGAGCAGATCGAACTCCAGCCCGCTCTCACTGCTGAAGCCGCGCACCGTGGGGGATTCACTCACGATCACCGTGGCATCGGTGACCGTCTGGCGCAGGCGTTTGTTGAGCCGTTCGGCCACGGCGGCCGCACTCTGGTCGGCGCCGCCCCGGACCTCGATCGGCTTCAGCCGCAGGAAGAAGATGCCCTTGTTGGGGGAGCTGTCCCCGAAGGAACGACCGGCGTAGAAGTTGGCGAACCGCATCAGGGGTTCTTCGGCCACCACCGCCCGCACCTGCTCCATCACCCTCTGGGTGCGCGGCAGGGCGATGCCGTCCTGGAGCAGCACCACACCCCTGAGCTGGCCGCTGTCCTCCTGGGGGATGAAGGCCGTCGGCCGTTGCTGCAACGCCAGCCCCGTGAGCAGCAGACCCAGCAGCAATCCGGCCACCACCCGCCGCCGCCAGCCGAGAACTCTGGACAGCAGCCGGTCGTAGGGGCCTTCCAGCCGCTCCAGGACCCGACGGGGGGGATCAATCCAGCGCAGCAGCCAGGCGGGCTCACGGCGATCGGCGTGAAGCAGTCGACTGGCGGCCACCGGGGTGAAGGTCAGGGCGTTGAAGGTTGAGAAGACGATGGTGCCGCCGATCGTCAGGGCGATCGGGGCATACAGGCGGCCCAGGCTGCCCTGCAGGGTGAGCACCGGCAGGAAGACCACGATCAGCACCAGGGATGTGGCGATCACCGCGCCGCCCAGCTCCGCCATGGCTTCGCGGGCGGCCTCCAGCGGGGGGCGGCCGTTCTCGAGGCGGCGCCCGATGTCCTCGCTGACCACAATGGCGTCGTCCACCACCAGGCCGCTGGCCAGCACCATGCCGAACAGGGTGAGGGTGTTGATCGAGTCCCCGCTCAGGCGCAGCACGGCCAGCGAACCGATCAGGGCCACCGGCACCGCCGAGGCGCTGATCAGGGCGAGTCGGCTGTTGCCGAGCCCCAGCAGCAGGACAAGGAACACCAGCAGCACGGCCTCCCGCAGGCTCGCGGTGGTGCGATCGATGCTGCTGCGGATCGAGGCCGCCTCATCGACGATCACCTGCAGGTCCACCCCAGGCGGGAAGCTGGAGCCCAGGTCCTTGAGAGCGTCGTTCACGCCCTGGCTCACCTCCAGGGCGTTGCTGCCGTCCCGCTGGAAGATTCCCACCGCCACGGCGGTCTTGCCCTTCAGGTCGGTGGCGATCGATTCGTAGTTCTCGCTGCCCAGGCTCACCCTTCCCACGTCCTTCAGCAGGGTGACGCCACCGTTGGCACTGCGGTCGACCACCAGGCTCTCGAATTCCTGGACGGTGCGCAGGCGCCCCTCCATGCGCAGGGGCAGGGTGACCAACTGGTCGTCGGGGGCAGGGGAAACGCCAGCCTGGCCAAGGGCGGCCAGCACGTTCTGCTCCTCAAGGGCGTCCCGCACCTCACTGATGGTGAGATCGCGTTCTTCCAGGCGCAGGGGATCCAGCCACAGCCGGAAGGCCAGCGAGCTGCCACCGAACAGCCGCACCTCTCCCACCCCTGGCACCCGTTGCAACCGGTCGCGGATCACCTGATCCACCCAGCCACTCAGAAAGACATCGTCGTAGCGGTCGCGGCTGGCGCTGAAGCTCAGCACCATCAGCAGGTCATCGGAGGTGCGCCGCACCTGCACACCGAAGCGGGACACCTGGGCGGGCAGCTGGCGGCTCACCACCGCCGCCTCGTTCTGGGTGTTGATCTGGTTGATCTCGGGGTTGCCCCCCTCGAAGCCAAGGGAGATGCTGCTGCCGTTGGCCGAGCTGGTGGAGCGAATCGAATCCAGCCGTTCCAGGCCGTTGAACTGCTTCTCCAGCAGGCTGGTGACCCCCTGCTCCACCACTTCGGGGCTGGCGCCTGGGTAGCTGGCGCTGACCGAGACCCGCCCGGGGGCGATCGGGGGCAGGTTCTCGACCTTCAGCCCAGGGAGGCTGATCAGGCCGCCCAGCAGCACCAGCAGGCTGAGCACCAGCGTCAGCACCGGCCGGCGCAGGAAGGGGTCGGAGATCGACTTCACGGAATCGCCTGGGTGGGCACCGACCCTTTGCGCCCGACGATCCTGGCAGGTGCGGCAGGCGGCCTGCGATCAGCGCAGGTCGCGTTTGAGCACGGCGTAGAGGTAGTCGGGGGACTTGTAGCGGCTGGGAAGGCAGATGTGGAGCTGCTCCAGCCGGCTCCAGCAGACCGTCTTCTGAATCGCCTCCATGGTGCGACCCTCCTTGAGCAGCAGCCGCATCGCCTTGCAGTAAAGGGAATATTTCGCCTCAAGCTCTCCGATCGTGGGGGGCTGACCCTGGACCTGGGGCATGGCGGAAGGGGGCACCCGGGTTTTTCAGGGGCGCCCGTCCACTCTACGAGCTGGCCAGTATCCCCTCGACGCCCCGGGCCTTCGCCGGAGGGGCGAAGCCGAGGGTCGCGGCCTGCCCATCGCTGAGTCGCCCGGCCGCGTGCAGCACCCCCGTGATGCGCGGAATGTCGAGAACGGCATGGCAGCGATAGCCCCCCTTGGCGAGCCGCTGGCGGGCGCTGGTGTCGGCCTGGCCGCCGTGGTCGATGAACACCACCACGTCCTCCACCTCCAGGCCGGAGCTTTCCAGCTTGGCGATGCCCTCCAGCACGCTGGTGCCGGTAATCAGGATGTCGTCCACCACCACCACCCGGTCACCCTCCTCGAAGTCCCCTTCGATCAGGCGGCGGGCCCCGTGGGCCTTCACCTCCTTGCGGGGGTAGAGCAGGGGCTTGTGCAGCTGCAGCGACAGGCCGGTGGCGGTGGGCAGGGAGCCGTAGGGAATGCCGGCGATGCGGTCGTAGACCAGCTCGCCGAGCTGGCAGGCGTAGGCATG
>NZ_JAGQBG010000074.1 GCF_024345515.1 Cyanobium sp. N5-Cardenillas
GGTTTCGGTGAGGGTGAAGGGGGTGTTGCTGTCGAAGTAGTGCTGCTGGTTCAGCAGACCGATGTCGCCGGTTGGGTCGATCAGGCGAACGGGGAAGCTCCTGGTGAAGTCACTGGTGAGGGCGTCGTAGTAGAGCCGCTGGCCCGCCGTTCCGGTGAAGGTGTAGATGTCGCGCTCGCCTATCTCGCTCAGTGAGCTGGAGACGGGGCTGTTGAGGCTGAGGGCGGTTGTGGTGGTGGAGGGGGTGATCAGGCTGAAGCCGTAGTTGACCGTGGTGGTGCTGGAGCCATCGATCGCCAGGACGTAGGTGCCATCGGCGGTGAGGTTCAGCTCCAGGTCGGTGCTGATGTTCTGGTTGGCCACGGACTGGTTGGCCGGTCCGATGACCCGCCAGGTGGCGTTGGGGAATCCGGCGGTCTGGCTGTCGAAGACGAGTCGCTGGCCGGCCGTGCCGGTGAAGCGGAAGAGGTCGGTTTCCTGGCCGGGGGAAAGGCTGCCGTTGGTGACGGTGTCGAAGGGCAGAGCCGTGGCGGTGGCCACATCCCTCAGAGCGAAGTTGAAGTCGGCCGCCGTCGTTGCATTGTTGACCAGCAGCAGGTGGTAAATGCCCGTTTCCGTGAGGCTGAAGGTCGGAAAACTGTCTGCTTCACCACTCCCCCCCAGCACCGAGGTCCCATCGGGGCGCAGCAGGAGCAGGTTGATGTTGTCGCTATCTTCTTCGAGCGCGTCGAAGTAGAGCCGTTGGCCTGCGCTGCCGTTGAAGCTGAAGATCTGTGAGGCGGCGGCCGCCAGAGGTCCGCTGGTGGCGCTGCCCAGGGTAAGGGGAGTGGCGCTGGCGCTCAGATCGAGGATCCGGAAGTTGTAATCGCCCGACCCATTGACCCTGACGGTGTAGCCTCCCGAACGCGGCAGAACGAGACCGGCTGAGGAATCGAAGCTGGCGTTGGTGCTGTAGATGGTGGCGTTGCCATTGCCCTGATCGAGAATCTGCAGGGAAACACTGTCAAAATCCGGGTCGAGGCTGTCGACATAGAGCAGTTTCCCGGCCGCTGCGGTGATGGTGAAATCAACCGGGGCTCCTGACACCGTTCCCGATTGGCTGAAGGGGAAGGCTGTGGGTGCGGCGGGCGGCGGGTCGATGGTGCCCGTTACATTGAAGTTGTAGCTGACATCGCTGGCACTGCTGCCGTCGATCTGCAGCAGGTAGGTGCCGGTGGCATCCAGAAAGGCCGTGAAATCCGTGCCGGCACCAACGCTGGCTCCCGCCACCGTCACATTGCTGGGGTCGAACAGACGCCAGTTGGCCCCCGTCGCGGCGGCCAGGCTGTCGAAAGTGAGCCGCTGGCCCGCGGTGCCGGAGATGCGATAGAAATCCGATTCTCTCCCTGGGCTGAGGGTGCCTGTGATGGCCGTGCCCAGGGTGATCAGGGTGGCATTGCTGGCATCGATGAGCTTGAAGTCGTAGTCGCCCGTGCTGTTGGGATTGCCGACCTGGCCTTCGACGATCAGCTGATAGGTGCCAGGTTCGGTGAGGGTGATCAGAGTGCCGTCGGAATCGGCGTCCAGGAAACTGAGGGAGGTCCCGCTGGGACTACGCAGAGTGGCCAGGATGCTTCTGGTGTTGTTGACCGTGGCGTCGAAGAAGAGCCGCTGGCCGGCGGTGCCGGTGACGGTGTAGATGTCCTGCTCACCCAGTTCACCGATCGAGCCGCTGACGACACTGCCCAGAGTCAGCGGTGTGCTGGTGGTGGTGGGGGTGACGAGCTGGAAGCTGTAACTGACGGGAGTGGTGGTGTTGCTGTTGCCCTCGATCTGGAGCAGATAGGTGCCCGCTTCCGGAGTCGTGAACTCAAAGTCGAAGCCGAGGGAGCCGCCGGCGATCTGGGTGTTGCCGGCATCGAAGACCCGAACGAACGGACCTGTGCCGGTGATGTTGTCAAAAGCGAAACGCTGGCCCCCGGCCGCAGTGAAGCGGTAGAACGCACTCGCCGCCCCAGGGGTCAGCGTACCTGTGGTCTCTGTGTCCAGGGTGAGGACGGGTGCGGCCGCCGCATCGATCAACTGGAGGTTGTAGTTGCCCGTACTGGTGGCACTGCCGACCTGGCCTTCGATGGACAGCTGGTAGGTGCCGGTTTCGGTGAGGGTGACCAGGCTGCTGTCGAAATCGGTGTCGGCGAAGTTGATCACCAAGGCCCCGCTGGGGCTGCGCAGGGTGGCGAAGAGGGTCCTGCTGTTGTTGACGGTGGCGTCGAGAAGCAGGCGCTGGCCCGCAGTTCCACTGAAGGTGTAGACGTCCTGCTCGCCCGGTTCGCCGATCGAGCCGTTGACGGCACTTCCCAGGGTCAGTGGTGTGCTGGTGGTGGTGGGGGTGACGAGCTGGAAGCTGTAGGGAATGCTGCTCGTGCTGGTGCTGTCGATATAGAGAATGTGGCTGCCGCTGCGCGTCAGCGTGATCTCGAAGTCTGACGCGAGGTTGCCGCTGGTGATCGCCTCACCGTTGGGACCGCGCAGAAACACGTTGGCCCCGAAGGCCGAGGGTGATTGGCTGTCGAAGACGAGCCGCTGTCCGGCCGTGCCGGTGAATCGGTAGAGCTCGGTTTCGAATGGGGCCAGGGTGCTGCTGGTGACCGTGTCGAAGGCCAGATCCGTGGCCGGCGCCTGCAGCAACTGGAAACTGAAATCCGTCGCCGACTGTGCAGTGGACTGCTGGACCAGATAATAGGTGCCGGATTCGCTGAGGGTGAAGATGTCGCTGTCGCTAGAGGAGTTGACGAAAAAGAGGCTGGTGAGGCTGTTGCCGCTGGGGCCGATCAGAAACGCCTGAACGCTGTCGAAGTCCTGCTCGAGGGCGTCATAGAACAGCCGCTGCCCCACGGCGCCGGCGAAGCTGAAGATCCGTGCCCCTGAGGTGGGGGTCACAGTCTCGGTGACGGTGCTTCCGAGGGTCAGCGCCGTGGCGTTGGCGGCCAGATCAAGGAGCCGGAAGTTGAAATCACCGGTGCCGGTGAGTCGCACCGTATAGGTGCCTGAACGCGGCAGTACCCTGACGGAGTCGTTGCTGGCGTTGTCGGAGCCCACACTGGAGCCTCCCGGATCCAGGATGTTGACGCTGACCGCATCGCCGTCCTGATCGAGGCTGTCGAAGTAGATCAGGGTTCCGGCGGCCGCCGTGAAGGTGAAATCAACCGGAGATCCGCTCACCGATCCCGATTGGCTGAAGGGGAAGGCAGTGGGGGAAGCGGGCGGTGGATCACTGATGTCGTTGACCTGGAAGCTGTAGCTGACGCTTGCGGTGGCATTGGTGCCATTGAATATCAGGTAGTACTCACCATCGGCGGGGAGCGTGACGCTGAAATCCGTGCCGCTGGAGGTGCCGGTGGAGTTGAGCGGCTGATTGTTGGGGCCCCAGAGTACCCAGGTGGTGCTCGTGGGCGGTGCGAGCAGACTGTCGAACTGAAAACGTTGGCCCCTGGTGCCATTCAGACGATAAACATTGCTCTTGATCCCCGGGGTGAGGGCATCGGTGATCGTGGCGCCAAGGGGGAGGATGGGGGCCTGATTGGGCTTAAGCAGGCTGAAGTTGTAGTCGCCGGTGGTGCTGGCATCCCCGCGGATGACGATCTGGTAGGTCCCGCTGAGGGTGAGAGTGGCCGGGGTGGTGCCGGCGGTGTGGCCGAAGTTGGTGAAGATCGTGGCCCCGGAAGGGTCGATCAGGCTGTAAGAGATGTTTTCGAAGACCGGATCGGCGTCGATGCCGTCGAAGAAGATTCTGTCGCCGATGACACCATCAAAGCTGAAGACCTGCTGTTCTCCCTGCTCCGTCAGAAGGCCGCTGAAATTGACCGCGTAGGACGAACTAGCCATGGGCCTTCATCCACCATCAAAGAAATTTCACCAAAATCTAACTCGATTTCTCATCAAGCCATCCATGCTTGCTCCTGTGTAACAATTCTTATTATTTATGCTTATCTGGGCCTCTGGCCCGGTCTATGCGCCTATCACTGGGGCGTCATGTCATGTATTCAGGCTTACATCGTGCCTCCCCGGACTTCGTCCATGGGCATACCTCAAGCCATGGGTTCGGGCGGACGGATCGTTAGGCCGTTCTTCCCATCGGGCCCCTCCAGCCCCCATCCTTAGAAGGGCCTTTTCGTTGTCCTCTCTGGTGTCTGCCTGTCCCTCCAGCGCGCGACAGCCGTCGTGACCAGGGCCGGCTGGCGCTTCTGGATCGACCGCGGCGGCACCTTCACCGACGTGGTGGCCCGCACGCCCAGTGGCGAGTTGCTGGTGCGCAAACGGCTCTCCGATCCGCCGCCGCCTTCCGATGGCTTGGCCCCGCAGGATCCCGCCGTGGCCGCCCTGCGCGAGCTGCTGGAGCTGGCGCCCGACCAACCCATTCCCCCCGGGCTCGTTTCGGAGCTGCGGCTGGGCACCACCGTGGCCACCAACGCCCTGCTGGAGCACCAGGGGGCGCCGGTGCTGCTGCTGGTGACCCGTGGCTTTGCCGACCTGCAGCGCATCGGCGACCAGCACCGCCCCGACCTCTTTGCCCTGGAGATCCGAAGGCCCGAGCCCCCGCCCCTGCGGATCATTGAAGTAGACGGCCGGCTGGCGGCGGATGGGGTGGAACTGGAGCCCCTGCAGCTGGATGAGGCGCTGGAGCAGACCCTGGCCCAGGCCCGCTCCGACGGCTTCCGCAGCGTGGCCGTGGCCCTGCTACACGCCGGCCGTCACCCTTGCCATGAGCAGGCTTTCGGGAGCTGGCTGGCCTCACGGGGCTTCGCCCCGGTGGTGCTTTCCCACCGGCTCAGTCGCCAGCCCCGGCTGGTGCCCCGTCTCGACACCACCGTGCTGGAGGCCTCCCTGGCCCCGGTGCTGGGGGCCTATCTCGATCAGGTGCGCGCCGCCATCGGGGCGGCCATCCCGCTGCGGGTGATGACCTCCGCCGGAGCCCTGCGCGCCCCCGCCCTGCTCCAGGCCAAGGACACGATCCTCTCCGGCCCCGCCGGTGGCATGGTGGCGGCCGTCGCGGTGGCGGAGGCGGCCGGATTCGGTGACGTTCCGATCCTCGGCTTCGACATGGGCGGCACCTCCAGCGATGTCTTCCACTTTGACGCCGGCCGCGGCGAGGCCGCCTGGGAGCGCAGCAACGACACCGAGATCGACGGCCTGCGGCTGCTGGCGCCGATGCTGCCGATCCACACCGTCGCGGCGGGCGGCGGCTCGGTGCTGCAGGTGCAGGACGGGCGCCTGCAGGTGGGCCCCCGCTCGGCCGGCGCCAACCCCGGTCCCGCCTGCTACGGCCGTGGCGGCCCCCTGGCGATCACCGACGCCAACCTGCTGCTGGGCCGGCTGCCGGTGCAGGCGCTGCCGCCTGTGTTCGGCCCCGGCGGTGACCGGCCGGCCGATCGCGGGGTGGCGGTGGAGCGCTTCGAGGCCCTGGCCCGCCAGCTTGGGGTGGCCGGGCCCGAGGCTGCGGCCCAGGGGGCGCTGACGATCGCCATCGAGCGCATGGCCGAGGCGATCCGCCGCATCTCGATCCAGCGCGGCCACGACCTGCGCGGCGCCGTGCTCGTCACCTTCGGCAGCGCCGGCGGCCAGCTCACCTGCCCCCTGGCCGACGCCCTCGGCCTCACCCGGGTGCTGCTCCATCCCCTGGCCGGGGTGCTCTCGGCCTACGGCATCGGCCTGGCCCGCCCCTCCCTGCTGCGGGAGCGCACCCTGCGGCAGCCCCTCGAACCCGCCCTGCTGCCCCAACTGGAGCGGGAGATCGCGTCGCTGGTGACCGAAGCCAGCGCCGAACTGGGCACCAGCGGTGATCTGGCCCCCGGCGAGGCGCCGTGCTGGCAGGCCCGCCTGGAGCTGCGTTATCGCGGCAGCGACCAGGGGCTGGAGCTGCCCTGGCCCGTCGGGCCGCCCGAGGACGCGCACGCGGATCTGCGCACCGGTTTCGAGGCCCGCCACCGGCAGCGCTTCGGCTTCGTGGTGCCGGACGAGCCGCTGGTGGTGGAGCGGTTGCAGGTGGAGGTGGCTGCCCCGGCCCCCGAGGCCCCGGCGCCAGTCACCAAGCTCGCGGAGCTCCCTGAGGCGGCGGATCCGCCCGAGCCTTCCGAATGGGTGCCCCTTTGCCTGGCAGAAGAGCACGGCGCCGGCAGCGGCGCCGGGATGGTCTGGCGCCAGGTGCCCCTCTGGCGCCGGGAGCAGCTGGCGGCGGGCCAGCGGATCGCGGGGCCGGCGCTGGTGGTGGAGCCCACGGGCACCACGGTGTTGGAGCCCGGCTGGGGCGGCCGGGTGCTGGCGGGGGGCGAACTGCTGCTGGAGCGGCAGGCTCCGTCAGCCGGGGCGGCCCTGGGCGGCAGCGTTGCCGGGGCGGTGGATCCGGTGCGGCTGGAGCTCTACAACCACCGCTTCAGCGCCATCGCCGAGCAGATGGGCGAACGGCTGCGCCAGTGCAGTCGTTCGGTGAACATCCGCGAGCGGCTCGACTTCTCCTGCGCCCTGTTCGATGGCGCAGGCCGGCTGGTGGCCAATGCGCCCCACATCCCCGTGCACCTCGGCTCGATGGGCGACAGCGTCGCCAGCCTGCTGGCCGCCGTGGCCGCCGGCACCCTGCCGCCCCTGGCACCGGGCGATGCCTACGCCGCCAACGACCCCTTCGACGGCGGCACCCACCTGCCCGACATCACCGTGATCACGCCTGTGTTCCCCCCCGAGGGCGGGGCGGCGCCGCTGCTGTTCGTGGCCTGCCGCGGGCACCATGCCGACGTCGGCGGCCTCACCCCGGGATCGATGCCCCCCTTCAGCCGCCGGATCGAGGAGGAGGGGCTGCTGCTGCGCCACGTGCCGCTGCTGCGCCAGGGCCGGTTCGATGCGGACGCCTGGCGTGAGCGGCTGGCGGCCGGCCCCCACCCGGTGCGCAACCCCGAGCAGCTGCTGGCCGACCTCCAGGCCCAGGTGGCGGCCAACCGGCTGGGGGAGAGCGAACTGCAGCGGCTGCTGACCCGCGATGGCACCGATGAGGTGAGCGCCTACCTGGGCCATGTGCTGGCCAATGCCGAGGCGGCGGTCGCCGAGGCGATCGCCGGCCTCACAGGCGGCGAGCACAGCGTCGAGCTCGACAATGGCAGCCGCATCGTCGTGGCCGTCCGCATCGACCGGGCCGCCCGCCGCGCCCGCATCGACTTCAGCGGCACCTCCCCCCAGCAGGAGGGCAACTTCAATGCCCCGCTGGCGATCACCAAGGCGGCGGTGCTCTACGTGTTCCGCTGCCTGGTGGGCCGGCCGATCCCGCTCAACGCCGGCTGCTTCGTGCCGATCGAGCTCGTGGTGCCCGAGGGGTGCCTGCTGCACCCGCGGCCGCCGGCGGCGGTGGTGGCCGGCAACGTGGAAACGTCCCAGGCGGTCACCAACGCCCTGTTCGGGGCTTTGGGGGTGATGGCGGCGGCCCAGGGCACGATGAACAACCTCAGCTTCGGCGATGCCGACCACCAGTACTACGAGACCATCTGCGGCGGCACCGGCGCCGGGGTGCTGGCGGATGGCCGTGGCTTCGCGGGAGCCAGTGCGGTGCAGAGCCACATGACCAACTCGCGCCTCACCGACCCTGAGATCCTCGAGGACCGCTTCCCGGTGCGGCTGGAGCGCTTCGCGATCCGCCGCGGTAGCGGCGGCGGCGGCCGCTGGCATGGAGGCGACGGCGTGGTCCGGCGGCTGCGGTTCCTGGCGCCGATGACCGTCGCCATCCTCTCGGGCTCCCGCCGGGTGCCCCCGTTCGGTCTGGCCGGTGGCGGCGATGGCGCGGTGGGGCGCAACCGGATGGAGCGGGCCGACGGCTGGCACCAGGAGCTGGCCGGCTGCGACCAGGTGGCTGTGCAGCCGGGCGACCTGCTGGAGATTGCCACCCCTGGTGGGGGCGGCTATGGAGCTCCGCTGTGAGGGCGGCGCTGCTGCTGCTGCTGGCGGGGATCGCGTTGCCCGTGCGTGCCCAGGGGCCGGTGACGCCCCCTGTCCCGGAAACCAACGTTCTGCTGGAGGGGGAGCAGCGCTTCCGGCCCCAGTGGTCGGCCGGGGGGCTGGTGGCGGCCCAGGAGCCGCTGGCCTCGGCGGCGGGGGCGGCGATCCTGCGCCAGGGGGGCAATGCGGTGGATGGGGCGGTGGCCTCCGCCTTCGCCCTGGCGGTCACCCTTCCCCAGGCCGGCAACCTGGGCGGCGGCGGCTTCCTGCTGCTCTGGCTGCCCGGCCCCACGCCGGCCCGCCAGCGGGGCTGCCTGGCCGGGGCGGACCCCGAGCTGGCCATCGGCGGCGGCATGGCGGTGGCGGTGAATTTCCGCGAGACGGCCCCGGCGGCGGCCACGGCCACCATGTTCCTGGGCCCTGACGGCCAGGTGGACCGGACCCGCGCCACCCGCAGCCTGCTCAGCACCGCCGTGCCCGGCAGTGTGGCCGGCCTGGCCCTGGCCCAGCGCTGCTACGGCCGCCTGCCCCTGGCCCAGGTGATGGCGCCGGCGATCCGGCTGGCGGCCCAGGGCTTCCCGGTGAGCCGTGAGCTGAGCGATTCCCTGGCCGCCGCCGCCCCGCGATTGCAGGCCGACCCCGTCTCCCGCCGCCTGTTCCTGCCGCCGCCGGTGCCGGGCACACAGCTGCGCCAGGGCGAGCTGGCGGCCAGCCTGCGGCGCATCGCCGCCGAAGGGGAGAACGGCTTCTATCGGGGGCCGGTGGCCGACGCCCTGGTGGGCGCCATGGAGCGGGGTGGCGGCCTGATCACCCACAGCGATCTCCTTGCCTACCGCGCCCGGCTGGTGCGGCCGCTGCGGCGGGAGTTCCGCGGCCATCCGGTGCTCACCATGCCGCCGCCCGGGGGCGGGCTCACCCTGCTGCAGCTGCTGGGGATCCTCGAACCCTTCGACCTGGCGGCCACCGGCCTGAATGCCGCCGCCAGCCTCCATGCCATGGCCGAGGCCATGAACCTGGCCTACCGCGACCGCAACGCCCTGCTGGGCGACCCCGACCAGGTGCCGGTGCCGGTGGAACGGCTGCTGTCGCCGGCCCACCTCGAGGGCCTGCGTCGCCGCATCGATCCCCTTCGCCACACCCCGGCCCCGGTCCTGGAGGCGGCCGCTGCCACAGAAGGCACCAACACCACCCATCTCTCGGTGGCCGACCGCCAGGGCGGCCTGGCGGCCCTCACCACCACCCTCAACTTCCCCTATGGCAACGGCATCAGCGTGCCGGGGATGGGCTTCCTGCTCAACAACGAGATGGACGACTTCACTGCCCTGCCGGGCAGCGCCAACGCCTTCGGCTTGCGCCAGGGGGCGGCCAACGCCATCGCCCCCGGTCGGCGGCCGCTCAGCTCGATGGCCCCCACCCTGGTGTTCCGCCCCGATGGCCGCCCCTGGATCGCCACCGGCAGCCCCGGCGGCAGCCGCATCATCACCACCATCCTGCAGGTGCTGCTCAACCGGATGGTGCATGGCCTCAACCTGGCCGGTGCCGTGGCCGCCCCCCGCATCCACAGCCAGCTGTGG
Source organism: Cyanobium sp. N5-Cardenillas (assembly GCF_024345515.1). Lineage (GTDB taxonomy): Bacteria > Cyanobacteriota > Cyanobacteriia > PCC-6307 > Cyanobiaceae > Cyanobium. The sequence goes on from NZ_JAGQBG010000074.1 coordinate 9,528, forward strand.
CCGGATCGGATCGATGGGGAGGAGGGCCTCAGCCCCGACAGCCGCCGCCTGCTGGAGGCCATGGGCCACACCCTCCGCCGGGCCCCGGCCATGGGGGCGGCCAACAGCGTCGAGGTGCTGGCGGGGGGCGGCAGCCTGGGGACGGTGGATCCGCGCCGGGCCGAAGGTCCGGCCGTGCCGGAATGAGCCTCAGCCCTCGGGCGCAGGCGCGGTTGGGGCGGTGATCAGGTTGAAGGCGGAGAAGGCCAGGCCGAAGCCGAACAGGGTGCCGATGGCCCAGAGGCTGTCGGAGGGCCATTCGGCGATCAGCATTCCCCCCAGCACCACGGTGACGATGCCATCCAGCAGCACCAGGCCCCGGGCCGGCCCGGCGCCGGCGGCGGCGCCCGCCAGTTCCATCACCCCCTCGACGGCGAGCAGCACGCCGATGAACAGGGTCAGGCTGACGGTGCTGGCCACCGGGAAGGCCACCAGGCCGATGCCGCCCACCAGGTAGAGCACCCCGGAAATGGCGCGGAACACCTTGCTGCGGGTGTCATCGGCCGAGGTGAGCCGCAGCAGCTGGGAGACGCCCTCCGCCGCTGCCACCCCGCCCAGGGCGATGGTCAGCAGGGTGGCCGACACGAAGGGAAGCGCCAGGCAGAGGACGGCCGCCACCAGCAGCAGACCGGCGGTGACCCAGCGCAGGGTGGGGGAAGCGGGGACGGACAAGGGCTTGGGGAGGCTGGTGGGAGGTTAGGTCGCTTTCCCCGGGCCGACCGCCTTGCTCAGCGGGGCGGACCGTTGTAGAGGATCGCCACCACCCGGCGACCGTCCGGGGCGATCCTGATCTCCGTTTCCGTGGTGGCCGGCAGGCCCTTCGCCTCCCAGCCGGGGGGGCCTCCCAGGAAGCGGAAAACGAGGCCATCGGCGTCGTTGCGCACCAGGCAGGGGTTCGAGGCCGCCGAGGTGGAGAACATGCAGTTGGCCGGGGTGTACACCGTCAGCCCGCCGTTGCTGAGCACGGCCGCGTTGCGGGCCAGGTTGAGGGCCCGGATCTCGTTGAAGGGGATCCCCTGGGCCTGGCTCGGGGCCAGGGGGGCCAGCGCCAGCAGCAGCCCCGCGGCGGCGGGCAGCAGGCGGGTCGCGGGTCGGAAGCGGAAGGCCATCGGAGTCCTTGCGGATGTCTCCAGTATCAGGCGGTGATCCGGCTTCGCGTCCAGGGCCGCTGCCTGTTGCTGAGGCGCGGCCTACCTTGACGGTTCCGATCCATCGCCGCCGTGATCCGACCTCCGGCAGCGCCGGCCACGCCGGAAGGTCTGACGCGGCGGCGGCACCGCTTCTACCGCCGGCTGCTGTTTCTGTGCCTGCTGGTGATGCTGAGCCTGGCGTTTCCCCAGACGCTGCGCCTGGCCGGGTCGGTGGGCTATTTCCTGATCACGCTCCTCACCACCGTCGAGCTGGGCGGCTTCCTCGCCGGCTCGGTGGCGCGTGACTGGGGTGACCGTCTGTACCTGGCGCTGGGAGGCGCCAACCTCGTCGCCCAGCTGTACTGGCTGCTGACCCCCGAAGCGCGGCGCCTGTCCGGGGTGCCCCTGCTGCTGATCACCACGCTGTTCATCGGCTGGAGCCTGGTGCGGCTGGTGCGGACCCTGGGCCGGGAGCCCCGGGCCACCCGGCCGGTGGTGGTCGGGGCGGTGGCCGGCTACCTGCTGCTCGGGCTCAGTGGCGGCCTGGTGCTGAGCGTGCTGGAGACGATCCAGCCCGGCAGCTTCCTGGCCAACACCGCCGATGGCCAGGCCGCCATCGTCCGCTCCCATGCGGGGGTGGCCGCCCACAGCGTCTGGGAGCTGGATTTCGCCCGCATCAACTACTTCGCCTTCGTCAGCCTCACCACCACCGGCTATGGCGACATCACCCCGGCCCTGCCTCCGTCGCGCATGGCCAGTGTGGTGCTGGGCATTGCCGGGCCGCTCTACATCGCCGTGATCCTGGGGGTGCTGATCAATCGGTTCAAGGGTTCGGAGGGGGGCCCTTCCGGCGACTGAGCCAGGCCACCCGGCGGCAGGGCCCGCTCCAGGCCCACATCGACGCCGAGGTGCTGGTCGGGCCGGCCGGTGATCAGCAGGGCCGTGCGCTGGCGGGTGGCGATCTGCCACATCCACTTGCTGAACAGGGCGATGCGGTTCTCGGTGTCGGGGATGAAGGCGAGGTGGGCCAGGGCCCAGAGCACCCAGCCCGCCAGTCCGCTCACATGCAGGCCGCGCAGATCCGCCACCGCATACCAGGGGCCGATCACGGCCATGCTGCCGAGATCGAACCAGCGGAAGGGCTCACTGCGGCGCCCCTCCAGGCCCGCCAGGATGTCGCGCGCCACCCAGCCGCCCATCTGCACGGCCGGCCCCGCCATGCCCGGCAGCACCCGGCCGTCGCCGGTGTGGGCGTAGTGGCAGAGATCCCCCACGGCCCGGATCTCCGGGTGGCCCGGCAGGGAGAAGTCGGCCTCCACCTGCAGCCGTCCGCCCCGGTCGACGGGGGCGCCGGTGCGTTCCGCCAGCAGCCGGCCCAGACGGGAGGCCCGCACCCCGGCGGTCCAGCAGATCGTGGCGGCCTCCAGGTCGCCGAGGCCATCACCGCCGGCGCCCGCCTCGCCAGCGGCGGCGTCAGCGATGTCGTCGGCGGGGCGCTTGAGGATCACCCGGCCCGGCTCGATCGCCGCCACCATCGTGTTCAGGTGCAGCTCGACGCCGGCCCGCTCCAGGTAGGCCGCCGCATCCCGGGACAGGTTGGCGGCCATCGCCGGCAGCACCCGGTCGACCGCATCCAGCAGGACCACCCGGCACTGGGCGCGGTCGAGCTGCTTGAAGTCGCGCTCCACGGCGCGGTGCATCAGCTCGATCAGGGAGCCAGCCCGTTCGCATCCCGCCGGACCGGCCCCCACCACCACCACCGACTGCAGGTAG
>NZ_JAGQBG010000075.1 GCF_024345515.1 Cyanobium sp. N5-Cardenillas
TCGATCACATCCATGCGGCGGGCACCACGATCGTGGTGGCCACCCACGATCTCGAGATCCTCCACGGCTGGGCCGATTGGCTGCTGGTGATGGACTCAGGGACGCTGGTGCTGGAGGGGCCACCGGCTGAGGTGTTCGGCCAGCGCCAGCGCCTGGAAGCGCTCAACCTGGGCATTCCGCCCACCCTGGCCTTGCTGCAACGCTGGCGATGGCTCGCGGACGCCGGCGTGCATCCGCTGACGGCGCTGAAAGGGCTGGAGCAGGGGCCGCAGCCGGCGGACCAGCTCACCCTCAACCTCACGGGAGACAGGCGCAATGGCTGAGTTCCAGCGCTGGATCACACCGCTGCAGCGCTCCACGGTGGAGCCACTGCCCACGGGGGGGGCCATCCTCCATGAGGACATTCCCCATGGCATCGATGACATCGGGCCCCTGCTGTACTCCCTTTTTCATGAGCACTGGCATCAGGTTCAGCTCAGCCATGTGGTGGAAGGAAGTGTGCTGGAGCTGGAATTTTCTGGGAAGCCGAAGATCTGCATCCTCTACGACGGCTATCTCACCATTGTGACGGAGACCTGGCATGGCCATCTCTGCCTGGAAGAGCATGGTGGCGGCCCGTTGAAAACCACGCCGGAGAAGCTGCGCATGGAACGCAGGATCCAGCGGGCCTCCCTCTACCGCCGATGCAACGAACAGGGGGAGGCCAGAAGCTGGGGAATCCAGTTCTGGAATGGTGGCGGCGAGAAGATGATGACCCTCTTTCTGCCCAATCCCTATGTCACCGACCTTGATGAGGATCTGTTGCCTGAGAAGAAACCCCAGATCGAAAAGCTGGCCCTCTTCAACAGCCTGCGCGAGATCTATGTCCTGGGCGTCCAGCCGATTCCGTTTGACAGCAATCCGCTCAAGCGTCCCTACATCGCCGTCTGCCGCTCCAGCCGCTGCAACCCCTCAAGGAATTGGCAGCCCACCTTCGAGGCTCTGGAGCAGGCGGTAGCCGCCGCCGGCCTTGATGTGGATGTGATGAGCTTCGGTTGCCTTGAGGTGTGCAAGCTGGGCCCCGTCGTCCATGTGGCACCGGATCAGACCTGGTACACCCGGGTGACGCCGGAGGTGGCCACGCAGATCGTGCAGACACACCAGGTGGCGGGCCAGCGCCTGAACAGCCACCTCTACCCCCCAACCCCCACGAGCCGATGACACCACCTCCCCGCCCATGGCTGCTCACCCTCATCCTGTTGGGGGCCATGAGCAGTGTGTTCAGCAGTTGCACGGTTCCGCTGGTCGGATTTGCTGCCCTGGCCTCCACAACGCTGTCACGGCGGCAGGGAGTGGTCTGCCTGAGTGTGATCTGGTTGGTCAATCAGGCGCTCGGCTTCAGCGTGCGCACCTATCCCCTGGAGGCCAACACGGTGGCTTGGGGCGTGATGATGCTGGCGGCATCACTCGCCGCTCTGGCGCTGGGACGCCTCATCGACAGGAGAGGTCGTCGCCCATCAACGCCCGGCATCGTCAGCCTGGGGCCTCGCGTCGCCGTCTCATTGACGGTTGGGTTTCTGGTCTACGAACTGATCCTCTGGCTGGCCAGTTTTTCACTGGGAACGACAGGGGGCTTCACCCTCGCGGTTCTGGGATCCGTTCTGCGGACCAATGGCCTGTGGGCTCTGGGGCTCAGCGTTCTCTTCTGTCAGTTCGATCGCATCACGCGCCGGTGGGGGCCCCGACTGCCATCGATCCCTTCTTCGCTTCCCTGATCCACCATGGCCCGCCACACACTCTTTGTTTGTGAACTCTGTCGGTTTTCGTCCACGGAAAACACCTGGGAAGGCCGCAGCGGCGGCGGCCTGCTCAGCGATCAGCTTCACCAGGGCCTGACGGCCCGCGGCCTGAACGATGCGTTGGGTTTGGTACCGGTGCGCTGCATGGGAGCCTGCCGGCGTCATTGCATGCTTGCGTTCAGTAGTCAGGGCAAGCTGACCTTCCTGTTTGGTGATCTCAGGCCGGGGGAAGCTGCAACGTCTTCAGCCGTGCTCGACTTTGCCGAGGGCTACGTGCAATTGGCCGACGGCAAGGTGCCCTACAAACAGCGCGATCCGTTGCTGCAGCAGGGGATGGTGGCCGTACTGCCGCCTCTCATGGAGACGCCGGTTTCTCTTCAGACACCACCATCCCACTGAACTGGGCAAACACCTGCTCGCGGGCCACCGCCACGAAGGTGTCGAGATGGGGCAGGCCCCGATCGGAACGACGCCGCAGGGCGTGCATCTCCCCCCAGAGCCCCGCCTCCCCGAGCGGAACCCGCGCTACCGCCGCCGACGCCGGCACGGCCCAGTCGGGCAGGGCCGCCACCCCAAGGCCCAGGGCCACCCACTGGACGATCATGGCGGTCATCTCCGCCGTGCGCCGACGCCTGGGGATCACGCCGGCAGGTTCCAGGAAGCGGCTGTAGAGGTCCAGCCGGCATTCGGACACCGGGTAGGTGACGATCGTTTCGGAGGCGAAATCCTCTGGGCTGAGGAACGCCTTACCAGCAAGGGGATGGTGTCGCGGCAGCAACGCCACGATCTGGTAGCGGAACAGGGGATCGGCCAGCACACCCCGGCCGCTGCTGCGCTCTCCGGTGATCACCAGATCCACGGAACCATCCAGCAGGCCCGGCAGGGGATCGAACTGGGCGCCGAGGCGCACATCCAGCTCCACCTCGCCATGGCCGTCGCGGAAGGTGAGCATCGCCGGCAGCAGCCAGTCGATGCAGGAGTGGCACTCCAGCGTGATGAACAGGCGCCCGGCGGCGCCGATCACCATGCGCTGAAGATCGTCCTCGGCGGCCTCGATTTCCGGCAGCACCACCTGTGCGCAGCGCAGCAGGCGACGACCCGCCGCGGTGAGCACCGCGGGCCGGCGATCCCTGTCCACCAGCCGGATCTTCAGCTGTCGCTCGAGATCCCGCAGCAGATGGGAGAGACCCGACTGGCTGCAGTGCAGGCTGCGGGCCGCCGCGGTGAGGGAGGGATGGCTGGCGATGGCCTCCAGAGCGCGCAGGTGATGGAGTTCGAGCATGGGCGGGCCCGCGGGAACAGGAACCATGAGCCACGCTCATCATCGTGGCTGCCATGGCCCTCCGGCATGGTGCTGGCCTCCCCACAGGCGGCAGGGGGAGGCTGGCGACCATCGCAAGCACGCACGGCCATGCCCAGCCAGTCCAGGGCCTTCTTGCCCATTACCTCCCTGCCGCCCGGGATCGCCGGCGGCGACGGCACCGCCTGGGTGCAACCCTTCCTGCACCAGCATTTTGTCCAGGTGGGGGCCATGGCCTGGCAGGGTCTGCACCGCTCGGGACGCGGCCTGGTGGTCTGTGAGGTGGAGCTGCCCCAGGGGCGCCCCATCCACTGGGCGACCGAGCCAGTGCCCCATCGCCTGGCGTACTGGCCCAGGGGCGAGGTGACCGCCCAGCTGGTGGCCCTGGGACTGGACACCGTCGACCACGGCCTGCTGCAACACGCCCTTGTCACCTACGAGGCGGGCACGGAGCTGGTGGCGCTGATGCTGGCCTCAGCGGAGCCCACCATCGTGCAGTTGCGGCGCATGCGGATCACCCCGGCGGAGTGTCACCGGCAGCTGCAGCGGCGACGGAGCGAGTTCTGCGGGGTGGGCCGATGAGCGCGACGCCACGCTCCATCTCCAGGGCCGACTTCGTGCTCGGCCCCTACAGGGCCAGCCGCAACGACCGGCCGACATGGCAGATGCTCAACACCTTGGTGCCCTACCTGCTGCTCTGGTGGCTGACCCTGCGGGTGGCGGCGGTGTCGCTGTGGCTGCTGCCGCCGTTGATCCTGCTGCTGAGCCTGTTCTCGGTGCGCTGCTTCTCCCTGATGCACGACTGCGGCCACCGTTCCCTGTTCCGCCAACGCTGGCTGAACCGCGGCTTCGGGTTTCTGCTCGGACTGGTCAACGGGGTGCCGCAGCTGGCCTGGTCACGGGACCATGCCGATCACCACCGCACCAATGGCGACTGGGACCGCTACCGCAGCGTCATCGACATGCTGAGCGTCGAGGAGTACCTGCGACTGGACCCGCTTCAGCGCCGCCTTTACGCCACGCTGCGCCATCCGCTGATGGCCTTCCCAGGGGGCTTTTTCTACCTGGCCATCAAGCCACGCCTGGATCTCGTCTCGGGGCTGATCGCCAGCCTCACCGGCAGCCGGGCCCCCCGGCCTTGGGCCTCACCGGCCGAATTCCACGACCTGCTGCTGTGCAATCTGGTGTGGGTGGGCGGCGTGGTGCTGCTGGGCTGGTGGCAGGGGTTCGGGCTGTTCCTGGGGATCTATGCCGCCGTTCTCACGCTGTCGGCAGCGATCTTCATCGACCTGTTCTTCGTCCAGCACATCTTCGAAGACAGCTATGCCCATCGCAGCGAGGGATGGAGCCACCTCGAGGGAGCCCTCCGTGGCACGAGCCTGCTGCGCCTGCCACCGGTTCTGGCCTGGTTCACCGCCGACATCGGCTTCCACAACATTCATCACCTCTGTGAACGCATCCCCAACTACCAGCTGCGGGCCTGCCACGACCACCACCAGCACCTGCTGGCCGACGTGCCGACGCTGACCCTGGGGACGATGCTGGCCTGCGCCAGCTACCTGCTCTGGGATTCCCACCAGGACCGACTGGTGACGATCGCGAGCGTGGACTCAGGCCAGGTTGTGACAGTCGTCTACGGCATCGAGGAATCAGCCCGGTGACGGAGGCCCTCGTCCCAGCATCGGCTGGGCCTGGCTGGCGTGATTGCCCCATGAAACGGTTCCTCGCCCCCCTGCCCCTCGGCCTGCTGCTGGCCCTGGTTCCCGCGGCGGCTCGCGCCCATGCCGAGCACGGCGATGGCGGTGGGTTCGTGGCCGGGTTTCTCCATCCGATCAGCGGCCCCGACCATGTGGTGGCGATGGTGGCCGTCGGCCTCTGGGGCGCGGTGCTGGGGCCGCCTGCCCTCTGGGTGCTGCCGGTGGCCTTCCCGCTGGTGATGGCGTTCGGCGGGCTGCTGGGCCTGCTGGGGATCCCGATCCCCGGGGTGGAGATCGCCATCGCCGTGTCGGGGTTGGTGCTGGGTCTGATGGTGCTGTTCGAGGTGAAGGCCCCGCTCGGGCTGGCGGCGCTGATCGTGGCGGCCTTCGCGGTGTTCCATGGCCATGCCCACGGCAGCGAGCTCCCCGCCGGCAGCGATGCCCTCGCCTACAGCCTGGCCTTCGTGATCGCCACCGGGCTCCTGCACCTGTTGGGCATCCTGCTGGGGGAGACCCGCCGCTGGCCTGGGGGCCGCCGCTTCGTGCAGGCGGCCGGTGCCCTGGTGGCCTTGGTGGGGCTGTTCTTCCTGGAGCGGGCCCTGGCATGAGCCGCTTGGGCCGGCTCAGCCGGCGTGGCTGGACGGCGCTGGCCGCCGTGGCCGCGATGGCCAGCCTGGTGGCCGTGCCACCGGCCCTCGCCCATGCGCTGCCGGCCGGACTGGGAGCTGTGCTGAAGGGTGCCGCCCAGCTGGTGTTCTCCCCGGCCGATCTGCTGCTGGTGTGCGGTCTGTGCGCCCTGGCGGTTCAGAACGGAGCGGAGCCAGGATCGCGGCTGCGCCTGGTGCTGCCGACAGCCTGGCTGATGGGGGGAGCCGTGGGCCTGGGGCTGCCGGCGAAGCTGGCGACATCATGGTCGTCCACGGTTGCCTTCACCCTGGTGGGCCTGCTGGTCGCCCTGGCGGTGCCGCTGGGTCAGCGGCTGACCACCGCCCTGGCAGGGGTGGGGGGGCTGGTCTGCGGCCTGGCCCATGGCTCCTCCCTGGCGCTTCACAGCGGAGCACCGCCGGCGCTTGCGGGGGGTGCCATCGCCGTCGCCCTGATCACAACAACGCTTACCCTGGCGCTGCGACCCCCGCATCCGGACTGGATGCGGGTCGGTCTGAGGGTGGTGGGCAGCTGGATCGCCGCCTCCGGGCTTCTCAGCCTGGGCTGGCTCCTGAAGGGCCCGTCCTGAGGCGGGCCGGAGAGGAGTTTGGATGGACCATCAGGGTTCTGGATGCTCCTCGCAGGGCATCCAGAACGATCCCATGGCGTGGGCCCCTTCGCAGCCGAGCTCCTTCGCCTTCCTGAGAGCCTCCTCGCGGGTGGGGTAGGCGTAGAGGTTGGGCTGGCCCTGGCCTGAGCTGTGGTTGTGGTGATGGTGCACGTGGCCGCTTGGGCTGCCAAGGCGGTAGGGGCCCATCCCCTCCATCCCCACCCACCAGACGCCCATCACGTTCACCCCGGCGATGAGGATGCCCATGCCGACAACGGAGGCGTTGATCACCCCCATGGCCACGGCGCCGAGGCTCAGGACCCCCATCGGCACAACGCCGATGCTGATCACCCCCATGGGGACGATGCCGATGGAGATGATGCCCAGGGGGGCGATGCCGATGGCCACGATCTTCGGCCGGCCACCGCAGCCCGAGGATTCACCGGAGGGAGGCGTCTCAGGCGGGAGGGGTTCGGCCATCAATGGGAGCCGGAGCCGGCCGAGCCGCCTTTGGTTTCGCCATGGCTGGCGCAGGGCATCCACATGCTGCCCATCTGATGGGCCCCCTTGCAGTTGAAGTTCTTGGCGGCGGCTTCCGCTTCCGCTTTGGTGGCGAACATGGCTTTCTGCGGCCCCTGACCCGTGTGCTGAGCCAGGGCAGGAGCGCCGCCGAGGGCGGCCAGGAGGCCGGCGGCGGCGGCCAGGGGGGCGAGGGGCGGTCGGCAGCGCAACACAGCAATCCTGGATGAAACGACAATCATTCTGCCAGGGGCGCCCCAGGTGCTGTCATCCCTGGGAACGGTTGGAGCCCGCCCCGGCCCGGGTGAGCTAGCGCCCATTCTCAGAGCGTGCCCGCCTCCAGCTCGTGGAGATAGAGGAACTCCGGGGATTCGACACCGGCCTGGCGGCGAATCTCCACCAGCTCAGGGGACTCAAAGAACGCCTTCGCCTTGGCGATCGATTCCCAGCGGGAGAGGTGCACCACCTTGTTGGGGTCGCTCCCCTCACGGAGCACCTGAAAGGACCGCTCGCCGGCGTCACGGCGCAGGGTGGCCGCCGCGTCGAACACCGTCTTCCAGGCCTCGTAGTCCCGCACGGCGTGGATGATCAGCACATGGTCCAAGGGTTCACTCCAGGGGATCGACAGGACTGGCCTGAGCCTGCGCAGCCTGCACGGCAAGCGTCAGATACGTCTCAAGGTGCTTGCTCTTGATGTCTTCGAGGCTCCTGAGCTTGAGGTGGCGTCGCCCCTTGCCGGATCCTTCGAGCAGGCCGTGGGGGTCGGCGATGAACGCACCGCAGCTCAACTCCACTGAGACATGCTGCCGATACACGAACACACCACCAAACGGAAGACCATCGGAGGCGAAGACCAGGCCCCCGTACTTCACCTCCTCCGTGAGCGATCGACAGCGCTCCTGCACGCAGTGACGCACGGCCTGGACGATGGCATGGGACGGCTCCGAAGCCAGACGAACGCTCTCCAGCAGACCGCTGACGGATTCGGCTGCCATCAGGCTCTGCCTGGCCAGGGAGAAGTCTTCTGCACGGTAGGAGGAGCCGAAAGAGAGAGAAAGGACCACGCTGAAACGACTGGTCTTGCGATCGGAGTTCACGCCCCCCGGACCGCAGGGATCAGACGCCGGCCGCAGAGGACCGCGCCGAAGCCGAACACGTACATCAGCAGGCTATAGACCGCCGCCGGCACCGCCATGTCGGGGTTGTTGAGCAGCCCGGCGGTGATGGCGATCGCCAGGGTTCCGTTCTGAATCCCCACTTCGATCGCGAGGCACACCTGCTGGGCCACGGGCAGGCGGAACAGCCTGCCGGCCAGGAAGCCCCCCAGCATCGCCAGCACGTTGAGCAGGGCGATGGCCAGTCCCATCTGGGCCAGAAAGCCCGGCAACTTGGGGGCCTCGCGGATGAACAGCAGCAGGATGATCAGCGCCAGCAGGCCCCCGGCCAGGCGGCCCATCTGCTTCTCCAGGCGCCGGGCCGGCCCGGGGAAGTGATGACGGTTGGCCATGCCGATGGCCGTCGGCAGCAGGGTGATCAGCACGATCTGCAGCATGGTGGTGCCGATCGGCAGGGCGATCGCGGCCCCCTCCCCCAGGAAATACTGGAGGGCCAGGTTGGTGAACAGCGGAATCGTGACCACCGTGACGATGCTGCTCACGGCCGTCAGCGTCACCGACAGGGCCACATCCCCCCGGGCCAAGTAGGTCATCAGGTTCGACGACGGCCCGCCCGGGCAGACGGCCACGACCACCAGTCCCACCGCCATCACGGGCTCCATCGGCACCACCAGGGCGATGAGCGCCCCCAGCAGCGGCAGCACCAGGCACTGGCAGACCGTGCCCACCGCGACCGCCCTGGGGTAGCGCGTGATGCGCTGGAAGTCCTCGGGCAGCAGGCTGAGGCCCATGCCGAGCATGACGATGGCCAACGCCACAGGCAGCAGCACCACCGTGAAGACGCTGCTCTGCATCACCTGATCTGCATCAACGAATGGCCATGCCCCGCATCACCGTGCCCATGATGCTCACCCGCGCCCAGCGCGGCAGGGCCACGAGCGACCAGCTCAGCAGCTTGGAGAGTGCGCCCGGCAGCACCGTGGCCTGCCGCCCCAGGGCCGCGAGGATCGGCTGGGCGATGGCCTCCGGATCCATGGCCGCCCCCAGCCGCATCCCCGCCCTGGCGGCGAAGCCGCTGTGGGTGGGCCCGGGCGCCACGGCCAGCACGGCGACGCCGTCGCCCTGGAGTTCCACCTGCAGGGCCTCGGCCAGGCTCTGCACGTAGGCCTTGGTGGCGGCGTAATGGGCCGCGTACGGCATCCCCTGGAAGGCGGCGATCGAGCTGAGCAGCACCAGGCCGCCCCGGCCCCGCTCCCGCAGGCGACGGCCGAAGTGGTGGCAGGCCTGCAGCACCGCCCGGCCGTTGACCATCAGCATCTCGGTTTCGCTGGCGATGTCGGCCTCCAGGAAGGGGCCGGAGCCGCCGAAGCCGGCGGCGGCCCCCAGCAATCCCACATCCAGCGGATCGGTGACCCGGCGCATCGCAGCGAGATGGTCCTCACGGGCCAGGTCCACGGCGACGACCTGCACCTGCACGCCGTGGCCGGCCATGAGGCTGGCCGCCAGGGCCTCGAGCCGGGGGCGATCGCGGGCCACAAGCACCAGGTTCAGCCCGGCTTCGGCCAGGCGGCAGGCCAGGGCACGGCCGATGCCGGAGGAGGCCCCGGTGACGACGGCCCAGGGTCCGTAGCGTTCCAGGAAACGCCGCTGGCGGCGGGTCGGGGCGGATGGCATTGCTGCTGCGGTGAAGGGGGAGGAGAGAGCGCGGGAAGCAGGTCGCGAAGCGGGCCAGCAAGCGGCGGTCGCCCGTGGTCCGCAGGCGGCGGCGCAGCACCGCCCACACCGGGCTGCGCCGGCCGCTGAGATCGAAGTGGAAGGTGGCGGCCCAGCCCATCGCCGGACCCCGATGGAAGATCAGAGGCAGGGCACTGAAGAACTCCCGGTGCCGGGTGGCCCACAGGCTGGAGCGGATCCGCTGGACCCGCTTGTGGGGGAAGCGGCGACGCTCGTGGGCCTCGGCGTCGGAGCCGGCCACCACGTAGACCGCTTCCTCCCGCTCGGTGAGGGGCTTGAGCACCGAGCGCAGATGGGCGCTGCGGTCGTGCACGAAGCCACCGAGCACGTCGTCGCCGGCTGGGCAGACCCTGCCAGGTGGTGACGGCCTCCTGCAGGGGGACGCGGTCGCGGAAATCGTGGCGGCTGCGGCTCCCCACCACCTCGTCCACGACATAGGCGAAACCGCTCATGAACTCGCGGTCATTGTGGTCGTAGCAGGCCGAAAAGCGAAAGCCGCCGCCGGGCTCGATGGCGCCGACGGGGCAGGCCATGGGCGGGCTCAGGGCCCGGTGACCCAGCCCGTCGAGGTCCCGGGGGGCCGCCAGGGCGGGGTGGTCGGGGGCCTTAGCCATGATGAGCGTCATGCCAAGGGGCAAAAAGAGAGAGGGGACCTCTCAGCTCCCGGGCGAGGCCGCTGCCGCCAGCAGCCGCCGGGCCAGGGCGGGGTCGTCCACCAGGCGGGCCAGCACCACCGCCCCCACCATCGTGGACACCAACCGCAGGGCCCCGTCGCTGGGCTCCGGCGAGGGCTGGCGCGGATGCAGCTTGGGCTCGATCGCCGCCAGCAGCCCGCGGGCAGCGGCCGCGAAGGCGGATCGCACGGGGGCCGGCTGGCGGGCCCCCTCCGCGCCGAGGGCGGCGATCACGCAGCCCCGCTCGGGATGGTCGAGGTGCTCGGGGGAGAGGTAGAGGGCAAGGGTCTGCTGCAGCGGCAGCTCCACGGCCAGGGGGCCGTCGGCGCTGGCGGCGGCTGCCGTGTGGATGGCTTCCGCCACCAGGGCCTCCCGATTGGGGAAGTGGGCATAGAAGGCTCCATGGGTGAGGCCGGCCCGCTTCATCAGGGCGGGGATGCCGATGCCCGAAAGCCCCTGGCGGCGCAGCTCCTCGGCCGCAGCCTCAAGAATGCGCGCGCGCACGGCCTGCTTGTGACCTTCGGGATATCGCATGATGGGCATCATGCCATGAATTCAGCGGCCGGGGCGGGGCAGGGCGTAATGCAGCTCGGCCAGACCCGAACCGATCTGGCGTACCGACAGCAACCGCCAGGGCGGGTTGGTCACCCGACGGGGGAAGAGCGGCTTGCCCTGGGCAAGGGTGACCGAACCGATCTGGATGATGGCCTCATCCAGCAACCCGGCCTCATGAAACTGCACGGCAAGGGCCCCGCCGCCGGCGATCCAGATGTTCTTCCCCGCCGCCACCTCCAGCATCGTTCGGTGGACGTCCTGGACACTGCCCTGGACGAAGCGAAGATCGGCTCCATCGATGCCGGGAAGCTCGCGATGGGTGAACACCCAGCAGGGCTGGGCGAAGGGCCAGGCGGAACCCGAATCCTCCACAACTTTGTCGGAATGGCGCAGCATCCACTCATAGGTCGAGGCTCCCATCGCAATGGCGCCCACCTGGGCAATGAAGGCCGGGTAGCCCGCTTCCCTGACATCGCCGAGCGGGAATAGCCAATCCAGGCCGTCGTCTTCGGTGGCGACGAAACCGTCGAGGCTTGAGGCGGTGTAGTACTGCGTCGTCATGGCGCTGGAGAGACGCTGGGCGCGCTGAGGTGGCCCGACGCTAGGAGCTCGCAGCCGGGCAGCCAGAGGAGTTCGCGATCGGCGGGCTCAGGATTGGAGCTCGATGGCCCCCGGCCGCCAGGTCTTGTTGAACCAGGGCTCCAGCGGGCCATAGAGGCGCAGGATCATGAACCACCCCTTGCCGGGGATGGTCTGCACCCAGTTGTTCTGTTTGCCGGCAGGGGCCTTGGGGCCAAACCAGACGTCAACGGAGCCGTCGGCGTTGGTCTGGATGCCCTTGTCCTGGCTGCTGACGCTGGGCCGGGGCTGGTCGGTCTGCAGCATGGAGCGGGTCTGGTTGTCGTAGACGATCACGGACCAGAAATCCTTCACCGGAATGTTGGGTGGCAGCCGCAACCGGTAGGTCTTGCCGCCGTCGAACGGGTTGCCCTTCGCATCCAGGGACGCCCAGGGATACTGGGACCCCTAGCCCACCATCTTCTGCTCCATGGCCGGTGTGACGCCGGTGGCGAAGTAGTAGTAGAAGATGGCCCCATCGAGATTGGCCACACCCGGGGACACCTCAAACCTGTAGCCACCGAAGAACGGCAGACGCCAGGAGCTGTTGGGATAGAAGAAGGCCTCGGGCTCGCGAATCTTGAAGGCCAGGGTTCGCGCCGTCACCGCCCCGATCTTGGCGGCATCGCTGAGGATCTTGCGCATGCGCGCGTCGGGCTGGAAGGGTTTGCCCTTGACGATGCCGATCGAGGCGAACAGGCCCAGGGTGGTGGGATCAGCTCCTTCCGGGGGTTCCTCCTGGATCACCTGATTGAGCAGGGTCCAGAAGGAATCATCACCGGGAGCCACGAAGTTCGCCGGTACGCCCGAAGCATTGGCGAACGTGATCGGCGGCGGATTGGCGGCATCGGACAGCTGGTAGATCTTGAGGTTATTCCGCACGGACTCCACCCCGGGCTTGGGAGAACCATCGACCAGGAAGGAGCGGAAGGGCATCCAGTTGCCGTAGGTCTTCGGCCGAACAACGACATAACCCGCCGGGATGGCCCCCTGGTAGCCCGGTGGCAGGATCAGGTACTTGCCCCCCTGGCCCTTGTCAGGGCCGGTGATGCCGACGTCCGTCACCCAGCGATACCAGAAGTCGTTGATGGCCCCGAGCACCTTGGGGGGAATG
>NZ_JAGQBG010000076.1 GCF_024345515.1 Cyanobium sp. N5-Cardenillas
CGCCAGGTGAAGCAGCCCGAGGGCCACCAGGGGATTGGTGGCCGAATCCAAGCTGGCCGAGATGAAGCGCAGCTGCCAGGCGGTGTCCAGCAGGCGCACGGGAAGGATGCTGGCCAGCAGGGTGATCAGGTAGACCACGAACAACGCGATCGCCATGAAGGCCAGCCGATCGGCCAGGATGGCGGAATCGAACTCTTTGAATTCCTTGCTGCTGGCCATCAGGAATGCCAGGGTTGAAAGTGGCTCTCTGGCTTGCCTGTCGGGGTGTTTGTGTGGATGTCGATGGAATAGGGCTCGAGGGCCACGGATCAGCAAGCAATCAGGCCGCTGAACTGTCTCGCAGAGGCTTCATACCCAGACGATGAATGTTGCCACTCTGCCAACCGACCGGGCCTTCAATGTGTGACTGGTTATGACCAGAACCGAAGACGGTTGGGTCATCAGTGAGAGAAATACACGTCTGATAATGGTATGGAGCTCGTGCAGCTGAGAAAGAAATATGGTTGTGGCTCTAGCCTGCAGCGTGGCGAAAAGGCTTCAGAGATTGATGGTTGAAGGGTGATTGACTGCTTGGATCCGCCGCCGGATCTTTCGGCTCCAGCCAAACGCTGCTGCTGCTCCAAGAACGGGCAGAGGGCCAGGCACTTCATCGGTGGGGCCTTCGTTGGGAATCCTCCAGAACGCCGCTCCCGTCACCTTCTCGCCGCTGCTTGTCTTACTTCCATTGGCTTTCTTGACGTTCTGGAAGCGAAGGGCGATCTGGGCCTTGTTCCAGCTGTCGCCAGGTTCGAAGGAGTTGAATAGACTATAGAAACGCTCGGCAACCTGGTCGGCGGTGGAGATGCTGATATCGTTGGATTTCAGCGAGAACTGAACCTTCACGCTGGTTCCGCCAGCGATCCCTGTGCTGGCCGAGCCACCATGGCAACCACTGCGACTGCTCATGCGAGCGCAGAAATCAAAGTTGGAAAAGGGAGCGTACGGCGCGGTACCCAAGTTGGAGATATTCAGGGATTCCTGGGGATTCACTCGAATGCCCCGGTCTGAGTTTCCAAACACCCGGCCGTAGCCGGAGGCCAGGGGGTTGTAGCTCAGCAGGGAAATGGCTTCGCTGCCATTGCCGCGCAGGGGCTCGTTGAAGGCAAATCCCACCAGGGTGCCGGAGGAGGCACCTGACGCCGGCGACGTGTTGGTGATGCCCAGATCCAGGGTGTAGGTGTTGCCGTTGCCAGGGTCCTTGCTGAAGTCGAAGGTCATCTTGCCCTTCACCCCGGTGTTGTAGTAGCTCGTACCGGCGATGCCGCTGTCGAAGATCACGTCAAAGGACGTTTTGGCCGTCGCTGGGGTGCCTGCGGTGATCAGGCCGGCAACGCCACCGAGCAGCAGGAGGGTGTTCGTGACTGTGGCGCGCATGAACGCTTCCTTAATCCCCTCTCACCTTAGCAGGTCGTTCTTCACTCTGCTTGAAGTTTCTGCTGCCTGGCTCCTCCCCCGCATCGGCGCCTTCGGTGCTGCCATCGGCGGGGCAGGGGCTCAGGGCAGGCGAGTGGGATCGTCCTCCGGCGGGGCGAGTTGCGCGAGATAGTCCCGATCAGGAGCGCCGGAAACTCCGCGCCGGGAGCGATCGGCCTGCTGCCGCAGGCTCCAGATCGTCAGCAGCTCCACCAGCAGGGGAAGCTCCTGACCCCGCCGCTGGGCGGCGATGGCGAAGGCGAGGGCATAGACGAGGCTGGTGCCCATCACACGGATGGAGTTCCTGGCCACGTTTTCGATGGCTTCAGGCGGCGGGGCGTTGATCCGTGTCTTCACCTGTTCCTGAATGTCGTTGAGGCGTCCGAGCATCTGCCGCTGGGTTTCGGCCAGCGGCAGGCCGAGGTTCTCGAAGCGGATGCCCAGCTCCGGTGACTGGAGGGATTGCAGGCGCGCCTGCAGATCCTGCAGGCTGGTGGCGGCACTGATCGCTTCGCGGACCAGGGCGAAGTTGCGGTTTGCGGTGGTCAGCTGGGTCGTGAGCGTGGTCCTGGCCGTGGACACCGCGCTCCAGGAGGCGTAGGCCTGCACAGGGATCAGCAGCAGGAACCCCAGCACCGCCAGGATCGCCCAGCGGGCCAGGGCATCCCGTCGCCGGACCAGGGCGGAATCATCGGGATTCAGGTAGGCCGCCAGATGCAGCAAGGCGAGGCCCAACAGCGGAATGGCCGCGGCGCTGATCAGCGCGGAAATGACGTCCAGCTGCCACAGGGTGTCGAGCGGCCGCAGCGGAATGGCTATGGCGACGACCCTGACGCCATAGATGACGAAGAGCGCCATCGCCAAGACCGAGAGGCGATCGGCCAGGACGGCAGCCCCACGGGAGCTGGCAGGGGAATCAGTCACCATGCGCGATGCCTGCCCATGGCATGGTTTCTCCCTTCGATGGCAGAGGCTCTTCGAGACAGGTTAGGGCCCGAAAACCGGAAACTTAAGAGCGGCTCAGGCCGCAGGTTGGGTGCGGAGTTCCGCTGTGGCGATCCTGCGGCGAAGCCGGCGGCTGAAGGCGAAGGCTGTGGCCGCACCGAGCACGGGAAGGGGGCCGGGGACTTCATCGCCGGGGCCTTGGGGTGGTTTCCTGGGAACGCCAGCCACCTTGTCACTCTTGCCCTGGGCACCACTGGAGGTGGTCACGTTCTGGAAGCGGAGGGCCACCTGGGCGTTCTTGAAATCGCCGTCCTGGGTGAAGGTCCGGGAATTGAAGAGATCAAAGAACGACTGGGCGACGAGACTGGCGCTGTTGATGGTCGATTTGCTGGAGGCCAGGGTGAACCTGACAGCGGCCGACTGGTCATCGGTCAGACCCGTGCCGTTCTGCGAGCCTCCGTGGCAGTTGTTGCCGGTATCCCGGGCGCAGAAGGTGAAGCTATCGAAAGGTGCGTAGGCTGCCCGAATGGGTTTTCCTGTTGTGGGGAAGATGAGATTCTGGTTATTACTGACATTTACTTCTCTGCGGGTCAGGGAGGCGCCGTAAACATCCCCGAAACCCGAGTTCAAGGGGTTGTAGGTCAGCAGCTTGAAATCGGGAGATGATGTAGGGCCGGGAACATTGAAGGCAAAGGCTGTCAGTGTTCCTGAAGGATTGCTGCCAAGTGGAGAGGTATTCTTGATGTTCAGATCTAACGTGTAGCGATTATCTGCAGCGTCGGATGGGTTCAGCTTGCTGAAGCTGAACGTCATTTTGCCGGAAACACCGGTGGCTTCTGCGCTTGTTTTCTTATCGGCCGCACTGAAATCGACGTCGAACGTCGTGAAGGCCATCGCAGGGGCGGCACTCCCGACAAGGAGACCAGCCAGGCAGCCGACCGACAGAAGCTGGTTGCGGCGGGCCGAGCCCAACATTGCGACAAAATGAAAGCACATTCACCTTACCACAGGTTTTGTCACCAGGCATCAAGGTGCTTTAGCCAATCCTTAAGCTGAAGGGCAGTTGTGGGCCCGCGCCACGGCTTCCTGGCCCGGAGCCCTTGCGGCCACTGGGGTGGGAGGGCGCAAGCGCGGTGCTGGCTTTCCGTCCCAGGCCCGCTCCTCCACGTTGGGTTGCTGACGTTCCTTCGGGCGGCGGGGTGCAGGCCCCCGTCCTCTGGAGGGCCAGGGACTCAAGGAACTCCGCATCCAGCGCAGCGGCCGAACGGCGCAGCTCTATCCCGCCCTTCCCCCGGCCGGTGCGGACTTGCCGCCACAGCTCCAGGGGGTTCAGGTGGGCCAGCAGGGACGGCCACTCCACCAGGAAGGGCACCAGCTGACCCTTGCGCTGGTCGCAGGCGGCGAAGCCGGCCGCGAAGGCGATCGACGAGACCATGATCCGCAGGCTTTCGCGCGTGATGTGATTGCCTGCCCCTCCGCCTGATCGAGCTGGCTGAGCAGTTGACGCTTCGGGTCCGGCAGGGGGATGGTCGGTAAGCGTGATGGATCCAGCTGGATGTGCGGATCCGGACGCTGCAGCGCAGAAGCTGCCACTGCAGATGCTCTGGGCTGGTGGCCTGTTCGATGACGAGCCGGACCATGTCCGCCCGCTCGCTGGTGCTGGCCTCCCCCTGCGGTCCGCCGGGGAGGATGATCGTGTCCACCTCTACCGTCCGACAGGCTTCGCTCCATGCTGCGCATCGCCCATGCCCTGAACAGCCATCTGCTGGGGGCCCTGGAGAGCGCATTCCCCGAGGCGGCCGCCGCTGCCCGGGAGGCCGGCACGCCGCTGGATCCCCAGCTTGGCCCCGCCTCGAAGCCGGAGTTCGGTGATTTCCAGGCCAATGGCGCCCTGGCCCTGGCCCGGCCCCTGCGCCTGGCGCCCCGGGTGATCGCGGTGGCGATCGTGGAGCGGCTGGCGGCCGATCCGGCCTTCGAGGCCCTCTGCCTGCCGCCGGAGATCGCCGGCCCGGGCTTCATCAACCTCACCCTGAGGCCGGAGGTGCTGGCCGCCGAGGTGGGTCGCCGGCTGGCCGATCCGCGCCTGGGGGTGGAGCCCGTGGCCCCCGGCGGCGCGCCGGTGGTGGTGGATTTCTCCAGCCCCAACATCGCCAAGGAGATGCACGTGGGGCACCTGCGCTCCACGATCATCGGCGACGCCCTGGCCCGGGTGCTGGAGTTCCGCGGCCATCCGGTGCTGCGGCTCAACCATGTCGGCGACTGGGGCACCCAGTTCGGCATGCTCATCACCCACCTCAAGCAGGTGGCTCCCGAGGCCCTCGACACCGCCGACGCCGTCGACCTCGGCGACCTGGTGGCCTTCTACCGCCAGGCCAAGGCCCGCTTCGACAGCGACGAAACCTTCCAGACCACCTCCCGCGAAGAGGTGGTGAAGCTGCAGAGCGGCGATCCGACCAGCCGCCGCTGCTGGCAACTGCTCTGCGATCAGTCGCGCCGCGAATTTCAGCGGCTCTACGACCGCCTCGACATCCGCCTCGACGAGCGCGGCGAATCCTTCTACAACCCCTATCTGGAGGCGGTGGTGGCCGACCTGGCTGCCGCGGGCCTGCTGGTCAGCGATAGCGGCGCCCAGTGCGTGTTCCTCGAGGCGGAGGACGGCACGGCCAGCCAGACCCCGCCGGTGATCGTGCGCAAGAGCGACGGCGGCTTCAACTACGCCACCACCGACCTGGCCGCCATCCGCTATCGCTTTGCGGCGCCCCCCGCCGGCGATGGGGCCCGGCGGGTGATCTACGTCACCGATGCCGGCCAGGCCAGCCATTTCGCCGGTGTGTTCCAGGTGGCCCGCCGCGCCGGTTGGATCCCCGAGGGCGGGCGGCTGGAGCATGTGCCCTTCGGGCTGGTGCAGGGGGAGGACGGCAAGAAGCTCAAGACCCGCTCCGGCGACACGGTGCGGCTCAAGGAACTGCTGGATGAGGCGGTGGAGCGCTGCGAGGCCGACCTGCGCCGCCGTCTGGCCGAGGAGGAGCGCCAGGAGGACGGCGACTTCATCGGTGAGGTCGCCACCACCGTGGGCCTGGCGGCGGTGAAGTACGCCGATCTGTCCACCAACCGGATCACCAACTACCAGTTCAGCTTCGATCGCATGCTGGCCCTCAGCGGCAACACCGCGCCCTATCTGCTCTATGCGGTGGTGCGGATCGCCGGGATTGCCCGCAAGGGCGGTGCCGATGCCGCCGGCGTCGCCTTCCCCACGCCCCTGGTGTTTGGCGAACCCCAGGAGTGGGCGCTGGTTCGCCAGCTGCTGCAGTTCGACGCCGTGATCCTGGAGGTGGAGCAGGAACTGCTGCCCAACCGGCTGTGCAGCTACCTGTTCGAGCTCTCCCAGGTGTTCAACCGTTTCTACGACCAGGTGCCCGTGCTGAAGGCCGAGGATCCCGCCCGCGGATCGCGACTGGCGCTCTGCCGCCTCACCGCCGACACCCTCAAGCAGGGTCTGGGTCTGCTGGGAATCCCCACCCTGGAGCGGATGTGATGCCGGCTGATCTGGCCAGATAATCCTCCTGAAGGATGTACATGCGTTTGACGTCGCGGTACTGGCCTTCAATGAAGAACTCGCCCACCAGATGGCCTTCTTCGGCGAAGCCGCACTGCTGATAGAGGTGCAGGGCCTTTTCGTTGTCAACGGCGACGGACAGGTAGATCTTGTGCAGGTTGAGGATGGTGAAGGAGTAGTCGAGGGCCTTGTGGATGCAGAAGCGTGCGAACCCTTTGCCCTGGTGGGCAGGGGCCACGATGATCTGGAACTCCGCCCGGCGATGGATGTAATCAATCTCGATCAATTCCACCAGGCCGATCAGTTCCTTGTCCTTGTTCTCGACGACAAAGCGACGCTCGGCGTTGTCGTGGATATGGCGCATGTAGAGCTCTTCCAGTTCGTCGAAGGACTCATAGGGTTCTTCGAACCAGTAGGCCATCACGCTCCTGTTGTTCACCTGGTCGTGGATGAACCGCAGGTCGCCCCGTTCCAGGGCCCGCAGGGCCAGCTCCGCTTTCGCCACCGGATTCCAGGCACAGGTGATCAAACGGTAGGGCTGCGCTGCAGGATGGCTTCCGTAGCGATCCGACTCCGGCGCCTTGAGCAGCCCGACCCCCGGCGAGAGCCCGGCCGTTCCACCAGGCCCCCTGGCCCGCCCCGAGGTGGAAACCCTCACCGCCTACAGCGCCCCCCTGGAGGGCCGGCGGGGCCTGCTGCGGCTCGATTTCAACGAGAACACCGTCGGGCCCAGCCCCCAGGTGGTGGAGGCGATCCGTGCCATCCCGGCCGATCACTACGCCATCTACCCCGAATACGACGGCCTGCGGGAGGCGGTGGCGGCCTCGCTGGGGGGCCGGGGCCTCACGCCGGCCCACATCGGCCTGTTCAACGGCGTGGATGGGGCCATCCATGCCATCTTCCACGCCTTCGGTGCCCCCGGTGATCGCCTGCTCACCACCAGTCCCACCTTCGGCTACTACACCCCCTGCGCCCGGATGCAGGGCATGGTGATCGAGGCGATCCCCTACCGGCTGCCCGCTTACGACTTCCCCTTCGAGGCGATCCGGGCAGCCCTGGATGCGCCGGGATCCGCCAAAGGTGCCCCACGGATCCTGCTGATCTGCAACCCCAACACCCCCACCGGCACCCGGCTGGCGCCCGAGCGGATCCTCGAGCTGGCGGCAGCGGCGCCCCAGACCCTGGTGGTGGTCGATGAGCTCTACGAGGCCTTCACGGGCGACAGCGTGCTGCCGCCGCTGCTGGCGCCGGGCCCGAACCCCGACCCGTTCGCGGTGGCGCCCAACCTGCTGGTGCTGCGCTCCCTGGCCAAGACGGCCGGCCTGGCGGGCCTGCGCATCGGCTTCGCCATCGGCGCACCGGCCTTGGTGGAGCGGGTGAGCCGGGTCTGCGGCCCTTACGACATCAACAGCTTCGCGGTGACGGCGGCCCTGGCCGCCCTGGCCGACCAGGCCTATGTGGACGCCTACGTGGCCGAGGTGCTGCGGGCCCGCGACGGGCTCCTGGGCCAGCTGCGGCAGGCGAGGGTGCGCCACCACGCCGCCGGCGGCAACTACCTGTTGCTCTGGCCCCGTCGCCCGGCAGCGGCCGTGGAGGCGGACCTGCGCCAGGCGGGCATTCTCGTCCGCTCCATGGCCGGCAAACCGCTGATCGACGGCTCCCTGAGGGTCAGCCTCGGCAGCCGTGAGCAGATGGGCCGGTTCTGGCAGGCCTACCGCCGGATCGACGGGCTGGGGTGAGGGCTCAGCGCAGCACCTCGACCACCACCCCGTCCCCCAGGGGCGGCACCAGGCTGACCGAGCGGCCGCTGCGCCGCACCGTGGCGCCCGCCATTGCCTTCAGGAACGGCTCCACCGATCCCTGATCGCAGTTGGCAGGCGGCTTGCCGCCGTTGTACTGCACCGGAATCACCCGGCGGGCCTGCAGTTCCCGGACGACTTCGGCCGCTTCCTGGCCCGTGTAGACCTTGCCGCCGCCGCCCACGCCGATGATCAGCACGTCCGGGCGGCCCAGCAGCACGCGATCGGCGGGGCTGAGGCTGCCGGCGGTGCCGCCGAGGTGGGCGATGTCGAGGCCGCCCTGGCGCCAGCGCCAGAGGGTGGCGTTGCCGAAGCGGCGTCCCCCGACCCGGTCGTGGGGGGCGGCGATGCCTTCGATCTGCAGCCCGGCCAGCCGGTAGGAGCCCGGCTTCACCAGGAACTTGCCGCTGGCCACCTGGGCGCCCTCATCCTTCAGCAGGCTGCTGGCCAGGATCACATCGGCGCTGACCCGCGGCTCGGGAAGGCCGGCGGCGCAACCCACGGCCTGGAAGGGGTTGACCAGCACCCGGGCACCGCCCCCCTGGATCATCAGGGCGCTGTGGCCCAGGCTGGTGATCGTGACCCCGCCACCCTTCTGGGCCATCGCCGGCAGCGGCAGGGTGAGTCCGGCCGCCAGGGCCAGACCCAGCCCCAGGCGCAGGCCGCTGGTGGTGGTCCGGCGCTGGGGCGCGGCGGACCGGCGGGTGGGGTGAACCATGGAGTCGCGTCTGGCCCCACCGGGCCCGGAATGTGGCGCGAAACTAGCAGTGGGAGGCCTGGCGCAGGAAATTGGCCAGCAGCTGGTGACCAGCCTGGGTGAGCACGCTCTCCGGGTGGAACTGCACCCCCTGCAGGTGGCGATGCTGCCGGTGCTGCAGCCCCATGATCGTGCCGTCCTCCAGCCAGGCGGTGATCTCAAGGCACTCGGGCAGGCTGTCGCGCTCGGCGATCAGGCTGTGGTACCTGGTGGCGGTGAGGGGATCGGGCAGGCCTTCGAACACCCCGGCACCGCGGTGGTGCACCGGTGAGGTCTTGCCGTGCATCAGCTCGCCGGCCCGCACCACCCGCCCGCCGAACACCTGGGCCAGGCACTGGTGGCCCAGGCACACCCCCAGCACCGGCACGGTGGGTCCGAGCTCCCGCAGCACCTCCTGACAGACCCCGGCCTGGTCCGGATCGCCGGGGCCGGGAGAAATGAGGATCGCCGCCGGCTCCAGCGACCGGATCTGCTCCAGGTCGAGGGCATCGTTGCGTTCCACCCGCACCTCGGCGGCCAGGGGGTGATCGGCGGCCAGTTCACCCAGGTACTGCACCAGGTTGAAGGTGAAGCTGTCGTAGTTGTCGAGAACCAGAAGCATGGGGATGGTCTAGACGCCGAGGCGGATCAGCAGGGGGGGCACCAGCAGCAGCAGGGCGATCAGCAGTGAGGAGAGGGCGGCGACCAGCACGGCGGCGGCGGCGCAGTCCTTGGCGATGCGGGCCAGGGGGTGGAACTGGCGGCCGATGGCCAGATCCACCACCGCTTCGGTGGCCGTGTTCAGCAGCTCCAGCACCAGCACCGCCGCCACCGTCAGCACCAGCACCGCCAGGCGATCGGCGGCCAGGCGCAGCCAGAGCCCCATGCCGAACACCAGCAGGCCGGTGAAGACGTGGATGCGGAAGTTGCGCTGGCTGGCGAAGCCGTAGGCCAGACCCTGGGCGGCATAGCGGAAGCTTGCCGGCAGGTCGCCTGCCACCTTCCACGCCCCCACCCGCAGGCGCCTGCCGCGCCGATGGACGTCGTTGGTCACGTCGCGGAGGGCCGGCGGATGTTCCTCGGGAACGAGCATCGGCATCGCACCGCCGTTGGAGGGACAACCGGCACCCTACCGCCGATGGCCGTGGCGCACAGCCCCTGTCAGGACGGCGACGCCGCCACCAGGGCCGTCTGCCGGGCCAGCATGGCGGCCAGGCTGGCCTCATCGGGGTGATCCCAGCCGAGCAGGTGCAGGAGCCCGTGGCTGGCCAGGAACAGCAGCTCCTCCGCCAGGCCGTGGCCGGCCATCTCGGCCTGGCGCCGGGCCGTCTCCAGGGATATCACGATGTCGCCCAGTTCCAGCCACTCCGGAGCCGCCCCCGCAGGGACCGGCGGCGCCTCCTCCTGGGCGGCGAAGGCCAGCACGTCGGTGGGGCCGCTGTGCTGGCGCCAGGCCTGGTTGAGCTCCGCGATCGTGGCGTCGCCAGTGAGCTCCAGCCCCAGGCTGTAGCCGGGTGCCCGCAACTGGGCCGGAAGCTCCGGCAGCAGCTGGGTGAGCCAGGCGCTGAGGTGGCTGCCCCAGAGGGTTTCGGCCAGGTCGGGATCCACCAGGGGCTCCGGGGGCGTGGCGCCACGGGCGGCGCCTGGCTCCAGGCTGAAGGCCAGGTCGATCTCCGGCACCGTCATCCGGGCAGGCTGGGCCGCCCCAGCCAGGCGATCAGCAGCAGGAAGCCGCTCAGCCCCAGGGCGGTGAGGCCGAAGTGGAGCAGGCTCTGGCGCCCCTTGCGCACCATGTTGCGCATGGCCAGCTTCACGAAGCTGGGGCTCTCCTGGCCTGGGGGTGCGGCGGGATCGGACATGGGGTGGCGCTGGCTCAGGGGATCAGGCGGCCGCGTCGGCGGCGATCTCCACACCCTGGCGCAGCAGCGACTGGATGAAGGGATCCAGATCCCCGTCCATCACCCCCTGCACGTCGGTCGTCTCCTGGGCGGTGCGCAGATCCTTCACCATCTGGTACGGGTGGAACACATAGTTGCGGATCTGGTTGCCCCAGGCGGCCTCGACGATGTCGCCGCGGATGTCGGCGATCTCGGCGGCCCGCTGCTCCTGGGCGATCACCAGCAGCTTGGCCATCAGCAGGGCCATGGCCTTCTCCTTGTTCTGGAGCTGGGAGCGCTCCTGGGTGCAGCGCACCGCCAGGCCGGTGGGGATGTGCAGGATGCGCACGGCCGTCTCCACCTTGTTGACGTTCTGGCCACCGGCGCCACCGGAGCGGGAGGTGGTGACCTCCAGGTCCTTCTCGGGGATGTCGAGCTTGACGTCCTCATCGAGCCTGGGCATCACCTCCACACCGGCAAAGCTGGTCTGGCGCTTGTCGTTGGCATTGAAGGGCGAGATCCGCACCAGGCGGTGGGTGCCCTTTTCGTTGCGCAGGTAGCCGTAGGCATAGCGGCCGTCGATCTCGATCGTGCAGCTCTTGATGCCCGCCTCCTCCCCTTCGGAGAGCTCGTCCACGGTCACCTTCATGCCGTGGTCCTCGGCCCAGCGGGTGTACATCCGCATCAGCATCAGGGCCCAGTCCTGGGCATCGGTGCCGCCGGCGCCGGCGTTGATCGAAATCACGGCGCCCTCCTTGTCGTAGGGGCCGTTGAGCAGGCGCTCCAGTTCCCAGCGGTCGAGGTCGGCGCGCAGCGACTGCAGCGAAGCATTGGACTCGGCCAGCAGTTCGTCGTCGGGTTCCAGGTCGTAGAGCTCGAGCGTGGCCTGGCCGTCGTTGACGGTGGCCCGCCAGGCGGAGAGTTGCTCCAGCTGGGCCTTGACGTCATCCAGTTGACGCATCTTCTTCTGCGCCGTGGCCTGGTCGTCCCAGAAGTCGGGCTGGGAGGCCAGCTGCTCCAGGTCCCGCTGGCGTGCTTTCAGGGCCGGTACGTCAAAGACAGTCCTGGGCATGGCCCAGGCGGTCGGTGAGCTCGGAGAGGTCGCGCTTGAAGTCGGTGAGATCCAGCAAGGGGAGGCGAATCCGGCGATGGTTCGACCCTATCAGCGCCCCGCATCCGGCCGCCCCGGGTGCTGCGGGGACCGGGGCAGCCGGATCAGGGCGTCCGAGAGGAGCAGCAACCGACTGATGATCAGCAGCTGGTTACGGGCGTCCTGGGGCGGCGGATCCGCGGGCGGGGGCGCCTGGGGCTGCG
The DNA here is from genome assembly GCF_024345515.1 of Cyanobium sp. N5-Cardenillas. GTDB lineage: Bacteria > Cyanobacteriota > Cyanobacteriia > PCC-6307 > Cyanobiaceae > Cyanobium. The sequence continues at coordinate 11,680 of NZ_JAGQBG010000076.1, forward strand.
CCGGCAGCGCCGCGCTCAGCAGGTCCTGGCAGCGGCGCAGGTCCGCCACCGCGTCAGGGGCGTCCCGTCCCTGGATCAGGGCCTCGATGCGCGTCCTGCCAGCGTCCATCAGGCGCGGGATCAGCCCTGGCGGGACCCAGGCCACGGGGGCCTTCGCCTGGAGCAGCAGGCAGAGATCCCGCGCCGCGCTCATCACCGTGCTGCCGTGCTGCAGCTGCTGCTGGGCCCGAAGCACCGCCTCGTCCGGCTGGCCGTGGATCAGGGTCCGTTCCGCCGCCAGCTGGGGCAGCTGGCGGCGCAGGGCATTGCGGCGTTCCCGCAGGGACGCGAAGCGTTGTTCCGGCTCGGGAATGCCGGGCAGGTGCTCCAGGAAGCCGGCCAAGTCGAGCAGCCAGCCGTCACAGGAGGCCTGCCAGGTGCTGGAGGACCGCTGGCTGACGATCTGCCGCGACACCACCACCCCCAGGATCACGCCCAGGATCGTCATCACCATCCGCCAGAACACGTAGTGCCACCAGGCGTCGCCGTGGTTCATCAGGCTGCCCGCCACCATGTGCCCCCCCACCACGACGCCGCTGGTCAGGCCG
>NZ_JAGQBG010000077.1 GCF_024345515.1 Cyanobium sp. N5-Cardenillas
ATTGATGCTTGGTGGCGCGCCGCCAACTACCTGGCCGTCGGCATGATCTACCTGCGCGCCAACCCGCTGCTGAGCGAACCCCTGCGTCATGAGCACGTCAAGGCGCGGCTGCTGGGCCACTGGGGCTCCTCTCCCGGCCAGGCCTTCATCTGGGCCCATGCCAACCGGGTGATCCGGCGGCATGACCTCGACATGATCTACCTGTCGGGGCCTGGGCACGGCGCCCCCGGAGTGCTCGGCCCCACCTACCTCGACGGCAGCTACAGCGAGGTCTACCCCGACAAGAGCCAGGACGCCGAAGGGATGCGGCGCTTCTTCAAACAGTTCTCCTTCCCCGGCCACATCGGCAGCCACTGCACCCCGGAAACCCCCGGTTCGATCCACGAAGGGGGCGAGCTCGGCTATGTGCTGTCGCACGCCTGCGGAGCGGTGTTCGACAACCCCAACCTGATCGCCCTGGCCTGCGTGGGGGATGGCGAAGCCGAGACCGGCCCCCTGGCCACCTCCTGGCACATCAACAAGTTCCTCAACCCGATCGGCGACGGGGCGGTGCTGCCTGTCCTCCACCTCAACGGCTACAAGATCGCCAACCCCACCCTGCTGGCCCGCATCCCCCGCGACGAGCTGGCCAGCCTGATGCGCGGCAACGGCTGGGATCCGATCTTCGTCGAAGGGCATGAGCCGATGGCGATGCACCAGGCCATGGCCGCCGCCATGGACCAGGCGATCGGCCGCATCCTGGAGATCCGCGCCGAGGCCCGCGCCAGCGGCGAGGCCGTCCGCCCCGCCTGGCCGATGATCGTGCTGCGCTCGCCCAAGGGCTGGACCGGACCGGCCTCCCTGCACGGCAAGAAGCTGGAGGGGTTCTGGCGGGCCCACCAGGTTCCCCTGGCCGCGCCGAACACCGATCCCGAGCAGCTGCAGATGCTTGAGGAGTGGCTCAGGAGCTACCGGCCTGAAGAGCTGTTCGACGCCAACGGCGCCCTGATTCCGGAACTGCAGGCACTGTCGCCGCACGGCAACCGGCGCATGGGCTCCAACCCCCACGCCAACGGCGGCCTGCTGCGCCGCAAGCTGCAGTTCCCACCCCTCGAGGACTACGCGGTGGACGTGCAGGCACCGGGGGCCACCGAGGAGGAGAACACCTACCCCCTGGGCGAACTGCTCCGCGACATCATCCAGGCGAATCCCTATTCCATGCGGGTGTTCGGCCCCGACGAAACCGCCTCCAATCGCCTGCAGGCGATCTATGAGGTGAGCAAGAAGGTGTGGATGGAGGAATTCCTGCCGGAAGACCTCAACGGCAGCGAACTGGCCCGCAGCGGCCGGGTGGTGGAGATGCTCAGCGAGCACACCCTGGTGGGCATGATGGAAGGCTATCTGCTCACCGGCCGCTACGGCTTTTTCCACACCTACGAGGCCTTCGCCCATGTGATTGCCTCGATGTTCAACCAGCACGCCAAATGGCTGGAATCCTGCCTCCTGCACGCCCCCTGGCGTGCACCGATCGGTGCCTGGAACTGCCTGATCTCCTCCACGGTGTGGCGGCAGGACCACAACGGCTTCACCCACCAGGACCCCGGCTTCATCGACCTGGCGGGCAACAAGAGCGGTGACGTGGTGCGGGTGTATCTGCCGGCCGATGCCAACTGCCTGCTGGCGGTGGCGGAGGAGGCCCTGCAGGAAACCAACGTCTGCAACATCATCGTCTCCGACAAACAGAAGCACCTCCAGTACTTCACCCTGGAGCAGGCCAGGCGCCACGTGGCCAAGGGCATCAGCATCGTCGGCTGGGCCAGCAACGACGACTGCGGCACTGAGCCGGATGAACCGGATGTGGTGATGGCCTGCGCCGGCGACATCCCCACCAAGGAGACGCTGGCGGCGGTGGAGATCCTGCACCGGGAGATCCCGAGTCTGCGGATCCGGGTGATCAATGTGGTGAAGCTGTTTGCCCTCACCGAGCCGAACGAACATCCCCACGGCCTCAGCGACCGGGACTTCGACACCCTGTTCACCACCGATCGGCCAGGGATCTTCAACTTCCACGGCTACCCCTGGCTGATCCACCGTCTCACCTACCGCCGCACCAACCACGCCAACATCCACGTGCGTGGGTACAAGGAGAAGGGCAACATCAACACGCCGCTTGAACTGGCGATGAACAACCAGATCGACCGCTTCAATCTCGTGATTGACGTGGTCAATCGGGTGCCCTTCCTGCGCTCCCGCGCCGCCCACGTCAAGGAGCGGATGCAGGATGCGATCCTGTCCCACCGGGCCTACGCCCATACCCACGGCAAGGATGCCCCGGAGGTCACCGACTGGCGCTGGACGCCCCCGGCGGCCGAGCACGGATGACGGAGCCGGCAACGGTGGGCGGCGAGCTGGCTGGCGAGGTGCTGGTGCTGAATGCCGGCAGCTCCAGCCTCAAGATCTCCGTGCACACCCGCTCAGGGGACTGCCTATGGAGGGACCAGAGCAACTGGAGCATCGGCGCCGCGGAGAGGACAGCCCCCGAGGAGCGTCTGGAGGCGGTGCTGGACGCCTGGCTGCCCGAGGCCCTTTCGGCCTGGGGGGAGGGGCTGATCCGCGCCGGCCATCGGGTGGTCCATGGTGGCGAGCGCTTCACGGCCCCCGTACGGCTGGATGCGGAGGTGCTGGAGGTGCTGGAGGGGCTGGTGCCCCTTGCCCCGCTGCACAACGGTCCGGCCCTGCGGGTGATGCGCTGGCTGACCCACTGGAAGCCCGCGATCGAGCAATGGGCCTGCTTCGACACGGCCTTCCACGGCACCCTGCCGGAGGCCGCACGCACCTATGCGATTCCGGTCCACTGGCGCGCCGAGGGCCTGCGGCGCTTCGGCTTCCACGGCCTCAACCACCAGCACGTGGCCGAGACCGTGGCCCGCCGGGGTGAAGACCTGCGGCTGATCAGCTGCCACCTCGGCGCCGGCTGCTCCCTCTGCGCCATCCGGGGGGGCCTCAGCATCGCCACCACCATGGGCTACACGCCCCTGGAGGGCCTGGTGATGGCCACCCGCAGCGGCTCCATCGATCCCGGCCTGCTGCTGCACCTGCTGCGCCGGGGCGTCACGGCCGAGGAGCTCGACCACGACCTGCAGCAGGAGAGCGGCCTGCTGGGTCTCTCGCAACTGAGTCCGAGCATGAAGGACCTGCGCCAGGCCGCCGCCGAAGGCCACGCCGGCGCCGAGCTGGCAATCGCGGTGTTCCGCCACCAGCTGCTGCAGGGGATCGGGGCCATGGCCGCCAGCCTGGGCGGGGTCGACGTGATCGCCCTCACCGGCGGCATCGGCGAACACGACCGGGCTTTGGGGCAGGAGCTGGAGGCGGCGCTCACCTGGCTGGAGCCGTTCGAACTGCTGCGGGTCCCCGCCGATGAGGAGGGGGTGATCGCCCGCCACTGCGCCGCTGCGGGCGCCTGAAGCCTCAGGCTCGCCGCCAGGATTCGCGGTGCATCCAGCTGATCCAGTCGGCGGAGATCTGCTTGGGGCAGGTGGCCTCGCATTCCAGGTGACTGCTGCAGCTGCCGAAGCCTTCGCTGACCATCTGCGCCTGCATCACCCGGGCCCGGTGGCGCCGCTCCGGCTGGCCCTGGGGCAACTGGCCCAGGTGCGCCAGCTTGGCGGCCACGAACAGGCTGGCGGAGGCGTTGCGGCAGCTGGCCACGCAGGCGCCGCAGCCGATGCAGGCCGCCGTGTCGAAGGCCTGGGCCGCCTGCTCGCGGCCGATCAGCAGGGCATTCGCTTCCGGCGCACTGCCGGTGTTGGTGGAGCAATACCCGCCCGCGGCGATGATCCGGTCGAAGGCGGAGCGGTCGACGGCCAGATCCTGGAGCACGGGGAAGGACCTGGCCCGGAAGGGTTCCAGGGTCAGCACCTGGCCATCACGGAACTGGCGCAGGTAGAGCTGGCAGACGCTGGTGGCCCGCTGGGGCCCCTGGGCCTGGCCGTTGACGAGAAAACCACAGGACCCGCAGATGCCCTCACGGCAATCGTGCTCGAACCCCACGGGACGCTCCCCGGAGACGATCAGCCGTTCGTTCAGCAGGTCAAGGGCCTCCAGCAGCGAGAGGTCGGTCGAGACCCCGTCCAGCCGATGGACCTCAAAGCCACCGTGGTCGCCGGAACCGGCCTGGCGCCAGATCCTCAGCGTGAGGGAAAGGGTGGTCATCGAAACGGGCTTGGCAGGGGCGTCACCGTTGGCGGGACCAGGAAGGCGCCAGGACCTGGGTTGATTCTGCCGCTCGGTGGGACGAGATGTTGTCGTTCCGCGTCATCCCCACGGCAGGGGCCCCATCACCGAGGGGAAAGATGCAATACTCAGTAAATTTTCAGTTTTGTTCCGCCCGCCCCATGCCCGACCGGGTTCCTGCCACCGCGTGAACGACCAACGCAAGCTGGTGGTGGAACTGCGTCGGTCGATGGGGAGGCTGGAGGCGGCCCTCGGCACGATCAGCGACGGCCTAGTGATCACCAGCTGCGAGGGGCGGGTGCTCTGGTGCAACGCCAGCTATGCGCAGCTGGTGGAGCGGACCCCTCCGGCGCTGCTGGGCGAATCGATCTATGACCAGCTCCCCCGCGATTGTGACGGCGCCCCCCTGCTGAACCCCGAGCAGGTGCTCGCCAGCGGCGACCAGGGGGGGCAGTTCACCAAGGTGCTGCATCGGCTTGAGCTGCGCGCCATCGAGATCGAGTGGAAGCCCGTTCGCAGCGAACGGCTGCGGCCCCTGATCTTCTGCTTCCGCGACGTCAGCGCTCTGCTCTCCTATGAGCAGCTGCGGGTCGAGGCCGAGCGGATCGAGCGGCGGCGGCAGCAGACCGAGAACCTGAACCGGGCCCTGGAGCTGGAACGCCTCGCCCTGGCCACCAAGGTGATGGAGTGCCCGGTCACCGGCCTTCCCAATCGCCGCGGCCTGCACGTCAGCATCCGTGCCGCCCTCAAGACCCAGCGGGAGAACGGCGGCCGGATCAGCATCCTGTTCTGCGATCTCAATTCCTTCAAGGAGATCAACGACCTGCACGGCCACCAGATCGGCGACGACCTGCTGGTCGAGATCGGCCGTCGGCTGCAGCGGTCCCTGCGTTTCGGAGACATCCTCTCGCGCCTCGGTGGCGATGAGTTCGTCGTGCTCACGATGGGCATTTTCAATGAGGCTGATGCCCTGCAGCTGGCGATGCGTCTCAATGACGCTGTTGGTCAGACCTGGTCGGTCGAAGACCATACGATCCGCCCCTCGATGAGCATCGGCATCACCATCTCGGATGATCCGGAGATTTCCGTCAATGAGCTGATCCGTCGAGCCGATCTTGCCATGTACGAAGCCAAGACGAACGGTGATCAGCACATCTCTTTTTACCACCCCTCCATCGACAAGAAAGTCAGGAAGAACATCCACCTGCGCCATCAGCTGGAAGGCGCACTCCAACACGAAAAGCTGTTTCTCGCCTACCAGCCGATCGTGGAGCTGGGCGATCGCGCGGTGGTGGGCATGGAGGCGTTGCTGCGCCTCGGAGCCATCGCCTCGCCGATCGCCACCCCGTCGGAATTCATCCCCCTCGCCGAACGCACAGCCCTGATCCTGCCGATCGGGCGCTGGGTGATCAGTGAGGCCCTCAAGCGTCTGTGCCAGCTCCGCGCCGAGGGCTCAGAGGTCACCATGGCGATCAACGTCAGTCCGTTGCAACTGAAGGAAAGCGGCCTCAGCGACTTCTTCCTCAGCCAGGCCGAACAGGCCGGCGTGGATCCTGCCTGGACGGTGATCGAGGTGACCGAAAGCATCCTGATCGAACATCCCGACCTGGCCACATCCGAGCTGCGACGCTTGCGGCAGGCCGGCGTCAAGGTGCATCTCGACGACTTCGGCACGGGTTACTCCAGTATGTCCTGGCTGGCACGACTGCCGATCGACACGATCAAGGTGGACCGCACGTTCATCGCGGATTTTCTCCGTGATCACCGCAAGGCGGTGGTGCTCGAGGCGATGATCCGTCTCTCCCGTGACCTGGGCCTGGGTCTGATCGCCGAAGGCATCGAGACTGCCGAGCAACATGCCGGCCTGCTCGCCATGGGTTGTGTCCGGGGTCAGGGCTTTCTCTTCGGCCGTCCCGAACCTCTTACCCGTAGCTGCGCGGTCCTGGCGTGATGGATCGGAACACGAGCGGCTCGCTGTGCCGGATGGGGGTCGCTCCGGGCCGGTGCTCCCAGGCGGCGATGTGGGCGAAGCGTTCGTCATCCCGCTGGGCTTCGCCGGCCGGGGTCTGATGGTCCTCGCGGAAATGGGCGCCGCAGGATTCCTCCCGCTCCAGGGCATCCCTGAGCATCAGGTCCGCCAGTCCGAAAAAATCCTCCAGCCGCAGGGCCTTGGTCAGCTCACCACCGAAGAGGCCGTCCTCCCCTGGAATGCAGACCTCATGCAGGAAGTTCACCCGCAGCTCCTCCAGCTCATCGAGCGCCGCCGTGAGGCGATCCGGTCGGCGACTGATACCGCAGGCGTCGATCATCAGGTGGCCGAGGCTCCGGTGGAAGACATCCACGGGCTGGGTGCCCCCCGTGCTTCGCAGGACCTCGATGCGGGCGGTCACCGCCGCCACGGCCTCCCGACAGGCCGGGTGGTCGGCCGGCAGGGCGCCGTTGGCCCGACCCGCCAGCCAGCCCGTGACCGTCGCCGGGGCGATGAAATAGCCATCGGCCAACGCCTGCATCAGGGCACTGGCCCCCAGGCGGTTGGCGCCATGCTCGGAGAAGTTGGCCTCGCCGAGCACGAACAGACCCGGCACCGTGCTCATCAGGTGGTAGTCCACCCACAGCCCGCCCATCGTGTAGTGCGGCGCGGGGTAGATCCGCATCGGTGTGGTCCGGGGGTCGTCGCCGGTGATGCGCTCGTACATCTCGAGCAGGTTGCCGTAGCGGGCGTCGATCGCTCCGGTGCCGTCCCGGGCGATGGCCTCGGCCAGGTCGAGATACACGGAACGCCCCCCGGGCCCGACGCCCCGGCCCTCCAGACAGAGCTCCCGGGCGCGGCGTGAGGCCAGATCCCGGGGCACCAGATTGCCGTAGCTGGGGTACAGCCGCTCAAGGAAGTAATCGCGCGCCGCTGCGGGGATCGCCGCCGGCGGCCGGTCGTCGCCAGGGCGCAGCGGCAGCCAGATCCGACCGTCGTTGCGCAGGCTCTCACTCATCAGGGTGAGCTTGCTCTGGTGGGCGTCGCCGCTGGGGATGCAGGTGGGGTGGATCTGGGTGAAGCAGGGGTTGGCGAAGCAGGCCCCACGCCGGTGGGCCTGCCAGATCGCCGTGGCGTTCGACTTCAGGGCATTGGTGGACAGGTAGAAGACGTTGGAATAACCGCCGCTGGCCAGCAGCACCGCATCGGCGCTGAGCACCTCGAGGGCGCCACTGATCTGGTGCCGGCAGACCACGCCCCTGGCCACACCGTCGTGCACGATCAGATCGAGCATGTCGCGGCGGCAGAGCAGCTCCACCCGGCCGGCGGCCACCTGGCGCAGCATCGCCTGGTAGGCGCCGTAGAGCAGTTGCTGCCCCGTCTGGCCCCGGGCGTAAAAGGTGCGGCTCACCAGGGCCCCACCGAAGCTGCGGTTGGCCAGGGTGCCGCCGTACTCCCGCGCGAAGGGCACCCCCTGGGCCACGCACTGGTCGATGATCGCGCCACTGATTTCGGCCAGCCGATGGCAGCCGGCTTCCCGGGCGCGGAAATCACCCCCCTTCACCGTGTCGCGGAACAGCCGCTCGACGCTGTCGCCGTCGTTGGCGTAGTTGCGGGCGGCGTTGATGCCCCCCTGGGCCGCCACCGAGTGGGCCCGGCGGGGGCTGTCGTGGTAGGTGAGCACCTGCACCCGGTAGCCCTGCTCGGCCAGGCTGGCGGCGGCCGAGGCCCCCGCCAGGCCGCTGCCCACCACCAGGATCCGCAGCCGCTGCTTGCGGTTGGGGCTGAGCAACGGCAGGCTCTCCCGGCAGCGCTGCCAGGCGGTGGCAACGGGGCCGTCGGGCAAGCGCGGATCCAGGAGCGGGGTGGGGCTCATTGGCCGGCCAGCAGCGGGAGGGCGGGACGCAGCACCAGGGCGAGGGGAAGCAGCGTGAACCCCGCTCCCAGCAGCAGGGCCAGCCCCCGCCCGCCCAGGCGCAGGGCCAGCGCATTGTCGGGCTCGAGCAGCCCCAGCCGGCGCACGGCACTCTCGGCGCCATGCAGCAGGTGCAGACCCGCCGCCGCCCCGGCGACCACGTAAAGGGCCAGGCACCAGGGTGCCCGCAGCACGGCCAGCACCGCAGCCAGTTCAGCACCGGCCGGCGGCCGGTGCCAACGCAACTGGGCCAGGTGGACGGCAAGGAACAGCAACAGCAGTGATCCGCTCCAGGGGATCAGCCGGGCCGCCAGGGCCTCCAGCGGCTCCCATGGCCCCTGGCGGCGGCTGCGCAGGGGACCGCCGGCCGGTCCCCTGGCCTGGGCATTGGCGCGGGCCCTTTGCAGGGACAGCAGGGGATGGCCCAGACCAGCCGCCAGCAGGGCGCCCTCCAGCCAGGGGAGCCAGGCCTGCTGGTGCAGGGAGGTGGAGACGTGTTCGAACCCCATCGGATCCAGCAGGGCCATCCCCACGCCACCCAGATGAATGGCCAGAAACAGAACGAGCTCCAGGCCCGTGACGGCGATCCAGAAACCGACGATCATTCAGCTGACGGTGAACGCCCCTGGAGGCAAGGTGACAGCGAGCATCAGGTGGGTCGGGTGATGGTCATTGGAAGGGCGGCATCCATGGAAAGGTCTGGACCGTTCCTTGACCGAACTCGATCCTACTCACCTGAAACCATGAGGCCTCGCCAGACGATTCCCTGGCGGTGGATCGGGGGCAACTGAAGATCGACCCCCACCAGCTGTTCTGAGAAGCGGCCTGCACAGGTGACTGATTCCTCTGAAGCCTCAATCTGATGCGAAGTGTTAGACCGGCAGGCTTCGAGTCTTATTTCGGGGATACAGACGTTCAGTCGCCCACTCCTCCTGCCTCGCGTCGGTTCTGCCGATCACCAGGCCATGGCGTCCAGGGGAGGCTTGAGTGACACCGGCCCAGCCACGGAACCAATCACGCGGCCCAAAGGTAGGGTCCAGGTCCGCAGCTATCGTTACAGTTCGGACACCACGGACGTGTGTTGAGAGTCGCCTTTGCCCACTACAGCCAGGCGCAGGACATCAGCGGCGTCACCACCTGGGTTCTAGGCCTCGCCAGACGATTGTCAGCCGATGGTGTGACTGTCGCCATCCATTTCGTCGTCGCGCCTGCGGAACCACGCCCTGATCCGTGTATTGAACCCCCGCTTTTTCAGGACCTACGCCGTCAGGGCATCGACGTGTTCTCCACACCGCGCCGCACCAGCCTGAAGGAAGATATCGAGGACACCCTGGCCTTTCTCAACGACTGGCAACCCACGGTGTTCCTGCCCCAGTGCAAACCGGCCCACTACGCGGCGGCGGCGCTGGCCGGCACCCGGGGGCTGCCCTGGGCGCTGACGCTGCATTCGGATGATCCGGATTACTGGGCCACGGTGAGGGCCTTCGGAGAATCCAGCCAGGGAAGTTCGCTGGTCTGCGTGTCCCGCCACATCCGCGACGAACTCAACCGCAGGCACCTCGATCGACCCGCCCGTGTGATTCCCTACGGCGTCTCCCTTCCGGTGGGGTCGTCGGAGTTCCGCAAGGATCCCTTCCAGGTGGTCTTCAGCGGCCGGATCTGGGAACACCAGAAACGGGCCTCGCTGGTGATCCAGACACTGATCAGAGCCTGCGGCTCCAGCGACTCCCTTCGCGCCACCCTGATCGGCGATGGCTACTCCCGGGCCAACTGTGAGCGGCAGGTGGCGGAGGCTGGCCTCAGCGGGGCGATCAGCTTCACCGGACCCCTGCCGCCCAGCCAGGTGCAGGCCAGGCTGCTCGACGCCCAGGCCATCCTGCTGATGTCCGACTTCGAGGGCCTGCCGATCGCCCTGCTGGAGGCCATGGCGGCCGGGGTGGTGCCGGTGGTGCGTCGCATTCCCAGTGGCATTCCCGAACTCGTGGATCACGGGCGCACCGGCCTGCTGGTGTCGGAGGATCCGGCCGAAGCGGCCCGAGCCCTGCTGCGACTGGCCGACGATCCCGACCTCTGGCGGCGCTGCTCCACGGCGGCCAGGGGTCTCGTCGCCCAGCACTACAGCGCCGAAGCGAGTTACCGGCAGTGGCTCCAGCTGCTGGAGGGCCTGGACCGGCAGTTCCACACGGCCCCAACCAACCCCTACCCGATCGACAGCCGCCGGATCGACAGCCTGCGCCGGCTCGATCCCAGCTTTCACAAGGAATATGCCCAACCTGCGCCGCCGTCCATCCCGCTGCGGCAGACCCTGCGCACCGCCATCGCCCGGGCCAAGCATCGGATCAAGCGGCTGCTGAGCCGTCACCCCTGAGTCGCCACCCGGCATGGGAGGGTGCCCTGGCCTCCCGGCTGCTGGCCGCCGTGCGCCTTTCGCGCCCCTCCACCCTCTTCTGCGCCTTCCTGACGCTGCTCAACGACCGGCTGGGGGAAAGCATCGTGTTCCCGCTGCTGCCGTTCCTGCTGGCGGACTTCACCGCGGACGGCCGCACCCTCGGCCTGCTGGCCGGCAGCTATGCCATCGCCCAGTTCGCCTTCACCCCCCTGATCGGCGCCCTCAGTGACCGCTATGGCCGCCGGCCCGTGATCATGGCCTGTGTGGCCGGCTCGGTGCTGGGCCTAGGCCTGTTCGCCCTCACCGTGATGCTGCCCTGGGGCCGCCTCTGGCCGGAGGCCGCCGCCAGCGGAATGCCCCTGGCCCTCCTGTTCGCCGCCCGCCTGATCGACGGGGTGAGCGGCGGCACCGCCGCCACGGCCGCCGCCGTGCTGGCCGACATCTCGACCCCGGAGCGGCGGGCCCGGGCCTTCGGCCTGATCGGCGTGGCCTTCGGGCTGGGGTTCATCCTTGGCCCGGCCCTCGGCGGTCTGCTGGGCCGCATCAACGTGAGCCTGCCGCTGCTGCTCGCCGTGGGCTTCGCCATGCTGAACCTGGTGGTGGTGGTAACCCTGCTGCCGGAAACCCATCCGCCCGAGGCCCGTCTGCCCCTGCCCAGGCAATGGGAGCTGCAGCCCTTCGGCCAGCTGCAGCGGGTGTTCGCCAATCCCCGGGTGCGGCGCCTCTGCGCCGCCTTCTTCCTCTTCTTCCTGGGGTTCAGCGGTTTCACCGCCCTGCTGGTGCTGTACTTCAAGCAGGTCTTCGGCTGGGGGCCGGGCCTCTCGGCCGGCGCTTTCCTGGTGGTGGGTGTGGTGGCCACGGTGGTGCAGGGCGGTCTGATCGGTCCGCTGGTGCAGCGACTGGGGGAGTGGCGTCTCACCCAGATCGGCCTGGGCTGCGTCATGGCGGGCTTCCTGCTGGTGCCCCTGGCGGAGCAACGGAACGCCGTGCCCGTGGTGTTCACGGCGGTGGCGATCCTGGCCCTGGGCACCGGCCTGGTGACCCCCAGCCTGCGCAGCCTGGTGTCACGGCGGCTGGCCGACAGCGGCCAGGGCGCCGCCCTGGGCAGCCTGCAGGGGCTGCAGAGCCTGGCCAGCTTCCTGGGGCCGCCCCTGGCGGGACTGGCCTATGAGACCATCGGCCGCCGAAGCCCCTTCTGGCTGGGGATTCTCCTGATGGCGGTGGTGGTGTGGCTTGTGGCGGCAGGATCCCACCGTCAAGCAGAGGCGACACCCTGAGAGCGGGATCGCCATTGCTACGTTGCGCTTCCCCCCATGCCCGCGGAGCTCCGCCGTATGTCGTCTCAGCCGGTCGTCGCTCCCGATCTTTACATCAACCGCGAGCAGAGTTGGATCGATTTCAACCATCGGGTTTTGGCCCTCGCTCTCGACGAGAGCACCCCCCTGCTGGAGCAGGCCAAATTCAGCGCCATCTTCAGCAACAACCTCGACGAATTCTTCATGGTGCGGGTGGCTTCGCTGAAGTCCCAGGTGGAGGCAGGCGTCACCAGCCGCAGTGACGACGGCCTGACCCCCCAGGAACAGCTGGAAGCGATCCACACCAAGCTTCGTCCCCTGCTGGAGATCCAGCAGCAGCACTACCGCCATTCCCTCAAGACCCACCTCGCCGAATACGGCGTCCAGCTGCTCGATTACCTGAGGCTCAACGAGGCCCAGAAAGCCTGGGCCGACGACTACTTCAGCAAGGCGATCTTTCCGGTGCTCACGCCCC
>NZ_JAGQBG010000078.1 GCF_024345515.1 Cyanobium sp. N5-Cardenillas
CCGGCCCTGTTCCGGGATGCCGACCGCGCCCCGCGGACCATCCAGGGTCGCAGCGGACCGGAGCGGCCGGAGTCCGACGGCTCCGATGTCGATTTTCGCGGTGCCGCGGAGGCCTTCGCCGCCGCCGCCCCGACCGACCTGATCTGGGGCCGCCACACCACCCAGGCCCCCCTGGAGAGCGGCCGGCCGATCCATCGCGTCTGGTGCACCCCCGAGATGCGCTTCAACCCGCGCTTCCTGCAGCTGCTGCGTGAGGCGAAGGCTTCCGGTGTGCTGGTGGAGGAGGTGACCTGGGCGCGCCTGGGCCAGCTCACCGGTGGCGCCGTGCACCAGGGCATCGTGCTGCAGCCCGCCGCCGCCGAGACCCTCGACCTGACCAGCCTGATCGAAGGCTGCCGCGGCATCGGCGAGGCCCCCCTGCTGATCGCGGTGGATGGCCTCACCGATCCCCACAACCTCGGCGCCATCGTCCGCAGTGCCGAGGCCCTCGGCGCCCACGGCATGGTGCTGCCCCAGCGCCGCAACGCCGGCCTCACCGGTTCGGTGGCCAAGGTGGCCGCCGGCGCCCTGGAGCACCTGCCGGTGGCCAGGGTGGTCAACCTCAACCGTTCCCTCGACGCCCTCAAGCAGGAGGGCTACCGGGTGGTGGGCCTGGCGGAAGAGGGAACGGTCAGCCTGGAGGAGGTGGACCTGGAGGGCCCCCTGGTGTTGGTCACCGGTTCGGAAGGGGATGGCCTGTCGCTGCTGACGCGCCGGTCCTGCGACCAGTTGGTGCGCATCCCCCTGCGGGGCGCCACCCCGAGCCTCAACGCTTCGGTGGCCACGGCGCTGCTGCTCTACGAAGTGGCCCGCCGCGGCTGGATGCGGGGCCTGACGGGTTCCGCCCCCGCCCCCAGAATCGTGCGCCCCTCGATGCCGGCGCCGCCCGACCCCGAGCCGCCCAGCGAGTCCGAGCTGCCGGCCCTGGTGGAGCCCGAGTTGCTGACCCAGGTGGAGCCTGAGGCCGCCGCCTTCGAAGCGCCGGCCGAGCCTGTCGCCTGGCAGCACCAGGAAGCGCCTGGCGAGAGCGAGCCTGCTGCCAACGCTCTGCCGGAGGCGGCCCCCCAGGCCCCCCAGGCCCCCCTGTCCGAGGCCCCCCTGGAGACACTGCCCTACCCGCCCGCAGCGGCAACGGGCTTCGAGGGCGACATTCGCCTCTGAACCCGGCAGGGGGTGTGGCACCGACCGCCCCCCAGAATGGGCACCTCCCATCCTCTCCTCCATGAACCCACTGCTCTGGCCCTCGCGCGGCATCGCCAATGGGTTGGGCCTGGCCTGGTGGGCGCGGGTGGAGACCCGCTCCCCCGACGCGGTGTACTGGTTCGGCCCCTTCGTGCGGCGGCGGACGCTGGAGCAGGCTCTGCCCGCCTTCCTGGATGACCTGCGGGCGGAGTCACCGGCCTCCCTGGAGCACCGGTGCCTACGTACCGGCCGCAGCGAGCCGTTCACCGAATCCGCCGATCTGGCCGACTGATAGCGTCCACCGCAGCTGGCTAGCGGTTGGATGGGCATCGCCGAATGGCGGGAGCAGCTTCGGCGGGGCGAGGTGTCGGCCCGGGAGCTCACGGATCGCCACCTGGCGCGCATCACGGCGGTGGATCCCACCGTGCATGCCTTTCTGGAGGTCTCCGCCGAGCGGGCGCGGGCCGATGCCGATCGCATCGACGCGGCCCGTGCCGCCGGTGAGTCCCTGCCCCCCCTGGCCGGCATTCCCCTGGCCATCAAGGACAACCTCTGCACCAAGGGAATCCGCACGACCTGCTCCAGCCGCATGCTGGAGAACTTCGTTCCCCCCTACGAATCCACGGTCACCGAACGTCTCTGGCAGGCCGGTGCCGTCCTGCTGGGCAAGACCAACCTCGACGAGTTCGCCATGGGCAGCTCCACCGAGACCTCGGCCTTCGGTGCCAGCCGCAACCCCTGGAATCCGGACCGGGTGCCCGGGGGCAGTTCCGGCGGCAGTGCGGCGGCCGTGGCCGCCGGCGAGTGCATCGGAGCCCTGGGTTCCGACACCGGCGGCTCGATCCGCCAGCCCGCCAGCTTCTGCGGTGTGGTGGGTCTCAAGCCCACCTACGGCCGGGTGAGCCGCTGGGGACTGGTGGCGTTCGCCTCCTCCCTCGACCAGGTGGGCCCGTTCAGCAGCAGCGTGGCCGATGCCGCCGAGCTGCTGCAGGTGATCGCCGGGGAGGACCCCCGCGATGCCACGTGCCTGCGGGCGCCGGTGCCCGATTACTCCGCCGACCTGGACACACCCATCAAGGGCCTGCGGGTCGGGCTGATCCGGGAATGCTTCGACCAGGAGGGGCTCGATCCCGAGGTGAAGGCCTCGGTGCTGGCGGCCGCCGCCCAGCTGGAGGCCCTGGGCTGTGAACTGGTGGACGTGAGCTGCCCCCGCTTCAACGACGGTATTGCCACGTACTACGTGATCGCCCCGTCGGAGGCTTCCGCCAACCTGGCGCGCTACGACGGCGTCAAGTACGGCTTCCGGGCGCCCGCCACCGAAGCCGGCAGCGACGGCCTGGCGGCCATGACGGCCCGCAGCCGGGCCAGCGGTTTCGGCGAAGAGGTGCAGCGCCGCATCCTGATCGGCACCTATGCCCTCTCCGCGGGCTATGTGGACGCCTACTACCGCAAGGCCCAGCAGGTGCGCACCCTCATCCGCCGCGATTTCGACCGCGCCTTCGAGAGCGTCGACGTGCTGCTGACCCCCACCTCACCCACCACCGCCTTCCCCAGCGGTGCCCACGCCGGCGACCCCCTGGCCATGTACCTGGCCGACCTGCTCACCATCCCCGCCAACCTGGCCGGCCTGCCGGCCATCAGCGTGCCCTGCGGCTTCGACGCCCAGGGCCTGCCGATCGGGCTGCAGCTGATCACCGGCGTGCTCGAGGAGCCCAAGCTGCTGCGGGTGGCCCACCAGTACGAACAGGCGGCCCGGGTGATGGACGCCCGGCCCGCGGCGGCGCTGGTGGCCTGAGCAGCACAATCACCCTCCCGGAAGGGCCTGCCGGCGCCACCTAGGGTTTCACTGCCGATCGGTTGTCGCCGACCATGAACGCGGACGAAGCGGCCATTCGCGACATGCTGGAGCAGTGGGCCGAGGCCACCCGTGACGGACGGGAGGAGGAGATCCTGGCCAACCATCTCAATGAGCTGGTGCTGTTCGATGTGTTGTCACCGTTGCAGTACACCTCAGCGGCGCAGTACCGGGACAGCTGGGAGTCCTGGCAGCCCGACGCCCGGGGCCCGGTGCAGTTCGCGCTTCAGGATCTCTCTGTCCAGGCGGGAGCTGATGTGGGCTATGCCTTTGGCCTGCTCCAGTGCGGGGGGACACTTCCGGACGGACGGACGTTCAGCGATACCGTCCGAATCACGTTCTGCCTGCTCAAGCGGGGTGGCATGTGGAAGGTCGCCCATCAACATGTTTCCAAACCCGTCGAACGGGGCTGATGCAGCGTCCAACCGCCAAGGAGCTACGGAGAAAGCGATGCCTGGCCTTGCTCATGCTCTTGACCTTCGCGGCCCCTGCCGTCTGGGCCGATCAGGACAATGTCCGCTGCCTGAGATCCATCGGAGTCAAGCCTCTGCTTCGAATTCAGTTCGGCCTTCATGGCAACAGCGATTCCAGTGCCTACGTTCTCTATCAAGGCAGTCGTGGGCCCATCCCCTTGAGATTGTTGAAGGTCACGGAGCTCAGAAGGGTCGATGGGGGAAGGCCATCGGAGTTCGAAACCCAGTGGATTGAAGGGACGACAACTCCATCGGCAGGTCGTTATGTCTATACCAATGAAGGGGCTCTGATCGACGACTTTCATTACATCCGCAGTGATGGAAGGGTCTTCAGGTTCGTGGATGATTCCGATGTGCTGGATGCTGGCCGGTGCACCTGGGCACCCCCCTAGACAGCCCCGCTCATGGATGGTTGGCTGCGGATCGATGCATGCGGTTGCATCCCATCGGCCACGCATCCGCCGCAGCGATAGGCCAACGGTCTCGTGCGCCCTGACTAGAGAGGAGGTATGGACAACCTCTCGAATCGGCAGAACAGGTTTTGGCTGACCTTGGTTTCTGCGGCTGTGTTGGCGGTGGCCGGTGTCGTCTTCCTCAACAATCAGCACCAGCAGCGGCTTCAGGCCGAGGCCCGGGTCCAGGCCGCCCAGGATCAGGCCAACCGGGAATCGATGCAGCGGATGGAGGGCGAGCTGACCCTCAAGAACGAGCTGGAGTCCGCCTCCCAGCGGGAGGCCGCCCTGCAGCTGCAGCTCAGGGAGATGGACGCCGGTGCGAGCCGGCTCCAGGCGGCCGATGGCCAGCAGCAGGCCAGGCGCCTGCAGGCGGAGCAGGACCTCCAGGAGCTCCGCACCCAGCGCGCCAAACTCGAGAAGCAGGTCGACTGCGAGCGGATTCAGCTGACGGTGAACCAGCTCGGTGCCAAGGGCGACACCGACCAGGCTCTCAAGCTTCAGACCCTGTGGGCCGTGCCCTGCCCCAACCTCCAGGCGGTCAGTTAGCTGGCTGACGCCACCCCCATCGCCGACCCGATCCCCGGCAGCAGCCGGCGACGCTGGCTGCCCGTGATCCTGGGCCTCGCGCTGGCCGGAGGGGGAGGGATCACCCTCTGGCAGGCGTTGCGGCCAAAGCCACTGGCCGCCGGTTTCGCCAGCAGCAACGGCCGCATCGAGGCCGTTGAAATCGACGTGGCCGCCAAGTTGGCGGGCCGGCTCAAGCAGGTGCTCGGCGACGAGGGGGACTTCGTGGTGCGCGGCCAGGTGCTGGCCCGGATGGATACCGACGTGCTCAACGCCCAGCTGCGCGAGGCCCAGGCGGATCTGCGCAAGGCCACCAACGCCGTTGAAACGGCCGAGAGCACCGTCGCGCAGCGGCGCAGTGAACGCACAGCCGCCGAAGCCGTGGTGGTGCAGCGCAGCGCCCAGCGCAAGGACGCCCTTCAGCACCGCCGCCGCCAGGAGCAGCTGTTCGTCAAGGGGGCCGTTTCGGCGGAGGATCTCGACGATGCCCGCGCCGCCTTCTTCGGCGCCGACGCTGTCGTGGCTTCGGCCCGGGCGACGGCGACGGCCAGCCGTGCCGCCATCACCACGGCCGGTTCCCAGGTGATCGAGGCGCAGTCTTCGGCGGCGGCCGCCCGGGCCCGGATCGAGGGGATCCGATCGAACATCGCCGACAGCCAGCTCAAGGCCCCCAGGGATGGGCGGGTGCAGTACCGCGTCGCCCAGCCCGGTGAGGTGCTGCCGGCCGGCGGCAAGGTGCTCAACCTGGTCGATCTTTCCGATGTCTCGATGACCTTCTTCCTGCCCACCGACCAGGCAGGCCGTGTGCGACTGGGCGCCGACGTGCACCTGGTGCTGGATGCCGCTCCCCGGCTGGTGATCCCGGCGCGGGTCACCTTCGTGGCGGATGTGGCCCAGTTCACCCCCAAGACCGTCGAAACGGCGGTGGAGCGCCAGAAGCTGATGTTCCGGATCAAGGCCCGCATCGATCCAGCCCTGCTCAAACGCCACATCCGCAGCGTCAAGACCGGCCTGCCGGGCATGGCCTACGTGCAGCTGGACCCCCAGGCTTCCTGGCCGGCGGCGTTGGCCGTGAAGGTACCGGAGTGATCCCCCCGGTGGTTCAGCTCACCGACGTGCGCCTGCGCTTCGGCAGCACCTGGGCCCTGGCCGGCGTCAGCCTGGAGGTGGCCGGCGGCGGCCTCACCGGCCTGGTGGGCCCCGATGGGGTGGGCAAATCCAGCCTGCTGGCCCTGGTGGCCGGCACCCGTGCGCTGCAGCAGGGACGGCTGCGGGTGCTCGGTGGCGACATGGCCAGCCCCCGCCACCGCCGCCAGGTGTGCCCCCGCATCGCTTACATGCCCCAGGGCCTGGGCAACAACCTCTCACCCACCCTCACGGTGCTGGAGAACGTCGACTTCTTCGCGCGTCTGTTCGGCCAGGAGCGCGACGAGCGCCGCCGCCGCATCGGGGGCCTTCTGGAGCGCACCGGCCTGGGGCCGTTCGCCCGTCGCCCTGCCCGCCTGCTCTCCGGTGGGATGAAGCAGAAGCTCGGACTCTGCTGTGCCCTCATCCACGACCCCGACCTGTTGATCCTCGATGAACCCACCACCGGCGTCGATCCCCTCTCCCGCCGCCAGTTCTGGGACCTGATCGCCAGCATCCGCGCCGACCACCCCCGCATGAGCGTGCTGGCGGCCACCGCCTCGATGGATGAGGCCGCCCGCTTCGACCGGCTGGTGGCGATGGACGGCGGTCGTGTGCTCAGCAGCGGCACGCCGGCCGAGCTGCTGCTGCGCACCGGTGCCGACACTCCGGAGGCGGCCTTCATCGCCCTGCTGCCGGAAGCCCGGCGGCTGGAGCACCATCCGGTCGTGATTCCCCCCCGTCCGCGTGGGGATGGCCAGGTGGCGATCGAGGCCATCGACCTGTGCAAACGGTTCGGATCGTTCCTGGCGGTGGATCGCGTCAGCCTGCGCATCGAACGGGGTGAGATCTTCGGTTTCCTCGGCTCCAACGGCTGTGGCAAGACGACGACGATGAAGGTGCTGGCGGGTCTGCTGCCGGCCACCTGCGGCCAGGTGCGGCTCTTCGACCGGCCCCTTGACGCGGGCGACCTCGCCACCCGGCGCCGGGTGGGCTATATGTCACAGGCGTTTTCGCTGTATGCCGAGCTGACGGTGCACCAGAACCTGGTGCTGCACGCCCGGCTGTTCCAGGTGCCGGAGGCGGAGATCGCCGGCCGCACCGCCAGCCTGATGGGGCAGTTCGGCCTTGAGAAACTCGGCGATGCCCTGCCCGATGCCCTGCCCCTGGGTGTGCGTCAGCGGCTGTCGCTGGCGGTGGCGCTGGTGCACCGTCCCGAGCTGCTGATCCTGGATGAGCCCACCTCCGGGGTCGATCCGATCGCGCGCGACAGCTTCTGGCAGCAGCTGATCGATCTGTCGCGCACCGATCGGGTCACGATCTTTCTCTCCACCCACTTCATCAACGAGGCCCAGCGCTGCGACCGCCTCTCGCTGATGCATGCCGGACGGGTTCTGGTCAGCGATACGCCTGCCGGCCTGATGGCACGGCGCCACCAGGACAGCCTGGAGGCGGCCTTCATCGGTTACCTCGAAGAAGCGGGCGCTGGCGGCGCCATGGCCCGACCGCCTGGCGCCATCCCGTCGGCCCCGATCGCTGCCCCCGCCGTCGCTGCGGACGACCGCCCGACTCCCCAGCCGGAACGCCTGGGCTTCAGCCTGCAGCGGCTGGGAAGCTACACCCGGCGCGAGGCGCTCGAGCTGGGCCGTGACCCGATCCGCATCACCACTGCGGTGCTGGGAAGCCTGTTCCTGATGGTGGTGATGGCCTTCGGCATGAGCATGGATGTGGAGGACTTGCCCTACGCGGTGCTCGACCGCGACGGCACCACCACAAGCCGGGACTACGCCCTCAACCTGGCGGGCTCGCGCTACTTCATCGAACATCCGTCGCTCGACGGTTACGACGCCCTCGACCGGCGCCTGCGCACAGGCGAGCTGAGCGTGGCGATCGAACTGCCGTCGGGCCTGGGCCGTGATCGTGATCGCGGTGATCCGACGGCGATCGGCGCCTGGATCGACGGTTCGATGCCGATGCGGGCCGAGACGGTGCGGGCCTATGTGCAGGGCCTGCACGCCCAGTGGCTGGCGGTTCGGGCCGGCCTTGACAGGGGGGGAGCCGGACCGCTGTCGCCGGCCCGCATCGAAACCCGCTTCCGCTACAACCCCGACATCAGCAGCCTGGTGGCGATGGTGCCGGCGATGATCCCGATCCTGCTGCTGCTGATCCCGGCGATCCTGGCGGCGCTCTCGGTGGTGCGCGAGAAGGAGCTGGGCACGATCGTCAACTTCTACGCCACCCCCGTCTCCCGGCTGGAGTTCCTGCTGGGCAAGCAGCTGCCCTACGTGGCCCTGGCGATGGTGAACTACGGGCTGCTCACCCTGCTGGCGGTGACCCTGTTCCGGGTGCCCGTCACCGGCAGCGTCCTGGCCCAGGCCACCGGTGCCCTGCTCTATGTGATCTGTGCCACCGGCCTGGGGCTGCTGATCTCCACCCTGGTGCGCACCCAGATCGCCGCCCTGTTCGGCACCGCCGTGCTGACCATCCTGCCGGCCACCTCCTTCTGCGGCCTGCTCGATCCGGTCTCGTCCCTGCAGGGTCCCGGGGCGGTGATCGGGGCGATCTACCCCACCGCCCACGACCTCACCATCTCCACCGGCACTTTCTCCAAGGCACTGGGCTTCGCTGATCTGCTCGGCCCCTTCGCTGCCCTGCTGCTGGCGGTGCCTGTGCTGCTGGGCCTGGCGGTGCTGTTCCTCCGGAAACAGGAGACCTGAGCCATGCGCGCCGCCCATGTGCTCCATCTGGGGGTCAAGGAGCTGTGGAGCCTGGGCCGCGATCCGATCATGCTGCTGCTGATCGTCTTCGTGTTCACGGTGTCGGTCTACACGGGGGCCACGGTGCTGCCCGAAACGCTGCACACCGCCCCGATCGCGATCGTCGATGAAGACCGCTCACCCCTGTCGCAGCGCATCATCGCCGCCTTCGCACCCCCCTACTTCCAGGCGCCGAAGCTGATCGCCCAGGCCAGGATGGATGGGCGCATGGATGCGGGGCTCGACACCTTCGCCCTGGTGATCCCCTCCGGCTTCCAGCGCGATGTGCTGGCGGGCCGCTCACCGGCCGTCCAGCTCAACGTGGACGCGACCCGGGTCAGCCAGGCTCTCACCGGCAGTGGCTATGTGCAGGCGATCATCGCCGCCGAGGTGCTGACCTTCGTGCGGCACGACCAGCCCAGCCCCTTGCCGCCGGTGGAGCTGGTGGTGCGGATGCGCTTCAACCCCGCGCTCACCAAGACCTGGTTCGGGGCCGTGAACAAGGTGATCGACAACATCACCCTGCTGTCGATCGTGCTCACCGGTGCCGCCCTGATCCGCGAGCGCGAACGGGGCACGATCGAGCATCTGCTGGTGATGCCGGTGACGCCGTTCGAGATCATGGCCAGCAAGGTGTGGTCGATGGGCCTGGTGGTGCTGGGGGCCGGGATGCTCTCGCTGGTGTTCGTGGTGCAGGGTGCCCTGGCGGTGCCGCTGGCGGGTTCCCTGCCCCTGTTCGCGGCCGGCGCGGCGCTTTACCTGTTTGCCGCCACCTCGCTGGGCATTTTCCTGGGCACCTTCGCCCGCTCGATGGCCCAGTTCGGTCTGCTGCTGATGATGGTGCTGCTGCCGTTGCAGATGCTCTCCGGCGGAGTCACACCGCGGGAAAGCATGCCCGCGCTGGTGCGCACCGTGATGCTGGCGGCACCCAACACCCATTTCGTGATGCTGGCCCAGGGCATCCTCTTCCGCGGCGCCACCCTCGCGGTGGTCTGGCCCCAGTTCCTGGCCCTGGCCCTGATCGGCACGCTGTTCTTCGCTGTGGCCCACGCCCGCTTCCGCAGCGCCATCACGGCGATGGCCTGAACCACCAGATCTGGTGGTGCCGCCGGTAAGGTGGCCGCAACATGTGGTGGCGCTGCCCTCCGACGCCGTGGCCTTCGTTCCGCTCCACAACCACAGCGATTACAGCCTGCTGGACGGGGCCTCCCAGCTTCCGGCGATGGTGGAGCGGGCCGTCGAACTGGGTATGCCGGCCCTGGCCCTCACCGACCACGGGGTGATGTACGGCGCCATCGAGCTGCTCAAGCTCTGCACCAAGGCGGGCATCAAGCCGATCATCGGCAACGAGATGTACGTGATCAACGGCTCGATCGACGATCCCCAGCCGAAGAAGGAACGCCGGTACCACCTGGTGGTGCTGGCCCGCAACGCCGTCGGCTACCGCAACCTGGTCAAGCTCACCAGCATCAGCCACCTGCGCGGTATGCGCGGCCGGGGGATCTTCGCCCGGGCCTGCATCGACAAAGCCCTGCTGCGGCAGTACAGCGAAGGCCTGATGGTGGCCACCGCCTGCCTGGGCGGCGAGATCCCCCAGGCGATCCTGCGGGGGCGCCCCGATGTGGCCCGCGAAGTGGCCGCCTGGTACCGGGAGGTGTTCGGTGACGACTTCTACCTGGAGATCCAGGACCACGGCGGCCTCGAGGACCGCATCGTCAACGTCGAGATGGCCCGCATCAGCGCCGAGCTGGGCATTCCCCTGGTCGCCACCAACGACGCCCACTACCTCACCAGCCACGACGTCGAGGCCCACGACGCCCTGCTGTGCGTGCTCACCGGCAAGCTGATCAGCGACGAGAAGCGCCTGCGCTACACGGGCACCGAATACATCAAGAGCGAGGCGGAGATGGCCCGGCTCTTTGCCGACCACCTCGAACCGGAGGTGATCGCAGGCGCCATCGCCACCACCGCCAGGGTGGCGGAGAAGGTGGAGGACTACGACATCCTGGGGCGCCAACAGATGCCCCGTTTCCCGATCCCCGAGGGCCACACCGCGGTGAGCTACCTCAGCGCGGTGAGCCACCAGGGTCTGCGGGACCGCCTCGGGATCGCTGCCGACGCCGCCATCGATCCGGCCTACGGGGAGCGGCTGCAGTTCGAGCTGCAGGTGATGGAGCAGATGGGCTTCCCCACCTACTTCCTGGTGGTCTGGGACTACATCCGCTTCGCCCGCGAGAACGGCATCCCGGTGGGGCCGGGTCGGGGTTCGGCCGCCGGTTCGCTGGTGGCCTATTCCCTCGGCATCACCAACATCGATCCGGTGGAGCACGGCCTGCTGTTCGAGCGCTTCCTCAACCCGGAACGCAAGTCGATGCCTGACATCGACACCGATTTCTGCATCGAGCGCCGCGGCGAGGTGATCGATTACGTCACCCGCCGCTACGGCGAGGACAAGGTGGCCCAGATCATCACCTTCAACCGCATGACCTCCAAGGCGGTGCTCAAGGACGTGGCCCGGGTGCTCGACATCCCCTACGGCGAAGCCGACCGGCTGGCCAAGCTGATTCCCGTGGCCCGGGGCAAGCCGGCCAAGCTGGCCGAGATGATCGGCGCTGAGTCGCCGGTGCCGGAATTCCGCGAGAAGTACGAGAACGACCCCAAGGTGCGCCACTGGGTCGACCTGGCCCGCCGCATCGAAGGCACCAACAAAACGTTCGGTGTCCATGCCGCCGGGGTGGTGATCGCCGCCGAACCCCTCGATGAACTGGTGCCCCTGCAGCGCAACAACGACGGCCAGGTGATCACCCAGTACTTCATGGAGGACGTCGAGGCGATGGGCCTGCTGAAGATGGACTTCCTGGGCCTCAAGAACCTCACCATGATCGAGAAGACGCTGGATCTGGTCGAGCAGAGTGTCGGCGAGAGGATCGATCCGGACGCCCTTCCCCCCAATGACGAGCAGACCTACGCCCTGCTGGCCCGGGGCGATCTGGAGGGCATCTTCCAGCTCGAATCCAGCGGCATGCGCCAGATCGTCCGCGATCTCAAACCCTCCTCCCTGGAGGACATCTCCTCGATCCTGGCCCTCTACCGGCCGGGCCCCCTCGATGCGGGCCTGATCCCCAAGTTCATCAACCGCAAGCATGGCCGCGAGGCCATCGATGTGGCCCACGCCAAGCTGGAGCCGATCCTCAAGGAGACCTACGGGATCATGGTCTACCAGGAGCAGATCATGCGGATCGCCCAGGATCTGGCGGGCTATTCCCTCGGTGAAGCCGACCTGCTGCGGCGGGCGATGGGCAAGAAGAAGGTGTCGGAGATGCAGAAGCATCGCCACCAGTTCGTCTCCGGTGCCACCGAACGCGGCGTGGAGGCGGCCATCGCCGAGGCGCTGTTCGACCAGATGGTGCTGTTCGCCGAGTATTGCTTCAACAAGAGCCACTCCACCGCCTACGGCGCCGTCACCTACCAGACCGCCTACCTCAAGGCCCACCATCCGGTGGCCTACATGGCGGCCCTGCTCACGGTGAATGCCGGCACCACCGACAAGGTGCAGCGCTACATCGCCAACTGCCAGGCGATGGGCATCGAGGTGATGCCGCCGGACGTCAATGCCTCCGGCATCGATTTCACCCCCGTGGGCAAGAAGATCCTCTTCGGTCTCTCCGCCATCCGCAACCTGGGCGATGGCGCCATCCGACAGCTGATCGAGTCCCGCGCCAGCGGCGGCCCCTTCCTGCACATCGCCGATCTCTGCGACCGGATCCCGGGCCAGAAGCTGAAC
>NZ_JAGQBG010000079.1 GCF_024345515.1 Cyanobium sp. N5-Cardenillas
GTCTGGGGTGAAGGTTCTCGTTCTCGGCGGCGACGGCTTCTGTGGTTGGCCCTGTGCCGTGAACCTGGCCGAAGCCGGACATGACGTCGTCATCGTCGACAACCTGAGTCGGCGCAAGATCGACATCGACCTGGGCGTCGAGTCGCTCACGCCGATCGCCACCATCCAGGACCGCCTGCGGGCCTGGGACCAGGTGGGTGGCCGCACGATGACCTTCGTGCACCTCGACATCGCCCGGGAGTTCGACCGGCTGCTGGAACTCCTGCGCAGCGAGCGCCCCTCGGCCATCGTCCACTTCGCCGAGCAGCGGGCCGCCCCCTACTCGATGAAGAGCAGCGCCACCAAGCGCTACACCGTCGACAACAACGTCAACGGCACCCACAACCTGCTGGCGGCCATCGTCGACAGCGGCCTCGACGTCCACATCGTGCACCTCGGCACCATGGGCGTCTACGGCTACGGGTCCCACCGCGGCGCCACGATCCCGGAGGGCTACCTCACGGTGGAGGTGCCCCAGCCCGACGGCACCTGCTTCACCGAGAAGATCCTGCACCCCACGGATCCGGGCAGCGTCTATCACATGACCAAGACGCTGGATCAGCTGCTGTTCTTCTACTACAATAAGAACGACGCGATCCGGGTCACCGACCTGCACCAGGGCATCGTCTGGGGCACCAACACCGACCTCACCCAGCGGGATCCGCGGCTCACCAACCGCTTCGACTACGACGGCGATTACGGCACGGTGCTGAACCGCTTCCTGATGCAGGCGGCGATCGGCTATCCCCTCACCGTGCACGGCACCGGCGGCCAGACGCGGGCCTTCATCCACATCCGCGATTCGGTGCGCTGCGTTCAGCTGGCCCTGGAGCACCCCCCCGAGCCCGGCGAGAAGGTCAAGATCTTCAACCAGATGACCGAGAGCCACCAGGTGGGTGAACTGGCCCGCAAGGTGGCAGCCCTCACCGATGCCGAGATCAACTACCTGCCCAACCCGCGCAAGGAAGCGATCGAAAACGATCTGATCGTCGACAACCGCTGCTTCATCGAGCTGGGCCTCAAGCCCACCACCCTCGATGACGGCCTCCTGGCCGAGGTGGTGGACGTGGCCCGCCGCTGGGCCGACCGCTGCGACCGCTCCAAGATCCCCTGCGTCTCGGCCTGGACCCAGCGCCAGGCCGAAGCGATCAAGGCCTTCGCCTGATCACCCGCCTGTGAAGATCGCCTTTTTCACCGAAACCTTCCTTCCGAAGGTGGATGGCATCGTCACGCGGCTCACCAAGACGGTGCAGCAACTGGTGGCGGCCGGTGATGAGGTGCTGATCTTCTGCCCCGAGGGAGCCCCCGAGTCGTACATGGGCGCCAGGGTGGTGGGGGTACCGGCGATGCCGCTGCCCCTCTACCCCGAGCTGAAACTGGCCCTGCCGCGGCCGGCGGTCTCCGAGGCACTGGATCGCTTCGGGCCCGATCTGGTCCACGTGGTGAACCCCGCCGTGCTCGGCCTGGGGGGCATCTGGCTGGCCCGCAGCCGCGGCCTGCCGCTGGTCGCCAGTTACCACACCCACCTGCCCAAGTACCTGGAGCACTACGGCATGGGGATGCTGGAACCCCTGCTGTGGGAACTGCTCAAGGCCGCCCACAACCAGGCCCAGCTCAATCTCTGCACCTCCACCGCCATGGTGGAGGAGCTGGCCTCCAGGGGCATCCAGCACACGGCCCTGTGGCAGCGCGGCGTCGACACCGACCTGTTCCGCCCGGAACTGGCCTCCGCCGCCATGCGCCAGCGGCTGCACGGCGGCCACGACGACACCGGCCATCTGCTGCTGTACATCGGCCGGCTCTCGGCGGAGAAGCAGATCGACCGGATCCGGCCGGTGCTGGAAGCGATGCCCCAGACCCGCCTGGCCCTGGTGGGGGACGGTCCCCACCGCCAGCAACTGGAGCGCCATTTCGAAGGCACCGCCACCACCTTCGTGGGCTACCTGGCCGGTGAGGAGCTGGCCTCCGCCTATGCCAGCGGTGATGCGTTCCTGTTCCCATCCAGCACCGAAACCCTCGGCCTGGTTCTGCTGGAGGCCATGGCCGCCGGCTGCCCGGTGGTGGGGGCCAACCGGGGCGGCATCCCCGACATCGTCAGTGACGGCGTCAACGGCTGCCTCTACGACCCCGACCAGCCCGCCAGCCTGCCCACCGCCGTCAGACGGCTGCTGGGGGACCCGGCCGCCCGCCGCCAGCTGCGCCTGGCCGCCCGCGAGGAGGCCGAACGCTGGGGCTGGCCCAGCGCCACCGCCCAGCTGCAGAGCTATTACCGCCAGGTGCTCAACCGGGGCCGGCTGCAGCAGGTCGCCTGAGGCTGCGCCAGAAGCTGCTCAGCCTGCCTTGGGCGCCGCCGGTGGTTTCTCGCCGCGGAACCAGACCGTCATCAGGGCCTTCACCATGGGCGCCGCCACCGTGCCGCCGTACCCCCCGGAGTTCTCGCCGAAGGCGACGATCACCAGGGTGGGCTTGGCGGTGGCCGGGGCATAGCCGCCGAACCAGGCGTGGTCGGGACGGGGGGGGTCCTCTGCAGTGCCGGTCTTGCCGGCCACCGGCGGCAGGCTGGGGTCGTTGAGGATCGTGGCCGTGCCGGTGGTGACTGCCTGGCGCAGGCCGGCATGCAGCACCCGCAGGGTGGCCGGCTTCAGCCCCAGCCACTTGCGGGGGTAGTCGCGCTCCACCAGGTGGGGGGTCACCAGCCAGCCGCCGTTGGCGACGGCCGCATACAGGCGGGCCATCTGCAGCGGGGTGACGGTCACCGCGCCCTGGCCAATCGAGGAGGTGATCGTGTCGACCGGGGTCCAGGGTTCGCCGAGCACCTCCTTCTTCCAGGCCGGATCCCCCAGCAGCCCGGGGGATTCCTCGGCCGCCAGCTCACTGCCGGTGCGGCTGCCGTAGCCCATGCGGCGGGCGGCCTTGAACAGCTCGTCCGGACCGACCATCAGCCCCACCTTGTAGAAGAAGCTGTTGCTGCTCACCCCCAGGGCGAAGGGGAAACCGATGCTGCCGAACGAGCCGTGGTCGGCATAGCACTGGCCGTAGTAGCAGAAGGAGCCCACCGTCGGCACGGTGGAATTCTCGTTGAGCTTCCCAGACTCGATGCCGGCGATCGTGGTGACGATCTTGAAGGTGCTGGCCGGCGGGAAGCCCTGGAAGGCCCGGTTCAGCATCGGCGCCTCCGGCCGGTTGAGGCTGTTCCACTGGGCCGTGGTGGGGCCGTCGGAGAAGATGTTGGGATCGAAATTGGGCCGGCTGGCCATCGCCCGCACAGCCCCGGTCTGGGGGTCCATCGCCACGATCGCCCCCTTGCTCACCCCGTCGAGGGCCTTCTCCGCCGCCCGCTGCAGATCGAGATCAAGGGTGAGGCGCAGATCCTTGCCCGCCTTGGCGGGCTTGTCCCCCAGCACGCGCTGCACCTGACCCTCGGCATTCACCTCCAGCTGCTGGCCACCCCACTCCCCACGCAGGTGGGTTTCATAGACCTTCTCCAGTCCGCTGCGGCCGATGCGGTCGCTGATGCGGTAGCCATGGTCCTTGAGAGCGGCGTACTCCTCCTCAGTGATGCTGCTGGTGTAGCCCATCACATGGGCCCCCAGGCTGCCGTCGGGGTAGGCGCGCAGCACGTCCTCGGACACCTCCGCCCCCTGCAGGGAGCCGGCCTGCTCCCGGAAGCGCAGCACCTGCACCGGCGTGAGCGACAGGGCGAGGGGGATGCGGAAGCCCTCGGCATTGGCGCCGCTCCTGCGCTGGGCCTCGAGCCGGTCGGCGGGGATCCCCAGCAGGGTGGCGAGCCGGTCGCGCAGCCCGGGCCAGCGAAGGTCGTCGACCTGGAGGGGCTGGAGGTAGAGGTTGTAGGTGAGGCGATTGGTGGCCAGCACCCGGCCCTTGCGATCCAGCAGCCGTCCCCGCACGGGGTTGCGCGGCAACAGCCGGATCCGGTTCTCATCGGCCATCGCCCGGTTCTCGGCCCCATGCAGCAGCTGCAGCCAGGCCAGCCGGCCGAGGATCGCTGCCAGGATCAGCAGCATGAAGGTGACCAGAAGGGCGGCCTGGTGCCCCGTCCCGGTGTGGCGGGTGCTGGAGGCGCCGACCCCGCCGCCGACAGCGCGGACCATCAGGCGATCCGGCTCTGGAGCAGGGCCAGCCGCTCCTCAATGCGCGCCAGGGCCGCCAACAGTTCGGCCGGGTCCGCGGGGGTGGGCGTGGCTGGGGTGTCCCAGACGGGGGGGGGCGCCTCGGGCCCGCTGACGACCTGGACGTCCTCGGCGTCGACGTCGCGCACCTCCACCTTCATCACCGGGTTGCCCAGACCGGGCTGGAAGCGGTCAAGGTTCTCCCGCACCTGGCTGGCCGCGGGTTCACCCTCCTGACGCAACTGGCCGAGGGGATCGGCACTGCTGCCGTCGAAAGCGGCCAGCACTTCAGCCGGCCCCCCCCTGCGGGCCCGCTCCACCACCGCGAGTCCCAACGGCAGCACGTCCTGCATCAGGGCCAGACGCAGGGAATCGAGAGGATCGGCAGCCATGACGTCGCCAACGGGACCTGGCCTCTCAGTCTGACGTGCCGAACGGCCCGCTTCAGGGTGCGGGACGCTGCACCCCGGGAGCGACGATCACCTGGCTGCAGAAGCGGGTGCTGCCGAGCCACCAGCCCGCGCCGACCGCCAGCACGAGCAGGACGCTGAAGGGCAGCAGCGCCTGGCGGGTGCCCTCGAGGGAGAGCCACTCCATCCAGCCCCGCAGCAGGCGGTCACGGTCGAAGCGGCGCCGCTCCCGCAGGCTTTCCTTGCCGCGACGGTCGAGGGCCCGGGCCACCCAGCGCTCGAAGGCCTTCTTCTTGGTGACCGCCATCTTGCGCTCCACCTCCAGCAGGTGGCCGGCGCTGAGGTCGGGGTTGAAGGTGCTGATCAGCTCCAGGCTCTTGAGGAACATCTCGACCGCCCCCTCCTTCACCGCCAGGTCGGCCGGCTCCAGGCCGTCCCAGTCGAGTTCGGGATAGAAGCGCAGGCGGTTGCTGCGGATCTGCTCCTCCGGCAGCTGGCCGGGCTCGCGCAGCCAGCGGTCGGTGTTGGCATCGAAACGACGCCAGTAGAGGAAGGGATTGAGGAAGACGGTCTTGCCGGCCAGCAGGATGCTGTCCTGCTGCAGGCGGCGGTGCAGCTGGGGGTCGTGCTCAGCCCCGGCAGGGCTGCCAGCAACGACGGGGGAGACGGAAGGCACGGAACAAACGGCCGGGCGCCGACGTTATCGAAGTTGGCCCCCGGGGGCCAGCCTGGGGACCCGCCTACTC
Organism: Cyanobium sp. N5-Cardenillas; assembly: GCF_024345515.1. GTDB lineage: Bacteria > Cyanobacteriota > Cyanobacteriia > PCC-6307 > Cyanobiaceae > Cyanobium. Next base: position 5,326 of record NZ_JAGQBG010000079.1, read on the forward strand.
CCACTCGATCGTGCCGGGGGGCTTGCTGGTGATGTCGAGCACCACCCGGTTCACCCCCCGCACCTCGTTGACGATGCGGTTGGAAATCAGCTCCAGCAGGTCGTAGGGCAGGCGCGACCAGTCGGCGGTCATGCCGTCCTCGGAGGAGACGCAGCGCAGCACGATCGGATAGGCGTAGGTGCGCTTGTCGCCCATCACCCCGACGCTGCGCACCGGCAGCAGCACGGCGAAGGCCTGCCAGATCTCGTCGTAGAGGCCGGCGTCGCGCACCTCCTCGCGCACGATGAGGTCGGCGTCCCGCAGGATGTCGAGCTTGTCGTCGGTGACCTCCCCCAGGATGCGGATCGCCAGGCCGGGGCCGGGGAAGGGGTGGCGTCCGACGATCTCCTGGGGCAGGCCCAGGCTGCGTCCCACCTTGCGCACCTCATCCTTGAACAGGCGGCGGAGCGGTTCCACCAGCTTGAACTGCAGATCCTTGGGCAGGCCGCCCACGTTGTGGTGGCTCTTGATCTTCACCGCCACCCGCTCGCCGGTCTTGGGGTCCACGTTGGTGCCGGCCGATTCGATCACATCCGGATACAGCGTGCCCTGGGCCAAATAGTCGAAGGGGCCGAGGCGGCGGCTTTCCTCCTCAAACACCCGGATGAATTCGGTGCCGATGATCTTGCGCTTCTCCTCGGGATCGGTGATGCCGGCGAGCTTGGAGATGAAGCGCTTACGGGCATTGATGTACTCCACGTTGATGTGGAACTGGCGATCGAAGAAATCCATCAGGAACTCCGGCTCGCCTTTGCGCATGAAGCCCTGGTCGATGAACATGCAGGTGAGGCGATCGCCGATCGCCTGGTGCAACAGGAAGGCCAGGGTGGAGGAATCGACCCCGCCCGAGAGGGCCAGCAGCACCTTTTTCTCGCCCACCTGGGCACGCACCTCGCCGATGGCCTCGTCAATGAAGGCAGCCGTGGTCCAGTCGGGGATGCAGCCGCAGATGTGATAAACGAAATTGCGGATCATCACCATGCCGCCGGTGGAGTGCACCACCTCCGGGTGGAACTGCACCCCGTACAGGCGGCGGGCGTGATCGGCCACCGCAGCCTCGGGGGTGTTGTCGGTGTGGGCGAGGCGCACGAAGCCGTCCGGCAGCGACTCCACCGAATCGCCATGGCTCATCCACATCGTCGAGCCACTGTCGACGTTGGTGAGCAGATCGACCGGGTCGTCGACATGGAGCGGCGCCTTGCCGTATTCGGCCCGGCCTGCCGCCACCACCGATCCGCCCAGGTGCTGCACCATCAGCTGCATGCCGTAGCAGACCCCCAGCACCGGGATGCCCAGGTCCCACAGGCCGGGGTCGCAGGAGGGGGCCCCCTCCTCGTAGACGGAACTGGGACCGCCGCTGAGGATGATCCCCTTCGGGGCCAGGGCCTTCAGCTCCGCGGCGGTGGTGGCGTACCCCATCACCAGGGAGAACACCTCCGTTTCCCGCACCCGGCGGGCGATCAGCTCGGAGTACTGGGAACCGAAATCGAGGATGACGATGGCCGGGGGACGGCGGGAACCGCTGGCATGGTCCCGTTCCGAACCCGATGGAGCGGTCTGCGGCGTTTGGGACATCGGCTCGAAGGCGGCCAGGGCCAGGGCCCGGTAATCGGTGCCTGCACCCTAGGTCGCGCCCCTGAAACGCTCCATCAGAGCGACCCCCACCGGACCGCAGACCCTCACCTGGCGGCCGCGGTCGAACAGGGCCGCCCCCACCGCGATCGGCGGGGCGCCATGGCTGGCCAGGTAGCCCTGGCAGCGGCTTTCGATGGCGGCGGCGATGCGGGCCCGCAGGCGCCCGGCCATTTCCGGATCGGCCTGCTCCAGGCCGGCCAGGGCGGCCTCCACCGTGGCGGCCCCATGCAGGGCGGCGAGGGTGACGCCGGTAGCCCCCTCCAGGGCGGCCAGGGCGGTGAGCACCTCGGCGCGGCCATCGGCCAGGTGGTGGTGGGTGTGGAAGATACCGCCGGCCAGCTTGATCAACTTGCCCTGGTAGCCGAACAGCAGCAGCCTCTCCACCCCCGCTTCAGCGGCCGCCACCAGCACCGGCCCGAGCCAGTTGCCCGCCTTGAGCAGCAGCTGCGGTGGCAGTCCCAGCCGCGGGGCCAGATCGAGGCCGTTCTCACCGATGACCAGCACCAGGTCGCCGTCGGCCCCCGGCGCAGCCACCCGCCCGGCCAGCTCGGCCAGGGTGCGGGCGAGCTGGTCCGGGTCGGCCCCGGCCTGCACCTCGGCCTGGGTGCCGATCAGGGCCAGCCCGTCCACCACCCCGAAGGCGGCGTTGCTGGTGCGCTCCGCCAGGCGGCGGCCGTCGGGGAGCACCAGGGTGAGCCCCAGCCGGCGGCCGGAGGGCACCAGGGGCCGCAGGTTGGCCTCCAGCAGCTGCAGGGCATAGGCGGAGAGGCAGGCCTCCCCGGTCGCCGCGTGGACCCCCACCCCCTCGCCTGGCTCCAGCTGGAGCCAGGGCCCGTCGCCGGGGAGCCAGCGGGCCAGCACCCAGACCACCAGGCCGCGGGTGAGGTCGAGGCCCTCGCCCGGATCACAGCAGCTTTCCCCCAGGGCCAGCCCCTCCCCCAGCGACGCGGCGGCCCGCACCGGGATCGGCACCACCCCCGATGGCTGCAGGAGTTCCAGGGCCACCGAGGCGCGGAACGGCTCCCCCTGCAGGGCGCCGAGGGCGGCGCGGGCCGCCGCCGCCAGCCACACCGGCAGGGTGAAGCCCCGCGGAGGCGCGGAGGGGGGGCGCAGGGAATCGATGGCCGGCGGGAACGCTGTTTTTTATGGTGGTCGATCGCCTTGCCTTCGCCGGGCCCGCGCTCCTTCGTTCCCCTCCGCTCATGCAGGACAAGCTCACTCTGATGATCCCCGGCCCCACCCCGGTGCCGGAGACCGTCCTGCAGGCCATGGCCCGCCATCCGATCGGCCACCGCAGCGGCGATTTCCAGAAGATCGTGCGGCGCACCACCGAGCAGCTGCAGTGGCTGCACCAGACCAGGGGCCACGTGCTGGTGCTCACCGGCAGCGGCACCGCGGCGATGGAGGCGGCGATCGTCAACACCCTCAGCCGCGGCGACAAGGTGCTCTGCGGCGACAACGGCAAGTTCGGCGAACGCTGGGTGAAGGTGGCGAAGGCCTACGGGCTGAACGTGGAGGTGATCAAGGCGGAATGGGGCCAGCCCCTCGATCCGGAGGCCTTCCGCGCCGCCCTCGAAGCCGACACCGCCAAGGAGATCCGTGGTGTGATCCTCACCCACTCGGAAACCTCCACCGGGGTGATCAACGACCTGCAGGCCATCGCCGGCCATGGGAAGGCCCACGGCACGGCACTCACGATCGCCGACTGCGTCACCAGCCTGGGGGCCTGTGATGTGCCCATGGACGCCTGGGGCGTGGACGTGGTGGGCTCCGGCTCCCAGAAGGGCTACATGATGCCGCCGGGCCTGAGCTTCGTGGCCATGGGCGAGCGGGCCTGGACGGCCTACGAGCGCTCCGATCTGCCCAAGTTCTATCTGGATCTGGGCAAGTACCGCAAAGCCGCCGACGACGACAGCAACCCCTTCACCCCGGCGATCAACCTCTACTTCGCCCTCGAGGCCGCCCTGGGGATGATGCAGAAGGAGGGTCTGGAGGCGATCTTCGCCCGCCACGACCGTCATCGGCGCGCCACCCAGGCGGCGATGAAGGCGATCGGCCTGCCGCTCTACGCGGCCGAAGGCCATGGAAGCCCGGCGATCACGGCGGTGGCTCCGGAGGGCATCGATGCCGAGGTTCTGCGCAAGCAAGTCAAGGAGCGTTTCGACATCCTGCTGGCCGGCGGCCAGGACCACCTCAAGGGCAAGGTGTTCCGCATCGGCCACCTGGGCTTCGTCTGCGACCGCGACGTGCTCACGGCCGTGGCCGCCATCGAGGCCACCCTGCAGGCCCTGGGCCTGGCCAAGGCGCCCACCGGCGCGGGCGTGGCGGCGGCGGCGGCGGCCCTGGCCGGCTGAGCAACACAACGGCGGAGTGGCGGGGCAGTGAGGGACGAATTAAGTTCGTCGTGAACGCTTTTGACGCCATGACCCTCGCTGCCCTCAGGCGCCTCCCCCTCGCCGCCGCCCTCTGCCTGGGCCTGGCGACCGCCGGTTGCCAACGCGCCGACCTCACCCAGCAGACCCAGAAGACCGAAGCCAGGATCTGTACTGAGCTGACCACGGTGAACCAGGCCCTGGAGCAGGTGGCCGCCCTGACACCCACCTCCACCGTGGGCGAAGCGAAGGCGGCCCAGCAGAAACTGGAGCAGTCGATGGTTGCCCTGCAGACCTCCGAGAACCAGCTGCAGAAACTGCGGGTGGAGGCTTTCCGCAAGGTGCTCGAAGGCTTCCGTGGGGAGGTGGCCACAGCCTCCGCCAACAAGACACAGACGCTTGAGCAGGCCGCCAACGAACTGAAGCCCAAGGCCCTGGCGGTGATCGCCGCCCGCAGGGCGCTTTCCGCGGCCGTGCAGTGCGAGGAGCCCGCGGCGGCGGCCCCCAGCAAGCCCTGACAGGCGAAGCGCTGGCTCCGGGCGTCACTCGGACGCTCGGAGCCTTGCTAGTGTGATGGGATGCGGGTGTAATTCAGTGGTAGAATGTCAGCTTCCCAAGCTGAACGTCGCCGGTTCGAATCCGGTCACCCGCTTGATGGATAACTGACGAGAGATCAACTGAGAAGCAGTCAACAGTGTGAGGTTGATTGCATGTTTCAGGCATAGGGCAGCTCTGTTCACGCCTCCCGCCATGGGGGGCGATCCCGGCTCAAACCAGCCCCCAGTCCCTGATTGAGCACCGCTCAGCCGTCGAGGGCTGCCAGGCCAGCCGGATCCAACCGAAACACCTCGCCATGCCACCAGGGCGGTCGGCAGACCTGGAGCAAGCTGCGTTCAGGCGCGGGGTTTGATCAGCTGCAGCACCTGCAGACCGAGACCGCCGGCACGCCGTTCGCAATCAAGGGCCTCCAGGATCGCCCGCGCCGAGGCTTCAAGATCACCTTGTGTGGCCGCCACACGCGCCTGTTCGTTGAGGGTGGCCGCCTGGAGCAGGAGGCGCTGGCGAGCGGTGGGATCGGACAGCGGCGAGACGCTGGACCTTGCACGTAGTGGGGTTTCCAACGTCAAAGTGACGGGGGCAGACGGGCTGGAGACAATCATGGCCGGCGAGGATGTCGCAGCATCAAAGACATTCACAACGGGCCAGTTGGAGTCCAACAGTCCGCTTCGTATTGGAATCTTACTGCACAAGATATCGTCCAGAGCCGACAGGAGGTACCTGGCCCAGAAAAGAGATGATTGGGGAGGTATTGAATGGGCTCGCCCCTGATCGTCGCCTGGGATCCGATCAGGTGCCGGGTTCCTCCTGATTGCCACCCAGGGCGGCGATCTGCGAGCGCAACTGGTCGGAGCGCTGCAGATCGCCGCGGGTGAGGGCGACGGCGAGGGCGAACTCCAGCTTTTCGAGCTGGTGGTCTCCTTCGTCCAGGGAGTGGCGGCGTAACTGGCAGTGGGGGGCAGGAATGGCCGCCCGTGGGGCGGGGTTCTGCCCGTGGAGAGGGCTGAAGGAGGACTGGTAAGGGGAAGTGGGGAAGGCCATGACCCGCTTTCTTTTCATTTTGACACCCCTGACCAGGGGGGTGTGTGGCCTCAGGCGGCGGAGTGGTAGGGAACGTCGTCGATGCTGGCGACCACAGGGGGTGCCTCGGAGCTGACGCCGATGTCCAGCAGATGGCGGCAGTCCTGCAGCAGACGCTCGACGTTGTCGAGGCTGGCCAGTTCTTCCGGCTCCGGGCGGGCCTGGTTCGACGCCTGCAGCTCCATTGCCGCCAGACGCTGCTCCAGGGTCACCAGGCGCTGGGAGAGGGCATGGATGGTTTCGGCGAGATCTTCGGCATTGCGGCTGATGCGGAACGACACCGAGGCGGGGGCCATGGCGGGGAAAGCAACGGGGCTGTGCCGCATGACAACACACCCGGGCGGCCCCCTCAAGCATCCGCGGCAGCGATCTCCCAGAGTGGGTCCTGCTGATCGGTCGCCATGGCGATGCACCAACCCTTGCATCTGTTGCTATACGTCGTGGCGGGACTCGCCGGCGGCCTGCTGGCCCTGCGCACCGGCATCCCGGCGGCTCCGCTCGCCGGGGCCCTGCTGGGGGCCGCCCTGGTCAGCGTGACGGGCCGGCTCGAGGTGGCCCAATGGCCGGTCGGTACCCGCACCCTGCTGGAAATCGGCATCGGCACGGTGATCGGCACCGGCCTCACCGGCACGGCCCTGCTGGAGCTGCGTCAGCTATGGCGGCCCGCCCTGTTGATCACGGTCACCCTGGTGGTCACCGGCCTGGTGGTGGGCCTCGGCTGCAGCCGCCTGATGGGCGTCGACCCGGTGGTGGCCCTGCTGGGGGCGGCCCCGGGGGGGATCAGCGGCATGAGCCTCGTGGGGGCGGAGTTCGGCGTGGGGGCGGCCGTGGCCAGCCTGCACGCGGTGCGCCTGATCACCGTGCTGGTGATCCTGCCTCTGGTGGTGAAGCTGGTGCTCCCCGCCACCGCCGCCCCGCCAGGCGGCTGACCACCCTGGACAGCCGCGCAGGGGTCGATACGTTGGGCCACCTTGTTCTTCCCTTGCGGTCCGATGGCCTCACGCCACTTTCTCCTTCGCCGACTGGGCCCCCTCGCCCTGGCGGCGGCCGCCGGCCTGCTGGCCACCGCCGGCACGGCGCCGAGCGCCTATGCTGGCAACGACCACGAGGGGCCCGGGGGCAAGGGCGCCCAGGTGTACTGCTTCATGCGCAACAACGGCAACGTCCA